>NZ_JBNCAR010000001.1:0-284643 GCF_051280715.1 Thauera sp. AutoDN2 | reverse complement strand
TGATCGCCCCGATCGCCATGGAAGAGGGCCTGCGCTTCGCGATCCGCGAAGGCGGCCGTACCGTCGGCGCCGGCGTCGTCGCCAAGATCATCGAGTAATGCTCGAACTGGGGCGGCCCTTTGGGGTCGCCCACGCTCTTTGTGCTCTTTTCTGAAACATCCGCTCTTTTGGACTAAACATGCAGAACCAGAAAATCCGCATTCGCCTGAAAGCATTCGATTACCGTCTGATCGACCAGTCCGCGTTGGAAATCGTCGAAACGGCCAAGCGCACGGGCGCCGTCGTTCGCGGCCCCGTCCCGCTGCCGACTCGCATCGAACGTTTCGACCTGCTGCGTTCGCCGCACGTTAACAAGGCTTCGCGCGATCAGATGGAAATCCGCACCCATCAGCGCCTGATGGACATCATCGATCCGACCGATAAAACGGTTGACGCTCTGATGAAGCTGGATCTTCCGGCTGGCGTGGACGTCGAGATCAAGCTCCAATAAGCGCTTTTGCTTGCGGAAGCTTTGAACAGGCCGGTATAATCCGGCCTTTGTGCCTTTGGGTGCAATAATTGTGACCCCCGGTCAATCGCAACCGGGATTCAGGAGAAAAAAATGAGTCTAGGCCTTGTAGGACGCAAGGTCGGCATGACTCGCATCTTCGCTGAGGATGGCAAGACCATTCCGGTGACGGTGCTGGACGTGTCGGACAATCGTGTGTCCCAGATCAAGACGACCGAAACTGATGGCTATGCCGCGGTTCAGGTTGCTTTCGGCAGGCGTCGCGCCAGCCGTATCACCAAGCCGGTCGCGGGTCATCTTGCCAAGGCGGGCGTCGAGCCCAGTCGCGGCATGAAGGAGTTCCGCGTTGAAGGCGAGCAGGCAGGCGGCATGAATGTCGGTGACCTGCTGGGCGCAGACCTCTTCCAGGTCGGTCAAAAGGTTGATGTGACCGGTGTGACGATCGGCAAGGGCTTTTCCGGCCCGATCAAGCGTCACAACTTCTCGTCGAACCGTGCCTCGCACGGCAACTCCATCTCGCACAACTCGCCGGGTTCCATCGGTATGGCGCAGGATCCGGGTCGCGTGTTTCCGGGTAAGCGCATGGCCGGCCAGTATGGCAACGTGCAGCGCACGACCCAGGGGCTCGAAGTCGTTCGCGTGGATGTCGAGCGCCAGCTCCTTCTCGTGAAGGGTGCGGTGCCGGGTGCCAAGGGTGGCGACGTCGTCGTCCGTCCGGCGGTCAAGGCCTGAGGAGCGCGCAATGGAACTGAAACTCTTGAATGATCAGGGTCAGGCAGCATCGACGCTTCAGGCGTCCGATGTGCTGTTCGGCCGTGAGTACAACGAAGCGCTTGTGCACCAGGTCGTGACCGCCTACATGGCGAACGCGCGCTCGGGTAACCGCAAGCAGAAGGATCGCTCCGAGATCGCCAAGTCGACTCGCAAGCCGTTCCGTCAGAAGGGTACGGGTAACGCCCGTGCTGGTATGGCTTCCAGCCCGCTGTGGCGCGGAGGCGGCAAGATCTTCCCGAACACCCCGGACGAGAACTTCTCGCAGAAGGTGAACCGCAAGATGTACCGCGCCGGTGTCGCTGCGATCCTGTCGCAGCTTGCTCGCGAGGACCGTCTGGCCATCGTGGAGAACTTCAGCGTCGAGGCGCCGAAGACCCGCTTGCTGTCGCAGAAGCTCAAGGGTATGGGCCTGGACTCGGTTCTGGTCATTACCGACGAAATGGATGAGAACCTGTTCCTGTCCTCGCGCAACCTTCATCAGGTTCTGGTGCTGGAAGTGAACGAGGCGGATCCGGTGTCGCTCGTGCGCTTCCCGAAGGTGCTGGTCACCAAGGGCGCGCTGGCGAAGATGGAGGAAGCGTGGCAATGAGCGCGATCACTCAGGAACGTCTGCTGCAGGTGCTGCTCGCTCCGCAGATCTCCGAAAAGGCAACGTATGTTGCCGACAAGAGCGAGCAGGTGGTGTTCAAGGTCGCTTCCGATGCAACCAAGCCCGAAGTGAAGGCGGCTGTCGAGTCGCTGTTCAAGGTCGAGGTGAAGTCGGTTCAGGTTCTGAACGTGAAGGGCAAAGCCAAGCGCTTTGGCAAGACCATGGGTCGCCGCAAGGACTGGAAGAAGGCCTTCGTGTGCCTGAAGCCCGGTCAGGAAATCAACTTCGCGGCGGGGGAGTGATAGATCATGGCAATCGTTAAACTCAAGCCCACTTCCGCTGGCCGTCGTGCCCAGGTAAAGGTCGTCAATGCCGACCTCTACAAGGGGCGTCCGATCGCGGCGCTGGTCGAGAAGCAGAGCAAGAATGCTGGCCGTAACAATAACGGTCGCATCACGGTGCGCCACCAGGGTGGTGGTCACAAGCAACACTATCGCCTGGTCGACTTCCGTCGCAATAAGGATGGTATTCCCGCCAAGGTCGAACGTATCGAGTACGACCCCAATCGCTCCGCGCACATCGCGCTGCTGTGCTACGCGGATGGCGAGCGTCGCTACATCATCGCACCGCGTGGCGTGGAAGTCGGTCAGCAACTGGTTAGCGGCTCCGAGGCGCCTATCAAGCCAGGTAACGCGCTGCCGATTCGTAACATCCCGGTCGGCTCGACGATCCACTGCATCGAGATGGTTCCCGGCAAAGGTGCTCAGCTTGCGCGTGCTGCGGGCACCTCGGTTCAGCTGCTCGCGCGTGAAGGTTCGTACGCACAGCTGCGCCTGCGCTCCGGCGAGATCCGTCGCGTGCATGTGGAGTGCCGCGCGACCATCGGTGAAGTTGGCAACGAAGAGCATGGTCTGCGCAAGATCGGCAAGGCCGGCGCGAACCGTTGGCGCGGCATCCGCCCGACCGTTCGCGGTGTGGCGATGAACCCGGTCGACCACCCGCATGGTGGCGGCGAGGGTCGGACCGGCGAAGCGCGCGAGCCGGTCAGCCCGTGGGGTACGCCGAGCAAGGGTTATCGGACGCGCTCGAACAAGCGCACCGACAACATGATCGTGCAGCGTCGTCACAAGCGTTAAGGGGTAAAAGATGGCACGTTCTATCAAGAAAGGCCCGTTCATCGACGCGCACCTGCTCAAGAAGGTCGACGCGGCACGGACGAGCAACGACAAGCGCCCGATCAAGACCTGGTCGCGTCGCTCCACGATTCTGCCCGACTTCATCGGTCTGACAATCGCGGTGCACAACGGCAAGCAGCACATTCCCGTGTTCGTGACCGAGAACATGGTCGGACACAAGCTCGGCGAATTCGCGCTCACGCGTACCTTCAAGGGTCACGCCGCCAGCAAGAAAGCCAAGCGTTAAGGGGGCGACATGGAAACCAAAGCAATTCTCCGTGGCGTTCGCCTGTCGGCCCAGAAGGGTCGCCTGGTGGCCGACCTGGTTCGGGGCAAACGCGTCGATCAGGCGCTCAACACGCTGGCCTTCTCGCCCAAGAAGGGCGCGAAGATCATTCGCAAGGTGCTCGAGTCGGCAATCGCGAATGCCGAGCACAACGACGGCGCCGATATCGACACGCTGAAGGTCAAGGCCATTCACGTGGAAGAGGGCATGACGCTCAAGCGCTTCACTGCGCGTGCGAAGGGTCGCGGCAACCGCATCCTCAAGCCCACCTGCCACGTCTACGTGACCGTTGGCGAGTAAGGAGTAAACATGGGTCAGAAAATCCATCCCACTGGCTTCCGCCTCGCCGTCACGCGTGACTGGGGTTCGCGCTGGTTTGCTTCCAGCAAGGACTTCTCGGGCATGCTGCACGAGGACCTGAAGGTTCGCGAGTACCTCAAGAAGCGCCTCGCGCACGCATCGCTCGGCCGCGTGCTGATCGAGCGGCCGGCCAAGAATGCCCGCATTACGCTGTTCAGTGCGCGTCCGGGCGTCGTGATCGGCAAGAAGGGCGAAGACATCGAGGCACTCAAGCGCGATCTGCAGAAGATCGTAGGCGTTCCGGTTCACGTGAATATCGAGGAAGTGCGCAAGCCCGAACTCGACGCGAAGCTCATCGCTGATTCGATCGCCCAGCAACTTGAGAAGCGCATCATGTTCCGCCGCGCAATGAAGCGGGCCATGCAGAACGCGATGCGCTTGGGTGCCCAGGGCATCAAGATCATGAGCTCCGGTCGCCTGAACGGCGCCGAGATCGCGCGTACCGAGTGGTATCGTGAAGGCCGTGTTCCGCTGCACACCCTGCGCGCGAATATCGATTATGGCGTCTCCGAAGCGCAGACCACCTACGGCATCATTGGCATCAAGGTGTGGGTGTTCAAGGGTGAGATGCTGGGTCGCAACGAGCAGCCCGTCGCCGCCGAGCCGGAAGTGGATAACCGCCGTGGCCGCCGTGGCGCGCCGCGTGACGGCGAAGGTCGTCCGGGTCGTCGTCCCGCTCGTCGTGGCGAAGGCCGGCAAGAAGAAAGCAGGAGTGAATGATGCTGCAGCCGACTAGAAGGAAGTACCGTAAGGAGCAGAAGGGCCGCAACACCGGTGTCGCTACCCGCGGCGCCAAGGTGTCCTTCGGCGAGTACGGGCTGAAGGCCGTTGGCCGCGGTCGTCTGACCGCGCGTCAAATCGAGTCGGCCCGTCGTGCGATGACGCGTCATATCAAGCGTGGTGGTCGCATCTGGATTCGCATCTTCCCGGACAAGCCGATCTCGAAGAAGCCGGCCGAAGTTCGGATGGGTAACGGTAAGGGTAACCCCGAGTACTGGGTCGCCGAGATCCAGCCGGGCAAGGTGCTCTATGAAATGGACGGCGTGGCCGAAGAGCTCGCTCGTGAGGCTTTCCGGCTCGCTGCCGCCAAGCTTCCGATCGAGACCGTGTTCGTTACCCGTCAGATTGGGGGTTGAACATGAACGCTACTGAACTCCGCGCCAAGAGCGCAGATGAGTTGAACAAGGAGCTCCTCGAGCTGCTCAAGGCGCAGTTTTCGCTGCGCATGCAGCACGCTACGCAGCAGCTGGGCAATACGAGTCAGATTGGTAAGGTTCGTCGCGATATCGCGCGCGTGCGTACCATTCTGCGCGAAAAGGCGGGTCAGCAATGAGCGAACAGGTTGAGAAGGTTCGCCGCGCGCTGGTTGGGCGTGTGGTGAGCGACAAGATGCAGAAGACGGTGACCGTTCTTGTCGAGCGTCGGGTGAAGCACCCGCTGTACGGCAAGATCATCACCCGTTCGGCAAAGTACCACGCTCACGTGGAAGACGGCATTGCCGCGCAGGGCGACCTCGTCGAGATCGAGGAGTGCCGCCCGATCTCGCGCACCAAGACCTGGCGGGTGGCCAAGGTGCTCGAGAAGGCTCGTATCATCTGAATTGAGTTACTGGCAGGTCGCAAAAAAAACAGCTTGGCGCGCACGCGCCAGGCTGTTATACTTTTGCCTCTTTGCTCCGGGGCTCGCTCGGGGCATCCTACCCTGACGGGTTCCAAGACTGTCCGCAGATGCGGGATAAGTTGGAGATATTTTCATGATTCAAATGCAGTCCAGGCTGGACGTGGCCGATAACTCCGGCGCACGCTCGGTGATGTGCATCAAGGTCCTGGGTGGTTCGAAGCGTCGCTATGCCGGCGTGGGCGACATCATCAAGGTTACCGTGAAGGATGCTGCGCCGCGTGGTCGCGCCAAGAAGGGTGACGTCTACAACGCGGTCGTGGTTCGCACTGCCAAGGGCGTTCGTCGTCCTGACGGTTCGCTGATCAAGTTCGACAACAATGCGGCCGTGCTTCTGAACAACAAGCTTGAGCCGATCGGCACCCGTATCTTTGGGCCGGTCACGCGCGAGCTGCGCACCGAGCGGTTCATGAAGATCGTCTCGCTGGCGCCCGAAGTGCTCTGAGGAGTCGATAGATGAACAAGATCCGCAAGGGTGACGAAGTAATGGTGCTGACGGGCAAGGATCGTGGCCGTCGTGGCACTGTGCTGCGCCGCGTCGATGACGAGCGCGTCGTGGTCGAGGGTGTGAATCGGGTGAAGAAGCACGTGCGCCCGAATCCGCTGAAAGGTGAAGTGGGTGGCATCGTCGAGAAGGAGATGCCCATCCATGTGTCGAACGTCGCGCTGTTCAATCCCGCCACCCAGAAGGGTGATCGAGTCGGGATCAAGACGCTTGAAGATGGCCGCAAGGTTCGTTTCTTCAAGTCGAACGGCGAGCTGGTGAACGCCTAAGGAGTGACGATGGCTCGCTTGCAACAGGTTTACAAGGATGAGGTCGCGCCTGCGCTGAGGCAGCAGTTCGGCTACAAGTCCGTGATGGAAGTTCCTCGCATCACCAAGATCACCCTCAATATGGGCGTCGGTGAGGCGGTTGGCGACAAGAAGATTCTCGAGAACGCCATTGGCGACATGACCAAGATCGCCGGTCAGAAGCCAGTGTCCACCAAGGCTCGCAAGTCGATCGCCGGTTTCAAGATTCGCGACGGTTATCCGATTGGCTGCATGGTGACCCTGCGTGGGCCGCGCATGTTCGAATTTCTAGATCGTCTGATCACGATTGCCCTGCCGCGCGTCCGTGACTTCCGCGGTATCGCGTCGAAGGGTTTTGATGGTCGCGGCAATTACAACCTCGGTGTCAAGGAACAGATCATTTTTCCTGAGATCGAGTACGACAAGATCGATGCGCTGCGCGGGATGAACATCAGCATCACGACGACGGCCAAGAACGACGAGGAGGCCCGTGCTCTCCTCGCCGCGTTCAAGTTCCCGTTCAAGAATTGAGGGTGATATGGCGAAACTCGCTCTGATCAACCGCGAAGCGAAGCGCGCGCAGCTGGTGGAAAAATTCGCTGCCAAGCGTGCCGCCCTGGTCGCGACGATCAAGGACACCAGTCTGTCCGAAGAAGAACGCATGGCCGCCCGTCTGGCCCTGCAGCAACTGCCGCGCAACGCGAACCCGACCCGTCAGCGCAATCGTTGTGCGCTCACCGGGCGCCCGCGTGGCGTGTTCCGCAAGTTCGGTCTGTGCCGTAACAAGCTGCGTGAAATTGCTTTCCGTGGTGAAGTTCCTGGTATGACCAAGGCGAGCTGGTAAGGAGAAATCGAAGATGAGTATGTCCGATCCGATCGCCGACATGCTGACGCGCATCCGCAACGGCCAGCAGGCCCAGAAGGCCTCGGTGTCGATGCCTTCGTCGAAGCTGAAGGTTGCGATCGCCAAAGTTCTGCATGACGAAGGTTACATCGATGGTTTCGCGGTGCGCGAAGAGGGCGGCAAGCCTTCGCTCGACGTTACGCTCAAGTATTACGCCGGGCGCCCGGTCATTGAGCGACTCGAGCGTGTGAGCCGTCCTGGGCTGCGCATCTACAAGGGTAGCGATGACCTGCCGCGCGTGATGAACGGCCTTGGCGTCGCCATTGTTTCCACGCCGCGTGGCGTGATGACCGACCGCTCCGCACGCGCTGGCCGCGTGGGTGGCGAGGTCATCTGCCTGGTCGCGTAAGGGGGATACGATGTCTCGTGTAGCCAAGAATCCGGTGGCGATCCCGCAGGGCGTGGAAGTGATGATTTCCGACGCTGAGATCGCAGTGAAAGGTCCGCTCGGCTCGCTGCGCCAGGCGCTGACGGGTGCCGTACAGGTTGCGCGCGAAGGCGATGCGATCGTGTGCAAGGCGCGCGACGGTGTTGCCAATGCGCGCGCCATGTCTGGCACCGTGCGTGCGTTGGTGAACAATATGGTTACCGGCGTGAGCAAGGGTTTCGAGCGCAAGCTGACCCTGGTGGGCGTGGGTTATCGTGCGCAAGCGCAGGGCGACAAGCTCAATCTGTCACTCGGCTTCTCTCACCCGGTCGTGCATCAGATGCCCGAAGGTGTGAAGGTCGAGACGCCGACTCAGACCGAGATCCTGATCAAAGGGGTCGACAAGCAGAAGGTCGGCCAGGTCGCTGCCGAGGTGCGGGCCTACCGCGCTCCCGAGCCTTACAAGGGCAAGGGCGTCCGTTATTCGGACGAAGTGGTGGTGCTCAAGGAAACCAAGAAGAAGTAAGGCGGTTCGTCATGAACAAGAAAGAAACTCGTCTCCGTCGCGCGCGCAAAACTCGCGCCAAGATTGCGGAGCTCAAGGCGGTTCGCCTGACGGTGTTCCGGTCCAACTGCCATATCTACGCTCAGGTCATCTCCGGCTGCGGAGCGCGCGTTCTCGCCGCTGCATCGACCGTCGAAGCCGATGTGCGCGCCAAGGTCGCCAATGGCGGCAACAAGGCGGCCGCGGAGGTGGTGGGCAAGCTCATCGCCGAGCGTGCAAAAGCAGCCGGTGTGGAGCAGGTCTCCTTCGACCGCTCGGGCTTCCTGTATCACGGCCGCGTGAAGGCGCTGGCCGAGGCCGCCCGTGAAGGCGGTCTCAAGTTCTAAGCGAGGAATCGTATGGCCAAGCAGCAAACCAAACGTGCGCAAGCCTCCGACGAGCGCGATGACGGCCTGAAGGAAAAAATGGTCGCGATCAATCGCGTGACCAAGGTCGTAAAGGGCGGTCGTATCCTCGGCTTCGCGGCACTGACCGTCGTCGGTGACGGTGACGGCGCGATCGGCATGGGCAAGGGGAAGTCCCGCGAAGTTCCGGTGGCGGTGCAGAAGGCGATGGACGAAGCGCGTCGCAAGATGCGTAAGGTCTCGCTCAAGAACGGGACCTTGCAGCATACGGTAATCGGCAAGCACGGCGCGGCTTCCGTGCTGATGCAGCCGGCTCCCGCTGGTACCGGCATCATCGCCGGCGGTCCGATGCGCGCCGTGTTCGAAGTCATGGGTGTGACCGATGTGATTTGCAAGTGCATCGGCTCTGCCAATCCGTACAACGTCGTCCGTGCCACCATCAATGGCCTGATGGCGATCAACACCCCGGCGGAGATCGCTGCCAAGCGCGGCAAGTCCGTCGAAGAGATCCTGGGGTAAGAGATGTCGGACAAGAAAATCAGGGTGACGCTCGTGAAGAGCGTGATCGGTACCAAGCAGTCCCATCGTGCTACTGTGCGCGGGCTGGGTCTGCGCCGGCTCAACCACACGGTCGAGCTGGCGGATACCCCGGAAGTCCGGGGCATGGTCAACAAGGTGTCCTACCTGCTGAAGTGTGAGGGTTGAAATGCGCCTGAATACCATCAAGCCCGGTGAAGGCTCCAAGAAAGTTGCGCGCCGTGTCGGTCGCGGAATGGGCAGCGGCTTGGGCAAGACCTGCGGCCGCGGCCACAAGGGTCAGAAATCCCGCGCCGGCGGGTTCCACAAGGTCGGCTTCGAGGGCGGCCAGATGCCGCTGCAGCGCCGGCTGCCGAAGCGCGGTTTCGTTTCGCTGACGCGGGCTCGCAATGTCGAGGTGCGCCTGTCCGAACTGGACAAGCTCCCGGTAGACGAGATCGATCTGCTGACGCTCAAGCAGGCGGGCGTCATCGCCGCCGATGCTCTGTCGGCCAAGGTCGTCGTTTCGGGTTCCATAAGCCGCAAGGTGATCCTGCGCGGCGTGGGTGCGACTGCGGGTGCCAAGGCGGCGATCGAAGCTGCCGGCGGTTCCGTGGCGGCCGAGTAAGAAAAGGGCATACGCTGTGGCGAATCCTGCTGCCACGCTGGGAAGCGCGGGGAAATTCGGCGATCTCAAGCGCCGGTTGATGTTCCTCATGGGCGCGTTGATCGTGTATCGGATCGGCGCGCACATTCCGGTGCCTGGTATCGACCCGCAGGGGCTGGCAGAGTTGTTCCAGTCCCAGCAGGGTGGAATCCTTGGCGTGTTCAACCTGTTTTCGGGTGGCGCGCTGTCTCGCTTCACCATCTTCGCGCTGGGCATCATGCCCTACATCTCCGCGTCCATCATCATGCAGTTGATGACCGTGGCGGTGCCTTCTCTGGAAGCGTTGAAGAAGGAAGGGGAGGCGGGTAGACGCAAGATCACGCAGTACACGCGGTACGGCACCTTGCTGCTGGCGTTGGCGCAGTCGCTGGGTATCGCGATCGCGCTCGAAGGGCAGCCTGGTCTGGTGCTCGAGCCGGGGGTCATGTTCCGATTCGTGACCGTCGCGACGCTGGTGACCGGTACGATGTTCCTGATGTGGCTGGGTGAGCAGATCACCGAGCGTGGCATCGGTAATGGCATCTCGATCATCATCTTCGCCGGCATCATAGCGGGCTTGCCAAGTGCGATTGGCGGTTTGTTCGAGTTGGTTCGGACAGGATCGATGCACCCCTTTACGGCGCTCTTCATCTGCATTCTCGTGGTGCTGGTGACGGCCTTTGTGGTTTTCGTGGAGCGTGGGCAGCGGAAGATTCTGGTGAATTACGCCAAACGGCAGGTCGGCAACAAGGTGTATGGGGGGCAAAGTTCCCACCTTCCCCTGAAGCTGAACATGTCTGGCGTGATTCCGCCGATCTTCGCGTCGAGCATCATTCTGTTCCCTGCCACGCTGGGGCAGTGGTTTGGTTCGTCGGAGGGGATGTACTGGCTGCGAGACATCGCTTCCACGCTCTCTCCGGGTCAGCCCATCTACGTGATGCTCTATGCGCTGGCGATTATTTTCTTCTGCTTCTTCTACACGGCGCTGGTCTTCAATGCGCGTGAGACGGCAGACAACCTGAAGAAGAGCGGGGCCTTTGTTCCCGGGATTCGTCCTGGCGATCAGACCGCGCGCTACATTGACAAGATTCTCATGCGGCTGACGCTGGCCGGTGCGGTGTACATCACGCTGGTTTGCCTTCTGCCGGAGTTCCTGATCCTGAAGTGGAACGTGCCGTTCTATTTCGGTGGCACTTCGCTGCTGATCATCGTGGTGGTTACGATGGACTTCATGGCTCAGGTCCAGGCATTCGTGATGTCGCACCAGTACGAGAGTCTGCTGAAGAAAGCGAACTTCAAGGGGGCGGGTATCCCCGGAAGGTGAGCCATGGCGAAGGAAGATGTAATCGAGATGCAGGGAGAGGTGACCGAGAACCTCCCCAATGCAACGTTCCGCGTCAGGCTTGAAAACGGTCACATGGTGCTCGGCCATATCTCCGGGAAGATGCGGATGCACTACATCCGCATCCTCCCCGGGGACAAGGTGACCGTACAGCTCACCCCCTACGACCTGACCAAGGGCCGGATCGTTTTCCGGACCAAGTGAAGATTAGAGAAACAGGAGCAACATCATGAGAGTGCAGGCATCGGTCAAGCGGCTCTGCCGCAACTGCAAGATTATCCGCCGCAAGGGTGTGGTTCGCGTCATTTGCAGCGATCCGCGGCACAAGCAACGCCAGGGTTGATCTACTCAACGCCAGGCATTAGAATTTAACGTTTTTCGTTTCGGGGTATACGGATGGCCCGTATTGCTGGGGTTAATATTCCCAATCACAAGCATGCCGAGATCGCGCTGACCGCCATCTATGGGATCGGCCGTTCGCGTGCTCAGAGAATTTGCGACGCCGCAGGCATCGTGCGTTCGGTCAAGGTCAAGGATCTGACCGAGTCGGACATGGAAAAGCTGCGTGACGAAGTCGGTCGTTTCGTCGTCGAAGGCGACCTGCGTCGTGAAGTCACCATGAACATCAAGCGCCTGATGGACCTGGGCTGCTACCGCGGCGTGCGTCATCGCCGTGGGCTGCCGCTTCGTGGCCAGCGCACCCGCACCAATGCCCGTACCCGCAAGGGTCCGCGCAAGCCGATCGCCGGCAAGAAGTAATAGGAACCGATAATGGCTAAGACTGGAACGAAGGTTCGCAAGAAGGTCAAAAAGAACGTTGCCGAAGGCATCGCTCACGTTCACGCGAGCTTCAACAACACCATCATCACCATCACCGATCGTCAGGGTAACGCTCTGTCGTGGGCGACTTCGGGCGGTGCGGGCTTCAAGGGCTCGCGCAAGAGCACGCCGTTCGCCGCTCAGGTCGCTGCCGAAGCGGCTGGCAAGGCTGCCCAGGAATGTGGCATCAAGAACCTGGAAGTGCGCATCAAGGGCCCCGGTCCTGGGCGCGAGTCCTCGGTTCGTGCGCTCAATGCGCTGGGGATCAAGATTTCCAGCATCACGGACATCACCCCCATCCCGCATAACGGCTGCCGTCCGCCGAAGAAGCGTCGTATCTGACAAGGAGTTGATAAGTGGCTCGTAATCTCGATCCTAAGTGCCGTCAGTGCCGTCGCGAAGGCGAAAAGCTGTTCCTGAAGGGCGAAAAGTGTTTTACCGACAAGTGCGCCATCGAGCGCCGTGCGTATGCCCCTGGCCAGCACGGTCAGCGTTCCGGGCAGCGTCTGTCCGGCTATGGCGTGCAGTTGCGTGAGAAGCAGAAGATTCGCCGCATTTACGGTGTGCTGGAGCGCCAGTTCCGCAAGGTGTACGCCGAAGCGGACCGTCGCCGTGGTCAGACAGGTGAAAACCTGCTTCAGTTGCTGGAAGGTCGGCTGGACTCCGTCGCCTACCGCATGGGTTTCGGCGCCTCGCGCGCTGAAGCACGACAGGTGGTCCGTCACAACGGCGTGCTGGTCAATGGCAAGCGCGTGAATATCCCGTCGTACGTTGTTCGCCCGGGCGATGTTGTCGAACTGACCGAAGGTGCGCGCGGTCACCTGCGCGTCAAGGCCGCCCTCGAGGCTGCCGAGTCGCGTGGTTTCCCCGAGTGGCTCCAAGTCGACACCAAGGCCGGCAAGGGTGTCTTCAAAGCCTACCCGGTGCGCACTGAACTGCCTGCAACGATCAACGAGAGCCTGGTGGTGGAACTGTACTCCCGTTGATCGGGAGTCTGATCCTCTTCTAGTTCCGAGGAAATGCTGATGCAAAGCAATGCACTGCTGAAACCGCGCATCATCGACGTCCAGAGCACCTCGCCTGTCCAGGCGCGGGTGACGATGGAGCCGTTCGAGCGCGGGTTCGGTCATACGCTGGGGAATGCGCTGCGGCGCATCCTCCTGTCGTCGCTCCCGGGGCACGCTGCCACGGAAGTCACGATCGAAGGGGTGCTGCACGAGTACTCCACGCTTGACGGCGTGCGCGAAGACATCGTCGACCTGCTGCTGAACCTGAAGGGTGTGGTATTCAAGCTCAACGGGCGCAGCGAAGTCACCGTGCGACTCGCCAAATCCGGCGAGGGCTTGGTGACGGCGGCCGACATCGAACTCGGTCACGACGTCGAGATCATCAACCCCGATCATGTGATCGCGCATCTGGCCCCCGGTGGCAAGATGGACATGCAGATCAGGGTCGAGGAAGGACGCGGGTACGTACCGGGTAATGCGCGCCCCCAGAGCGCTGAGAGCAAGCAGATCGGCCGTATCGTTCTCGATGCGTCGTTCGGCCCTGTGCGCCGTGTCAGCTACCTGGTAGAAAGCGCTCGTGTCGAGCAGCGTACCGACCTCGATCGTCTGATCATCGATATCGAGACCAACGGTGCGGTTGATCCGGAAGAGGCGATCCGCTACGCGGCGCGCGTGCTGATGGATCAGCTTTCGGTGTTCGCCGACCTCGAAGGCACTCAGCCCGAGCGGGTCGAGGCCCCGTCGCAGACGATCGATCCCGTTTTGCTGCGCCCGGTCGATGACCTCGAGCTCACGGTGCGTTCTGCGAACTGCCTGAAGGCCGAGAACATCTACTACATCGGTGATCTGATCCAGCGCACCGAGACCGAGTTGCTGAAAACCCCGAACCTGGGTCGGAAGTCGCTCAACGAGATCAAGGAAGTGTTGGCCTCTCGCGGGCTGACGCTTGGCATGAAACTGGAAAACTGGCCGCCGGCCGGGCTTGAGAAGCTCGGTTGAGTCGCCGGGCAAGTGAGGAATTGAAATGCGTCACCGTAATGGTCTTCGCAAGCTGAATCGTACCAGCAGCCACCGCCAGGCGATGTTCCGCAACATGGCCAATTCGCTGCTGCGTCACGAAGCGATCAAGACGACCCTGCCGAAGGCGAAGGAACTTCGCCGTGTGGTCGAGCCGATGATCACGCTGGGCAAGAAGCCCAGCGTTGCCAACCGCCGTCTGGCGTTCGACCGTCTGCGCGACCGTGATATGGTCGTGAAGCTTTTCGACGAACTGGGTCCGCGCTTTGCCAGCCGTAACGGTGGCTATCTGCGTATTCTGAAGTGCGGCTTCCGCGATGGCGACAACGCGCCGATGGCGTATGTCGAATTGCTCGACCGACCTGAAGGTGAGGCGGTTGAAGCTGAAGAAAGCGAAGCCGCCTGAGTTATCGGCGAGCGAACGAAAGAACCGGGCAACGCCCGGTTTTTTTTCGCCCGCGCGGCATCGTTCCGCGCAAACATGTGCGGTGTACGGGCAGGCTGGAGGCGTTGCAATGGTGGAGGGTTGGAACGAATGGGCGTGACGCTGGTGACCGGGGGCGCGGGCTACATCGGTTCGCATACGTGTGTTGAGCTACTGCAGGCGGGGCGTGACGTCGTCGTGGTGGATGATCTGTCCAACGCTTCCATGACGGCGGTTGCGCGTATGCAGGAGCTGGGAGGTCGCGCGCTTGCCGGCTTCGTTCGTGCGGATGTGAGGGACCGTGCCGCGCTGGAGCATATTTTCGCGCAGCATCCGGTCGAGGCGGTGATCCACTTCGCCGCGCGCAAGGCGGTTGGTGAGTCGGTCGCTCAGCCGCTCGCCTATTACGACAACAACCTGCACGGCCTGATCAGCGTGCTTGAGGTGATGGAGATTGCCGGTTGCCGGCGCATGGTGTTCAGTTCGTCGGCCACGGTATATGGGGACCCTGCGTCCGTCCCCATCCGGGAGGATTTTCCGACTTCTGCAACCAATCCCTACGGCTGGACGAAGCTGATGGGCGAGCAGATCCTGCGTGACGTGGCACAAGCGGAAGCGGGCTGGAACATCGTGCTGTTGCGATACTTCAACCCGGTCGGTGCGCATGTGAGCGGGCGCATCGGGGAGGATCCGGATGGTCTGCCGAACAACCTGATGCCTTTCGTGAGTCAGGTTGCGGGCGGGCGACTGCCGCGACTGCGCGTGTTCGGCAACGATTATCCGACACGCGACGGCACGGGCGTGCGCGATTACATTCATGTGGTCGATCTTGCGCTGGGCCATTTACGTGCGCTCGAGCGGATTGAACGGCTACCTGGCGTGAGCACGCTGAATCTTGGCACCGGGCGCGGCTACAGCGTGCTGGAGATGGTGCGCGCCTTCGAAGCCGCCAGTGGGCGCGCAGTCCCCTACGACATCGTCGAGCGCCGACCGGGAGATATCGCTGCGTGCTGGGCGGATCCCGCCCGCGCAGAAGAAGTGCTTGGCTGGCGCGCCGAGCGCGATTTGCAGGCCATGTGCGAGGACGCATGGCGCTGGCAGTGCCTCAATCCGCGCGGTTACGCCGGGGGGTGAGGCCCTGGTCAGGAGAGCATGCGACGCAGGTAGCGGCCCGTATGACTCTCGGGGTGTTCGGCAATCTGCTCGGGGGTTCCGCAGCATACCAGCGTGCCGCCACGGTCGCCGCCCTCTGGGCCCAGGTCGAGGACCCAGTCGGCCGTTTTGATTACGTCCAGGTTGTGCTCGATGACGATGATGGTGTTGCCGTGGTCGCGCAGGCGGTGCAGAACCTTCAGCAGCAGTTCGATGTCCTGGAAGTGCAGCCCGGTGGTCGGCTCGTCGAGGATGTACAGGGTTCGGCCCGTGTCGCGCTTGGAGAGTTCGAGGGCGAGCTTGATGCGCTGAGCCTCGCCACCCGAGAGAGTCGTCGCGCTCTGCCCCAGGCGGATGTAGCCGAGGCCGACGTCGGTCAGGGTTTCGAGCTTGCGTGCGACTGCGGGTACCGGTGCGAAGAAGGCGAGCGCCTCCTCCACCGTCATCTCCAGCACCTCGCGGATGTTGCGACCCTTGTATCGGATTTCTAGCGTCTCGCGGTTGTAGCGCGTGCCATGGCAGACATCGCACGGGACGTACAGGTCGGGCAGGAAATGCATCTCGACCTTGACCAGGCCGTCGCCCTGGCAGGCCTCGCAGCGCCCGCCGCGCACGTTGAATGAGAAGCGCCCGGGACCGTAGCCGCGCGCCCGCGCCTCGGGCACGCCGGCGAATAGCTCGCGGATAGGCGTCAGCAGCCCCGTGTAGGTGGCGGGGTTGGAGCGCGGTGTGCGGCCGATTGGGGACTGGTCAACGTCGATGACCTTGTCGAAGGCTTCCAGCCCTTCGATCGCGGCGTACGGCGCAGGGTCATCCGCGCTGCGGTTGAGCTGGTGCGCAGCGGCAGTGGCGAGCGTGTCGTTGATCAAGGTGGACTTGCCGGAGCCCGAAACGCCGGTGATGCAGGTCAGCAATCCAACCGGCAGGCTCGCGTCGACGGCCTTGAGGTTGTTGCCCGTGGCGCCCGCGATCCGGACCATGCGCGCCGGATCAGGCGCGGTGCGGCGCCCGGGCGGCATGATCGTGCGCCTTCCGGCAAGATAGTCGCCGGTGAGGGAGTCCGGATTGGCAATCACCTCGGCAGGCGTGCCGTGTGCAACGATCTGGCCGCCATGCTCGCCTGCCCCGGGGCCCATGTCCACCACGTAGTCCGCGCTGCGGATCGCATCCTCGTCGTGCTCGACCACGATCACCGTGTTGCCCATGTCGCGCAAGCGGGCGAGGGTGTCAAGCAGGCGGTCGTTGTCACGCTGATGCAGGCCAATCGACGGTTCGTCGAGCACGTACATCACGCCCGTCAGCCCGGAGCCGATCTGGCTTGCCAGGCGGATGCGCTGCGCTTCGCCGCCCGAGAGCGTATCGGCTGCGCGGTCGAGCGCCAGGTAGTCGAGCCCCACGTCGATGAGGAAGCGCAGGCGTGCGGTGATCTCGCTCACGATCCTTTCGGCGATGCGTGCGCGTGCGCCTTCCAGCGCGAGCTGGGCGAAGAACGCATGCGCTGCCCCAAGCGGCATCGCGGCGACCTCGTGCAGGGGGTGGCCGCCGATCAGCACGTGGCGTGCCTCGCTGCGCAGGCGGCTGCCGTGACAGGCCGGGCAGCGCTGGGTGGCACGGTATTTCGACAACTCCTCGCGCACGGCCTGCGAATCGGTTTCGCGCAGGCGCCGCTCGAGGTTGGGCAGGATGCCCTCGAAGGGGTGCTCCTTGAGCACCATCCTGCCGTTGTCCGCCATGTAGCGGAAAGCGATCTTTGTCCGCCCGGAGCCGGAAAGCACCACCTCGCGCAGGTCTTCCGGCAGTGCCCGCCACGGCGTCTCGATATCGAAGCCGTAGTGCGAGGCCAGGCTTGCCAGCAACTGGAAGTAGAACTGGTTGCGCCGGTCCCAGCCGCGGATCGCGCCCGATGCGAGCGACAGCTCAGGGTGTGCAACCACCCGCACGGGGTCGAAGAACTCGACCTGGCCCAGCCCGTCGCACCTGGGGCATGCGCCGGCAGGATTGTTGAAAGAGAACAGCCGTGGCTCCAGTTCCGCAAGTGAGAAGCTGCACACAGGGCAGGCGAAGCGAGCCGAGAACAGGTGCTCGCGGCCGCTTTCCATCTCCACCGCGATCGCCCGCCCGTCGGCATGCGTGAGTGCGGTCTCGAAGGACTCGGCGAGCCGGCTGCGCAAATCGGGGCGCAGCTTCACGCGATCGATCACCACCGCCACGTCGTGCCGTCGGCCCTTCTCCAGGGGCTGCATGGCGTCGAGTTCCATCACTTCGCCATCCACCCGCACGCGCACGAAGCCCTGCGCGCGCAACTCTGCGAACAGATCGCTCTGCTCACCCTTGCGGCCGCTCACGACCGGGGCGAGGATCATCAGCTTCGTCTCGGCGGGCAGTGCGAGCACGTGGTCGACCATCTGCGCCACACTCTGCGCTTCCAGCGCGTGCTGCGGATGGTCGGGGCAGTGTGGTGTGCCTGCGCGTGCATACAGCAGGCGGAGGTAGTCGTGGATCTCGGTGACCGTTCCGACCGTAGAACGTGGATTGTGGCTGGTGGCCTTCTGCTCGATCGAGATCGCGGGCGACAATCCTTCGATCAGGTCCACATCCGGCTTCTCCATGAGTTGGAGGAACTGGCGCGCGTACGCGGAAAGAGACTCGACGTAGCGGCGCTGGCCCTCCGCATACAGGGTATCGAAGGCGAGCGAGGACTTCCCCGAGCCCGACAGGCCTGTGATCACGGTCAGGCGGTTCCGGGGAAGGTCGATGCTGATGTTTTTCAGGTTGTGGGTGCGGGCGCCGCGGATGCGGATCTCGTCCATGACGGGTTCGAGGCGTGGGAAACGGCAAACTATACGCCCTCGTCACGGCGGCGGCGTAATCGCATCAGTCGTTTGCGGGGTGTTAGAATCCCGCTCTTTGATCGAGCCGGTATCCAGTATGTCCGTTCCCGCACGCGATCCGATGACGCGCGAAGAACGCCGCGCCGGCATGAGCCTGGCGGCTATCTTCGCGCTGCGCATGCTCGGCCTGTTCCTGATCCTCCCCGTGTTCGCCGCTCATGCCGAGCAGATCCCAGGGGGAGACGACCTGATGCTCGTCGGCCTGGCCATCGGCGCCTACGGGCTTACTCAAGCCTTCCTGCAGATCGCCTACGGCGCCGCCTCCGACCGCTTCGGGCGTAAGCCGGTGATCGTGTTCGGCCTCGTGCTCTTCGTCGTCGGCAGCGTCGTTGCAGCAATCGCTGATGACATCTGGATGATCATCGTGGGGCGGGTGGTGCAGGGCGCGGGTGCAATTTCCGCGGCCGTCACCGCGCTGGCTGCGGACCTTACGCGCGACCAGCATCGCACCAAGGTCATGGCAATGATCGGCTCCTCCATCGGCCTCGTGTTCGCACTCTCCATGGTGGTCGCGCCGCTGCTCTATGCGGTAATCGGCATGTCCGGCATCTTCTGGCTCACCGCGGTGCTCGCCGTAGGCGCCATCGGCGTGCTGCTCAAGGTGGTGCCCGAGGCGCCCCCCGTTCCGCGCGCCACGGGCCGGATCGTCGACGTCTTGCGTGACGGCCAGCTGATGCGGCTCAACTTCGGTGTGTTCGCGCTGCACCTGATCCAGACCACGATGTGGGTACTGGTCCCCTCGGCGCTGGTCGCCAGCGGCGGCCTGCCGGTGCCCGAGCACTGGAAGGTCTACCTCCCGGCGGTGCTGCTATCCTTTGTCGTCATGGTGCCTGCGGTGATCCTCGCCGAGCGCCACGACAAGATGAAGCCGGTCTTCAATGCAGCCATCGCGTTGCTTGTGATCGTTCAGTTCGGGCTCTGGCTTTTTGGGGATGCACTGATACCATTGGCATTGCTGCTGACCCTCTTCTTCATCGCCTTCAACGTGCTCGAGGCCACGCAGCCGTCGTGGATCTCGCGTATCGCCGCCCCGGGCGCGAAGGGGACTGCGCTCGGGGTCTACAACACACTGCAGTCGCTCGGCCTGTTCCTGGGCGGCGCGCTCGGCGGCTGGCTGGGTCAGACCTTCGGGACCGGCGTGGTAAGCCTGTTCTGCGTCATGCTCGGGCTTGCATGGCTGGCGCTGTCGACCTCGATGAATCCGCCGCCCCTGCGTACCGCGCCGGCGCCTGCCGGGCGCTGAACGGGGCGGTACACCATGCAAGGGCGGCGCCCATACGCTGCCCGTTCACGTTTCCAAAGGAGAACCGGATGGCATCCCTGAACAAAGTCATCCTGATCGGCAACCTCGGCGCTGATCCGGAAAACCGCTTCGCCCCCTCCGGCGACGCGATCTGCAACATCCGTCTGGCCACTACCGAGACCTGGCGCGACAAGAATACTGGCGAGCGCCGTGAGGCTACCGAATGGCACCGCGTGTCCTTCTACGGCAAGCTGGCCGAAATCGCCGGGCAGTATCTGCGCAAGGGCAGCCAGGTTTACATCGAGGGTAGCCTGCGTACGCGCAAGTGGCAGGACCAGAGCGGTCAGGACCGCTACACCACCGAAATCCGTGCCGACGAGATGAAGATGCTCGGCGGGCGCCGCGAGGGCGGCGATGCATCCATGCGTGGCAACGATGCGGGCTGGGATGCTCCCGCCGCTGCGCCGCGCAGCAGCCCCGCGCCCGCACAACGTCCGCAGTCCCAGCAGCCTGCGCAGTCCTCCGGTGGGTTCGGCGATTTCGACGACGACATTCCCTTCTGACACCGTTTGGCCGCCGTGCCTGGCGCGTTGCGCCGGGCCGAGGCACGTATTGAAACCGGGACAATCGACCCCAGATCGATGCCTGGAGGAGGGGTGATGAAAAATCTGATCGACTATCAGGACGGCGTCTTCGCCTTCGACTCGGCCTACGGCCGGCCACAGCTTTGCGCAATTCACCTTGTGGTGCAGGACGGCCGCGCGGCGGTCGTCGATACCGGCAGCAATGCATCGGTACCTCATGTGCTCGCGGCGCTGGCATCACTCGGCATCGCGCCCGAGGCCGTGGACTGGGTGATCCTCACCCACATCCACCTCGATCACGCAGGCGGCGCCGGCAGCCTGATGTGCGCCCTGCCGCGGGCGAAGCTGCTGGTCCACCCGCGCGGTGTGCGCCACATGGCGGACCCGACCCGGCTGTGGGAAGGCACCTCTGCCGTATATGGCGCGGAGCGCGCGTTCGAACTCTACGGCCAGCTGGTTCCGGTACCCGCCGAGCGCATCGTCGCGGCGACCGATGGACTCGAGGTGCAACTCGGTAGCCGCATGCTGCGCGTGTTCGACACGCCCGGCCACGCTCGCCACCATATCTGCGTGTGGGATTCGGTCGCACGCGCCTTCTTCACCGGCGACACCTTTGGCCTGTCCTATCGCGAGCTCGACACCGATGGCCGCGCCTTCGTGGTGCCGACGACGACGCCCACCCAGTTCGATCCTGCCGCGATGCATGCCTCCATCGACCGCATGCTCGCCATGTCGCCCACGGCGATGTACCTGACCCATTTCAGCCGCGTCACCGACGTCGAGCGCCTCGGTGCGGACCTGCACCGCCTCATCGATACCATGGTCGCGGTCGCGCAGGCCGCACGCGGTGAGGGGGTTGCCCGCCACGTCGAGATCCTCGCCGGTCTCGAGCAGGTCATGCGCGAGGAGACGGCGCGCCAGAAATGGGCGCTGAGCGAGGACGATACGCTCGAACTGCTGCGCATGGACCTGGAGCTCAACGCACAAGGCCTCGGCGTCTGGCTCGACAGTCTGCGCGCCGTCGAAGCGGTCAACGCCTGAGCCCGCGCTTCATGCAGTCCGATGTCGACCGCGCGCGACGCTTCGGCGGCCTCGACCGCCTGTATGGCGCCGGCGCCGCGGAGGCGCTCGGCAAGGCGCACGCCTGCGTGATCGGCATCGGCGGCGTGGGCTCTTGGGTGGTCGAAGCGCTGGCACGCAGCGGGGTGGGGCGGTTGACCCTGATCGACCTCGACCACGTTGCCGAATCCAACATCAATCGCCAGGCGCATGCGCTTGAAGATACGCTTGGCATGGCCAAGGTCGATGCAATGTCCGCCCGCATCGCCGGCATCAACCCGCACTGCGAGGTGATCACGGTCGAGGACTTCGTCACCCCCGAGAATGCAGCCGGGCTGCTTTCAGGCTTCGACGTGGTCATCGATGCCATCGACAACGTACGGGCGAAGGTGGCGCTTGCCGCGGCGAGCCGTGAGCGCGGCATTCCGCTGATCATGGCGGGTGGGGCGGGCGGCAAGCTGGACCCGGCGCGCATCATGGTGGATGACCTCTCGCGTACGGTCCAGGATCCCTTGCTGTCCAAGGTGCGCGCGCGCCTGCGCAAGGAACACGGTTTCACACGCGACCCGAAGAGGAAATTCGGTATCGAGGCGGTGTTCTCGACCGAACCCTTGCGCTTTCCTGCGGTCCAGCCCTGCGATGCCGGCGCGGGGCGGGCCGCACCACAGGGTCTCGCTTGCGCAGGCTATGGTTCGAGCATGGCCGTCACGGCCAGTGTCGGCCTGCTCTGTGCTGCACGGGCGCTGGAGCACCTGCTTCGCGCTGGAGTTCGCCGTGTCGCGTCCGCCGACATTCCTACGGAGATTGCCTCATGACCGCAGCACCCCGATCCCAATCTGCCATCGTCCTGTTCGGACATGGTGCACGCGACCCGGAATGGGCCGGACCCATGCGCCGCATCCGCGATACGGTGCTGGCGCGTCCCGATGCGCCGCGTACCGAGCTGGCGTTCCTCGAGTTCATGACCCCGACCCTGCCCGAGGCCATCGCCGCGCTTGCTGCTGACGGTGTGCGGCAAATCGCGGTCGTGCCCATGTTTCTCGCCCAAGGCGGTCACCTCAAGCGCGATCTGCCGATCCTGCTCGACGAGGCCCGTGCTGCTCATCCGGAGTGCGAGATCAGCCTCGCCACTGCGGCCGGCGAGGCCGAGCCGGTTGTCGTCGCGATGGCCGATTACGCCGCCAGCTGCCTGAACTGACCGAGGTGCTGAACTGACCGAGGTGCTGAACTGACCGAGGTGCTGAACTGACCGAGGTGCTGAACTGACCGAGGTGCTTGACCGGCGCGTGTATAAGAATATACTTATGCACATGAAACCCGTCATGCTCCCCGTTCTTGCGCGCGCGCCCGGCCTTCTTCTGCTGGCCGCGGCGATCGCCAGCTTCAGCCTTCCCGCGCGCGCGGAGGTGCCCACCGTACGCATTCAGGCGCAGATGGTTGCACCCTCTATCGCTGCGGAGGCCACGATCGAGGCGGTGCGTCAGTCGACCCTCGCGGCGCAAATGCCTGGCCGCATTCTCGAACTCGGCGTAGATGCCGGCGATCGCGTCGAGCGCGGGCAGGTGCTGGTCCGCATCGATCCCGCCGAGGCGGCTGCAGCGGTCGCCGCTGCCGAAGCTGGCATCGCGCAGGCGCAGACCGTGCTCGGCAACGCGCGCCTTGAGTACGAGCGTGCGCGCAAGCTGGTCGCGCAGAAATTCCTCAGCCAGTCGGCGCTCGATGGCGCGCGGACGCAGTACGAAGCCGCTGAAGCGCAGCTGGGCGCTGCCCGCGCACAGCGTGCGCAGGCAGGCACCGTCCAGGGCTACGCTACGGTGACATCGCCGCTCACCGGCCTGGTTGCCGTACGCCACATCGAAGCCGGTGAAATGGCCCAGCCCGGCCGCAGCCTGCTCACCGTGTACGACCCTGCGCAGATGCGTGCAGTGGCCGACCTCGCGCCACAGCGCCTCGCCGAGCTCGGCGGTGGCACGCTGCGCGCCAGTGTGGAGCTGCCCGCCAGCGGGCGCACGATCGAAGCCGCTTCCGTCACCGTGCTCCCCACGGCCGACGCCCGCACCCACACCGTGCGCGTTCGCGTCGACCTCCCCGCGGGCCTCGCGGACGTGTTGCCGGGCAGCTTCGCACGGGTGCGCTTACATGGTGAGGCGGCGCCGGCCCGAGCGGCCCAACCGGTGGTGATTCCTGCCGTTTCCGTGCTTCGTCGGGGCGAGCTCACCGCAGTTTACGTGGCCGATGGCCAGGGCGGTTTCGGGCTGCGTCAGATCCGCCTCGGCCGTACGCAACAGGGCGGTGATGCGGTGGAGGTGCTCTCCGGCCTTAGGGGGGACGAAACCCTCGCCCTAGACCCGGTGCAGGCCGGCATTCAGGCCCGCGCCGGCTCGGCTGCGCGCTGAGTCCGGAGGCGACCATGGAAAAGCGTCTCGGCATCTCCGGCCGCATCGCGTCCGGCTTCCAGCGTAACGCGATCACGCCGCTGCTGGCGCTGGTGTTGCTGCTCGCCGGCATCTTCGCCACCCTGATCACCCCCAAGGAAGAAGAGCCACAGATCGACGTCACCATGGCCAACGTGCT
This sequence comes from Thauera sp. AutoDN2, assembly GCF_051280715.1. Classification (NCBI taxonomy): domain Bacteria; kingdom Pseudomonadati; phylum Pseudomonadota; class Betaproteobacteria; order Rhodocyclales; family Zoogloeaceae; genus Thauera; species Thauera sp. AutoDN2. Next base: position 261,028 of record NZ_JBNCAR010000001.1, on the reverse strand, counting down.
GGTGCCTTTCCCGGGGGCGTCTGCACGCGATGTCGAGTCCCTGGTGGCGCGGCCGGCCGAGCAGGTGCTGTCGCGCATCGCCGGCGTCGAGCACGTCTATACCGTGTCGCGCCCCGGCATGGCGGTGGTCACCGTTCAATTCGAGGTTGGCGTCCCCAACCAGACTGCACTGGTGCGCCTCTACGACACCGTGGACTCGCATGCAGACTGGCTGTCGCCGCAACTCGGCGTCGGCAAGCCGCTGATCAAGCCCAAGGGCATCGACGACGTGCCGATCGTCAGCTTCACGCTGTGGACCGCCGACCCCGAGCGAGCGGCCTTCTCGCTGCAGCAGGTTTCGCGCGCGATCGAGACCGAGCTGAAGCGCATCCCCGGCACGCGCGACGTTGCCACCCTGGGCGGCCCCGGCCACGTGATCCGGGTGAACATGGACATCGAGCGCATGAACGCGCACGGCGTCACCGCGCAGGACCTGCGCGGCGCGCTGCAACTGGCCAACGCCTCGCAGCCGGCGGGCAGCCTGGTCGCAGGCAATCGTGAAGTGCTGGTGCAGACCGGCACCTACCTGGAATCTGCCGAGGATGTGCGCAAGCTTGTGGTGGGTGTCTCCGAGCGCCGTCCGGTGTTCCTGCGCGACGTCGCCGAGGTCGTCGATGGTCCCGACCAGCCTTCGCAGTACGTGTGGTTCGGCACCGGCGCTGCCGCGGAGCAGCGCGGCATCGGCCAACAGGGCCTGTTCCCGGCTGTCACGCTGGCGTTGTCGAAGAAGCCCGGAGCCAACGCCGCCGATGTCGCCCAGGCCGCGATGCAGCGCCTGGAGAACCTGCGCGGGAGCGTCATCCCGGAAGGTGTGGAGGTCACCGTCACCCGCGACTACGGCAAGACCGCCAACGACAAGGCCAACCAGTTGATCGGCAAGCTCGCCTTCGCCACCGCCGCAGTGGTGGCGCTGGTGTTCTTCGCGCTCGGCCGGCGCGAGGCCATCATCGTCGGCATCGCTGTCACGCTCACCCTGGCTGCCACCTTGTTCGCCTCCTGGGCCTGGGGCTTCACCCTCAACCGGGTGTCGCTGTTCGCGCTCATCTTTTCGATCGGCATCCTGGTCGACGACGCCATCGTGGTGGTCGAGAACATCCACCGCTGGCACACCCTCGAGCCCGACACGCCCTTGTGGAAGCTGATCCCCAAGGCCGTCGACGAGGTCGGTGGCCCCACCATCCTCGCCACCTTCACCGTCATCGCGGCGCTCTTGCCGATGGCCTTCGTCACCGGGCTGATGGGCCCCTACATGAGCCCGATCCCGATCAACGCCTCAATGGGCATGTTCATCTCGCTGGTGGTGGCCTTCGTGGTCACGCCCTGGCTGGCGCAGAAGATGCTCAAGAACGTCGACGCCCACCACCACGAGGGCGAGGACAAGATGACCCGCCGCCTCGACGGACTCTTCCGCCGCGTGATGACGCCCATGTTCGACGCCCGCCGCGGTGGCCGCAACCGTTTCGCGCTGTGGGTCGTGGTGTTCGCGCTCATCGGCGCTTCGGTCGCGTTGCCGGTGGTGCAGCTCGTGGTCATGAAGATGTTGCCCTTCGACAACAAGAGCGAGTTCCAGGTCGTGCTCGACATGCCGGTGGGCACGCCGGTCGAGGACACCGCGCGCGTGCTCAACGAGATCGGCGCCCATCTGGCCACCGTGCCCGAGGTCACCGACTGGCAGTCCTACGCTGGCGCCGCGGCGCCGATCAACTTCAACGGCCTGGTGCGCCAGTACTACCTGCGCAGTGCCCCCGAGCAGGGCGACATCCAGGTCAACCTGGTCGACAAGACCGCGCGCGAGCGCCAGAGCCACGAGATCGCCGTGTCGGTGCGCGATGCCGTCACCGAAATCGCGCTGCGCAACGGCGGCAACGTCAAGGTGGTGGAGGTGCCGCCCGGCCCGCCGGTGCTGTCGCCGATCGTCGCCGAGATCTACGGCCCCGACTACGACGGCCAGCTGGAAGTGGCCAGGCGCGTGCGCGCGGCCTTCGAGGACACCCCGGACATTGTCGGCGTCGACGACACGGTGGACGAGGACGCGCCCAAGCTCGTGCTGCGCGTTGACCAGGCCAAGGCCGCGCGCATGGGCGTGGCGAAGGCCGACATCGTCGAGGTGGTGCGCCTGGGGCTCTCCGGCGAGAACGTCACCCCGGTGCATGGCGGCGACAACAAGTACGAGATCCCGGTGCGCATCCAGCTGCCCGCGGTGCGCCAGTCCGACCTTGCCGACCTGCTCGCGATGCAGGTACGGGCCCGCGGCGGCGACAACGCCGGCCAGTTGGTGAAGATCTCCGAGGTCGTGCAGGTCGCCGAGACCCGCCGCGAGCAGATCCTCTATCGCAAGGACCTGCTGCCGGTGGTGTATGTGACCGGTGACATGGGTGGCAAGCTGGATTCGCCGCTCTACGGCATGTTCGACATCCGCTCGCGGGTCAATGGCATGGCGCTCGACGGCGCGCCGGGGCTCGCCGGTACGCTCGGCGAGTGGTTCATCAGCCAGCCCGACGACCCCTACGCCGGCTACCAGCTGAAATGGGACGGCGAGTGGCAGATCACCTACGAGACCTTCCGCGACATGGGCGCCGCCTACGCCGTGGGACTGGTGCTGATCTACCTGCTGGTGGTGGCGCAGTTCAGGAGCTATCTGGTGCCGCTGATCATCATGGCGCCGATCCCGCTCACCATCGTCGGCGTGATGCCCGGTCACGCGCTGTTCGGCGCGCAATTCACCGCCACCTCGATGATCGGCATGATCGCGCTCGCCGGCATCATCGTGCGCAACTCGATCCTGCTGGTGGATTTCGTCAATCAGCAGGTCGCCGAGGGCATGGAGTTCGGCGAGGCTCTGATCCGCGCCGCCGCGGTGCGCGCCAAGCCGATCGGGCTCACCGCGCTGGCGGCGATGATCGGCGCGGTGTTCATCCTCGACGACCCGATCTTCAACGGCCTGGCCATCAGCCTGATCTTCGGCATCTTCGTGTCCACCGTGCTCACCCTGGTGGTGATCCCGGTCCTTTACTACGCCGCCATGCGCGGCCGCATCGCCCGTCTGCAAAATCCCGAGGAGAACCCCGCATGACCACCAATGACTACGTCCGCGCCTTCGCCGGCGCTTTCGTCCTGATTTCGCTCTCGCTTGGCGTCGAGGCTTCGCCGCTCTTCGTCAGCAAGCACTTTCTGTGGGTGACCGGCTTCGTCGGCCTCAACCTGTTCCAGAGCGCTTTCACCGGGTTGTGCCCGCTGGTGAACATCCTGCACAAGCTCGGCGTCAAGGACGGCCCGGCCCGTTGCAACTGATGCTGCAGTGGCCGGCTTCAATGACCGAGGTCGGTCGGCGATGTCGGCCACAGGGGTGGGCCATCGCCGATGCCGGCCGTTGACGTCAGTTGCGGCGCAGCAGCATCCAGGCGGCGAAGATCACGGTCGCGGTGAAACTGAGCAGCGACCAGTTTGCGATGGACAGGCCGAGGAAGGTCCACTCGATCGCCGTGCAGTCGCCCGCACCGCGGAAGATCATCGGCAGCGCCTGTGCAAGCGGAAAGCTCTCGAGCATGAACTCCAGCCCTGGCCCGCATTCGGGGATCAGGGGCGGATCGATCTGCATCCAGCTCTGGCGCGCCGCGATTCCGCCCCCCACCAGCGCAGACACTCCGATCAATCCTGCATAGACGCGCACCCCGCGCCGCCCGGGTCCGTGGACGGCTGCGATCAGGGCAACGAGCGCTGCGAGTGCGAAAGCATAACGCTGCATGACGCACATCGGGCAGGGCTCCAGGCCCACGACGTGCTGCAGATAGAGGCCAAAACCGAGAAGGCCGCTGGCGACAAGGAACAGCGCCAGATAGAGCACCCGTGCGGGCAGCTCGAAGAATTGTCGAAGCAGGGTCATCTTGATTCAGGTTCCGTAACAGGCGCCCATTGTAAGCGGGGTGTCGCATCCGTGTGGCCAAGGGATGGCCTCGGTCGGCATGTCCATGGTCGTGACGCCGCCAGCGTGCGGCGGCAGCGTAGGCAGGCATGTGATTCCGCAGCAACCGGATCGTTCGTGGGCTGTGGCCGCCACGTGGCGCCCGCGTTAGACGACCCGCTGGGCAAACGGAGCTCAGTCGCCGAGGGCCGCCTGCAGCATGTCCAGAAATGCGCGGGTCTTGGCGGGCATCAGCCTGCGTCCGGGGAACACGGCCCATGCAGTGATCGAGGGCAGGCGCCAGTCCGGCATCACGCGCTGCAGTTCGCCGCGGCGCAAGTACGGGGTCGCGAAATAATCAGGCACTGCCGCGATGCCGGCGCCTGCGCGCGCGAAGCGGATCAGCAACTCGGGCGCATTGGCGGTGATCGAGCCGGGGGGCGTGCCCTCCCATCGCTCGCTCCCCCGCAGCAAGGTCCAGCCGATGGGTTCCCCAGTGCGCCCGAGCAGGCGCAGTGCGCGGTGATGCTGCAGGTCCTCCGGTGCGTTCGGCTCGCCATGCTCGGCGACATAGGTGGGCGAGGCATACAGCCCCCACGGGAACACGGCCAGTCTGCGGGCGGCCAGCAGCGCGTCGTCGGGCAAGGTCCCCAGGCGTATGGCGACATCGAAGCCTTCGCCGAGCAGGTCCACCCGGCGCGGTGACAGGTCGAGCTCAAGCGTGACTGCAGGGTGCAGGGCTGAGAATGCGGCCAGCATGTCCGTCAGCAGGAGATTGGCGAAATCGTTGGGCATCGATACCCGCAAGCGACCGCTGGGTCGTGCCTGCCGGCTCTCGGCCAGGTTGCCCACGGCCTCCACCTCGGCATCGACCTGCCGCGCGTGTTCGAGCAGGGCAGTGCCAAACTCGGTGATGCTGAGCCGGCGGGTCGTGCGCAGCAACAGACGTTCGCCCAGCCGCTCTTCCAGTTGCGACAGTCTGCGCGAAACGGTCGATTTCGGTAGCCCGAGTCGTTCGGCGGCCGCCGTGAAGCTGCCTTCGTCGACGACACGGGCAAAGATCAGCAGATCATTCGGGTCTATTTGTTCCATTATCCGAACAATGAAGTCTATTTTGATGGGTTAATTCACTTTCAAGTTCGTAATACAGTGTGCAACATCCAGTTCAAAATGACGAGGACCCCAACATGAAGATCCTGCAAATCAACGGCAGCGCCCGCACCGCCGGCGCCAATTCCACCCGCCTCGCCGACGAGATCGTTTCGCGTCTGACTGCGAAGAACCCCGCTGCCGAGCTCGTTGTACGCGATCTCGCGCGCAAGCCTGCTCCGGTGGTCGACGAGGCTGCGCTGGGTGCGCTCTTTACGCCGGCCGAGCAGCGCACGCCGGAACAGGCGGCGCGTGTGGCTGAAAGTGATGCCCTCATCGCCGAGGTTCAGGGCGCGGACGTGATCGTAATCGGGGTGCCGATGTACAACTTCGCCATCTCGACCCAACTCAAGAGCTGGATCGATGCCATCGCCCGCGTCGGCGTCACCTTCCGCTATACCGAGAACGGCCCGGAGGGCCTGCTCAAGGGCAAGAAGGTGATCGCCGCGTGCGCGCGCGGTGGCCGCTATCGTGGCACGCCCACGGACACGCAGACCCCGTACCTGCAGACGGTGCTTGGCTTCGTCGGTCTGAGTGAGCTTCGCTTTGTCTATGCCGAGGGCCTGAACATGGGCGACGAGGCAGCACGGCAAGGTTTCGCGGAGGCCGAGGCGGACATCGACGCCGCGCTCGCCTGAGCGTCTTGACCGGCTTGCCGCGGCTGCAGGATACGAGGGCGGGCCCACCCGCCCCGCACCCCCGACCCCAAGGAGAACGCAGATGAGTACCCCGACCCTTTCCTCCGCGCGCATTCCCTGCGCAAGCGTGGCGCGTTCGCGCAGCGTGGAGCGCCTGGTAACGGGCCGCCCGACCTCGGACGGCGCCGGCGTCAAGCTGACCCGGGTGCTCAGCCAGTCCCTGCAGCGCCGGCTCGACCCCTTCCTCATGCTCGATGCGTTTGGGAGCGACAACGCCGACGACTACATCGCCGGTTTTCCCGACCATCCGCACCGTGGTTTCGAGACCGTCACCTACATGATTGCTGGCCGCATGAAGCATCGTGACAGTGCAGGGCACGAAGGCCTGCTCGAGAACGGTGGCGTGCAATGGATGACGGCCGGGCGCGGGGTGATCCATTCGGAGATCCCACAGCAGCAGGAGGGTGTGATGGAGGGTTTCCAGCTCTGGCTCAACCTGCCTGCCCGGGACAAGATGAGCGTGCCATGGTATCGCGACTTCGCTGCGGGCGAGCTGCCTCGCTTCACCACCGAGGCGGGCGTCGAGGCGACCGTAATCGCTGGAGAGAGCCATGGCGTCACGGGTGCGGTGACCCGCGCCGTGACGGCGCCGCTCTACCTCGACCTGAACCTGCCGGCCGGTAGCCGCTTCATGCAGCCGATTCCCGCAGCGCACAATGCATTTCTATATGTCTACCGCGGGGCATTGAAGGTCGGCGAAGAATCGGTGCGGGCAGGCAACATGGCCATCCTCGCCAATGAAGACGCCAGCGACGGGGTGTGCCTTGAGGCCGCAGGCGACGCGCGTGCGCTCCTCATCTCCGGGCGCCCGCTCGGCGAGCCCATTGCCCAGTACGGCCCCTTCGTGATGAACACCGAGCAGGAGATCTACCAGGCGATCGCCGACTACCGAGCAGGCCGTCTCGCAGCCTGAGCCTGCGCGCTGCGTGGGGCTACAGGGAAGCCAGTTCGTGGAGCTCGCGGTGCAGCAGGGCGTCGTCGCCGAGGTTGAGCTCGATCAGCCTGCGCAGGCGGGTGATGCTGTCGAGGTCGATCATCGTGCAGGTGAGCCCGGCATCCCGTCCGCGGCAATGTGCGACCGTGGCTTCCATGCGCAGCCTGGATTCGCCATCGTCAAGGCGCAACTCGAGTGCGCACGCAAGCCCGGACGCCAGCGGTGGGCTGCCCGCAGGGAGCCGGATATGCGCTCCCTTGAGCGACAGGTCGACGACCTCGCAGGGCAGCTCGCCGCCCTCGAACGTCAGGGTCGCGCCGTGGCTGAAGTGAATGCGTGAGAAGTGCCGCTTTTCCGGGGAGTGCATCGCAGTGACCTTTTGATCGAGTTCAGGGCGGCCCCGCAGGCCTCTTCAGGATTCTGGGCGCTTGCCCGGAGGTGCGCAACAGGCTCTGGGGCAAAGGCGTGAATCCTTCACGGTAGGGCTGCCGGGTGTGGGCGATACAATGACCGCTTGTCCATCTCGAGGAAGCGGGTCGCATGCACGATCACTCGGCCAGAAGCGATCGCAGGCTGGATCGCCGGATACCGCTCGGTTGCCGCGCGACCATCCATCCCCCCAACGGCGTTGCCGTGTCCGGCGTGTGTGTCGAGCTGAGCGTCGGCGGGATGACGCTGCACACCGCCTACGTGCCGCGGGCGCAGGAAACCCTGCGCGTCACCGTGGATTCGCCAACCGGTGCGACACCACTCGTCGCGGAACTCGAGGTCAAGCGCTGTCATGCGCTCGGCAACGGGCTGTACGAGTTGGGCGGAGCGATTGTGCAAGTGCTGTCGTAGCGCCGGTGGCGCGGGGTCAGCCTGCGAGCGTCTTCAAGGCTTCGACCTGCGACCGGATCGGTCCGGGTACGGGCACCTCGCCAGCCAGCATCGCCCGCACCAGGGCCGCATTCTCGGGCACGGATGGAGCATCCGGCAGGCCGGTGAGCGGCGGGGCTCCGCCATCTTCGCCGGCGACGCCGATCGAAGCCTCACCCTCCACATAGACCTTCATCTCCGGGCAGCGCCGCGGATTCGCGTAGATCTCGCCCTCGGTCCCGCGCATCAGCATCGCGCGCCCACCGTCAATGCGCAGGAAAGCGTCCATGCGTTCCAGATATTCGGGGTGCGTAACCGCCACCACGCGCACGCTGCGCCCGCGGCAGGGATCGATGAGCTTGGCCATGGTATGGCCGCTGGCGCGCACGCCCATACGCGTGCGCAGGGCGAGCAGCGGGTCGAGCCCCGGGAGCAGCTTGTCCACACCGATGCACGCGATGCGCCGCTGCGCGAGCTGTGCCGAGGCCTGCGCCGCGTCGGCTGCGGGCTGCAGCTCAAGTGCTTCGAGCAGCTCGAACGGACTCACCCGCGTCTCGAAATCGTGGCGTCCCTGGATCAGTACTGGCACGCCCTCGCGCGCCAGCAGCATCGCCACCAGCGGCATCAGGTTCGCCTGCCGGCGCGCGCCGTTGTAGGTTGGCAGCACCACGCAGCGCGGCCCGGCGGGTACTTCCACCTGTGCTGTGCGCGCGTCCATGGCCTGCTTGAAGCCCAGCAGCTCGGGCAGCGTCTCGCTCTTGATGCGGAAGGCGAGCAGGATCGCACCCAACTCCAGTTCGGGCACCTTGCCGTCCAGGATGTCGCCGAAAAGCGCCGCAGCGGCGGCCGTGTCGAGATCGCGAGCGCCCTTGGCGCCTCGACCGATTTCCTTGATGATTGCGCCGTAGTTCATGGCGCAGATTATGGCGGGCTTCCTGCGTGGCGACCAGTCGGGCGGTGCATGGCCGTCGCTGCGCGGTGCTCGCGGGCCCGTCGGGAATGGCCAGGCTTGGCTCAACGCTGGAGGATCATCACCCAATGGATGTCGGATTCATCGGACTCGGTCTCATGGGCCGGCCCATGGCCCTCAACCTTATCCAGGCCGGTCATCGCGTGCAGGTCTGGAGCCGGCGGCGGGCGTCCGTGCAGCCGCTGCTCGACGCCGGCGCAGGCGACTGCGCCAGCGCTGCCGAAGTGGCGCGCCGTGCCCCGATCACGATCAGCATGGTGGCCGACGCGCCGGACGTCGAGCAGGTCACGCTCGGCCCCGACGGTGTGGCGGAGGGGGCGGGCAAGGGGCACATCCATATCGACATGAGCACCATCGCCCCTGCAGCCGCACAGTCCATCGCCGCGCGCCTGGCTGTGCGCGGGGTGATCGCACTCGATGCACCCGTGTCGGGCGGCGAACCCGGGGCGATTGCGGGCACGCTCACCATCATGGTCGGCGGCGACGAGGCCGCCTGCGCGCAGGTGCGGCCGCTGTTCGAGGCCATGGGCGGGTCGATCACCCGCATCGGTGAAGCCGGCGCCGGTCAGGTCGCCAAGGCCTGCAACCAGATCCTCACCGGCGTCGGTGTGGCTGCGGTGGCTGAAGGCCTCGTGTTCGCGCACAAGAGCGGTGTCGATGGCGCCGCCGTGCGCGAGGCGCTGCTCGGCGGCCTGGCCTGGTCGCGTGTCCTCGAGAACCACGGTCGGCGCATGCTTGCGCGTAACTTCACCCCCGGCTTCAAGGCCTGGATGCACCAGAAGGACATGCGCATCGTCCTGGACGAAGCCCACCGCCTGGGGCTGGCGTTGCCGGCCGCCGCGGCCACCGCGCAGCTCTTCAATGCCATGGCCGGCAGCGGCCTGGGCGAGGATGATTCGGTCGCCATGCTCAAGCTCCTCGAGCGCATGAGCGGATGTGTCGGCGAATGACCGGGGTAGGAGGAAAGCCTATGAAGATCGGATTCATCGGCCTGGGCGTGATGGGCGAACCGATGGTGCGCCACCTGCACGCAGCTGGCCACGCGGTGGCGATCTGGGCACGTCGCCCGGAGTCTGCCGCGGCGCTCGTCGCCGAGGGCATGCAGTTGAGGGCCACGCCGGCCGAGCTCGCAGCACGCAGCGAGGTGGTCATTACCGTGGTCACCGCCAGCGCCGACGTCGAAGCGCTCGCCTTCGGTTCGGGCGGGCTGGCCGAGGGCTTCGCGCCAGGCAGCATCCATGTGGACATGAGCACCATTGCCCCGGCTACGGCACGTTCGCTCGCCGCACGCTACGCCGAGCGCGGCGTCGGCTGGGTCGATGCGCCGGTATCCGGCGGCGGGCAGGGTGCGCGCGATGCGACGCTGGCGATCATGGCCGGTACGGACGAGGAGACGCTTGACCGCGTGCGTCCGCTGCTCGAAGTGCTCGGCCAGCGCATCGTCCATATCGGCCCGCCCGGCGCCGGCCAGGTCGCGAAGGCCTGCAACCAGATGATCCTCGTGTCCATCCTCCAGGCCTGTGCCGAGGCCATGCACCTTGCCGCAGCGCACGGCGTGGATCTGGCCGCCGTGCGCCAGGCGCTGCTGGGCGGTTCGGCGGCTTCACGCGTGCTGGAGACCATGGGTGCGAAGATGGTCGCGCGCGACTTCTCCGCTGGCGTGGCCGCGCGCCTGCACCACAAGGATTTCGCCATCCTGATGGACGAAGCCGCCCGCCTTGGCGTGCCCTTGCCGGTGGCTGGCCAGGCCTGGCAGCAGCTCAACGCGCTGATGCATGCAGGGTGGGGGAACGACGACACTTCGAGCCTGCTGCGGGTGCTGGAGCGTTAGGCCGCTCGCGGGAAAGCCTGCCCCGCGGTGGGTGCGTGCCCGATTTCTGCAGGTTTCCCCGCGCTGCTTTGCCGATGTCTTAGCTGCGCGGCTTGCCGTACCACTTGAAACGTTCGAGCACTTCGGCCATCTCCGTCTCGGACAGCAGCACCGGCGGGCCGAGCTGCAGGCTGCGCCAGTACTGTTCGCACAGGGTCTCGAACTCGATCGCCAGCGCCAGCGCGTGGACGAGGTCGCGGCCGTAGACGACCATGCCGTGGTTGGCGAGCAGGCAGGCGTTGCGGTCCTGCAGTGCGGCGGCGGTGGCGTCCGACAGCGCCTGGGTGCCGAAGGTGGCATAGTCGGCGCAGCGCACGGTGCTGCCGCCGAAGCGCGCGATCATGTAGTGGAAGGGCGGGATCTCGCGGCGCTGGCAGGCGAGCGCGGTTGCGAAGGGCGCGTGCGCGTGCAGCACCGCACCGGCTGCGGGGTGGGCGGCGTAGATATCGTGGTGCAGCTTCCATTCCGACGACGGGGCGAGCGGGCCAGCGTAGCTGCCGTCGGCCTCGACCACCACCATGTCCTGCGGCTGGCTGCGCTCGGCAGGCCTGCCGCTGGGGGTGATCAGCATGCGCGGCGCGCCTGCCGGGCTGCATGCCGCAGACCCCAGTCGCACGCTGGCGTTGCCCGAGGTGCCGACGTTCAGGCGCGCCTCGCCCATCGCGCGCAGGGTTGCCAGCAGCTCCGCGCGCAGCGGGTCGTCGGGTTGCCAGCCGCCTTCTTCGTGGATGCAGATGCCCGGGGTGTCGCTCATGCCTTTTGCTCCGGATAAAGCCGCACCAGCTCACTTGCGGGTGCGATGCCGCGTTCGGTGATGATGCCGCGGATCAGCGCCGCCGGCGTGACGTCGAAGGCCGGGTTCGCAGCAAGTGTCTGGGCTGGCGCCAGGCGCACGTCGGTGATGCGACCTTCGGCATCGGTACCGCGCATGAGGCAGACCTCGTCGGCGCCGCGGTCCTCGATCGGGATGGCGGCGCCGTGCGGGCATGCGAAGTCCAGGGTGGAGTGCGGCGCGGCGATGTAAAAGGGCACGCCGGCCGCCTGCGCGGCGAGCGCCTTGAGGTAGGTGCCGACCTTGTTCGCGGCGTCGCCGTTGGCGGCGATGCGGTCGGCGCCGGTGATGACCAGGTCGACCGCGCCCCGCATCAGCAGCAGGCCCGCCGCGTTGTCGGCGATCAGGGTGTGGGGGACACCGGCGGCGCGCAGCTCCCACTCGGTGAGCAGGCCCTGGTTGCGCGGGCGGGTTTCGCTGACGAAGACCTCCACCGGGATGCCCGCGGCCTGCGCAGCGTAGATCGGCGCAAGTGCGGTGCCGGCGCCGCAGGTGGCGAGCCAGCCTGCGTTGCAGTGGGTCATCAGCCGCACCGGTCCGGCGCGGCGGGCGGCGATGTCGCGCATCAGCGCCAGGCCGTGTTGGCCAATTGCATCACAGGTCTTGGCGTCGTCGGCGCGGATGGCCTCGGCTTCGTCCCAAGCGGCTTGCAGGCGTGCGGCTGCGGGCAGGGTGGAGAGCCTGGCGTTCATGCGGTCCAGCGCCCAGTGCAGGTTCACCGCGGTGGGGCGGGTCGCGCCGAGTACCGCGAGAGCGTGAGTCAGCGCCTCATCGTTGCTGCCGCCCTCCATCAGCGCGAGCGACACGCCGTAGGCGGCGGTGGCGCCGATCAGCGGTGCGCCGCGTACCTGCATGCTGCGGATGGCGTGGGCGGCGTCGTTCAGCGTGCGCAGCACCACGGTTTCGGTGCGGAAGGGCAGCACGGTCTGGTCGAGGATGCGGACGGTGTCGCCGTCGCGCTGCAGGGTGGGGAGGGGTTGCGTGAACATCGGTTCGTCTCTAAAAGGTGGCGGTCGTTCAGGCGCTCCATTCGCGGGCTCCTGCGGCAGCAGGCGCACCCGCGAACTTCAAGCGTTCAAACCTTGCACAGCCGCTCGCAGGCTGCGGCGAGCGTGCGCTCGTTCTTGGCGAAGCAGAAGCGGATCACGCGCTCGTCGCGGCCGTCCGCGAAGAAGGCGGATACCGGAATCGCTGCCACGCCCACATTGCGCGTCAGATGCTCGCAGAAGGTCGCGTCCCCCATGTCCGAGATTGTCTCGTAGCGGGCGAGTTGGAAGTAGGTGCCCCGCGAGGGGAGCAGTTCGAAGCGTGAGCCGGCGAGCGCTGCGCGGAAGAAATCACGCTTGGCCTGGTAGAAGCCGGCGAGGCCGAGGTGGCGTGAGGCGTCGGCCATGTAGTCGGTGAGCGCGAGTTGCACCGGCGTGTTCACCGTGAACACGTTGAACTGATGCACCTTGCGGAATTCCGCCATCAGTTCGCGCGGCGCAAGCAGGTAGCCCACCTTCCAGCCGGTGATGTGATAGGTCTTCCCGAAGCTCGATACCACGAAGCTGCGCGCCGCGAGTTCTTCATGCGCGGCACAGCTCGCGTGTGTGGTGCCGTCGAAAACGATGTGCTCATACACCTCGTCCGCGACCACCACGATGCCGGTGTTGCGGGTGAGCGCGGCGAGCTGGTCGAGGTCGTCCCGCGACCACACCGTGGCAGTGGGGTTGTGCGGGGTGTTGATCATGATCATGCGTGTGCGCGGCGTGATCGCTGCCGCCACCGCAGCCCAGTCGGGTCGGTAATCGGGCGCGGCCAGGCGCAAGCGCACCACCCGCCCCCCGGCCAGCTCGATCGCCGGTACGTAGGCGTCGTACACCGGTTCGAACACGATCACCTCGTCTCCCGGGCGCACGCAGGCGGTCACCGCGGTGAACAGCGCCTGCGTGGCGCCAGCGGTCACGGTGATCTCATGCTCGACGTCGTAGCGCGCGCCGTACAGCGCCTCGACCTTGGCGGCGATCGCCTCGCGCAGCGGCAGGCAGCCCGCCATGGGCGCGTACTGGTTGTGTCCTGCGCGCATCCAGTGAGCAACGCGCTCGAACAGCAGGTCTTCGGCGTTGAAGTCGGGGAAACCCTGCGAGAGGTTGATCGCACCGCATTCCTGGGCGAGGCGCGACATCACCGTAAAGATGGTCGTGCCCACGTTCGGCAGGCGGGATTCGATGGGGGCGGGGAAGCTCGGCATGGCGGCAGTGGTCGAGGTGGGAGGGCGCATTGTCGCAAACCCGGCGGATGACGGGGAGCCGGGGCGCTGCATGCTAGAATCCGCCAGTTTCCGACTGCCGCTGGCGCCACCGTTCCCGCCTCTCCTATCGTGCGCAATCTGCTCATCATCGCTCTGGTCTTCATCGGCATCTGGTGGGCGCGTGGTGCGCTGCGCCGCTTCAAGGACCAGCAGACGATCCGGCGCAAGACAGGCGGCAAGCCCGTCGCAGCCGAGCGCATGCGCGAGTGCGCGCATTGCGGGCTGATCGTGCCCGAATCCGAGGGCGTGCGGGGCGAGGACGATTTCTTCTGCAGCGAGGCACACCGCCGTGCCGGCCGCCGCACAGAATGAAGCCCGTCGTGCGGTGATGCCGGAGGCGGATCGCGGGCGGCGTCTGTCGCTGCGTTATCTGAACCTCTTTCGCCTGATCCTGGCCGGCCTTTTCCTGGTCGCTGGACGCGAACTCGGGCTTGGCGCCGAGAGCCCGCGCATCTACTACCTCACCGCCTCCGGTTACCTCCTGGCCGTGCTTGCGCTGGGCTTTCCGGATGCGCAGCGCAGGCTCGGCTTCGATCGCACGGTGGCGCTGCAGGTGGTGATCGACATGCTGGCCCTGGCGCTGATCATGTGGGTCAGTGGCGGCTACCGCAGCGGCATGCCGGCGCTGATGATGGTCATGCTCGCGGGTGCGGGCCTGATCGTGCAGGGGCGCATGGTGCTGTTCGCTGCGGCGATCGCCACCATCGCCGTGCTGATCGAGAACACCTGGCGCTATGTCGGCGGCCTGCAGCCGGTCGATTCGCTGCAGGTCGGGATCTTCTGCGCGGGCTTCTTCGCCATCGCGCTCGTCGCCCGCCTGCTTGCGCTGCGCGCCAGTACCAATGCCACGCTGGCTGCCGAGCGCGGGCTGGCGCTCGCCAAGCAGCAGGCGGTCAGTGAACACATCATCCGCGACATGCAGGATGGCGTGATCGTGGTCGATGCCCGCGGGCGAATCCTGCATGCCAATCCGCAGGCGGCGAACATGCTGGGTATGGCGCACATGCGCTGCGAGGGCCTGGAGGGTCTGGCGCTCCCCGATCTGGATGCCGCCTTCGCGCCCATGCTGCAGGCACCGGTCAGCGAGGAGGGGCGACTGATCCGGGTCGGGCCGGCGGGCCGCCTGCTGCGCTGTCGCGCGGTGCCGGGTGATGCCGGAAGCGCCGCGCAAGGCGATACGCTGCTCTACCTTACCGACTTCGAGGACATACAGCGCCGGCTGCAGCAGATCAAGCTGGCAGCACTCGGCCGGCTCACTGCGAGCATGGCGCACGAGATCCGCAACCCGCTCTCGGCCGTCACTCAGGCGGCCGAACTGCTGCGCGACGAGAAGCGCGCCGAAATGCAGGCCCGCCTTGCGCGCATCATCAACGACAACGCGCAGCGCATCGAACGCATGATCCGCGACGTGCTGGCGCTCGGCCGGCGCGAGCAGGCCATGCCCGAGGCGCTGCCTCTGGCCGACTTCGTGCGTGAGGTGATCGAGGCGCGGGTGTTCCGCGATGCGAACGAGGAGGGGCTGTACGCGGTGGATATCGACCCGGCGCTGACGCTCGCCATCGACCGCGCGCACCTGCACCAGATCCTCGACAATCTGCTCGCCAATGCTGCACGCTACTGTTCGCGGACGCCGGGCGCTGTGCAACTGCATGCGGAGGCGGAGCCGGGCGAGCGTGTGGCGCTGCACGTGCGGGACGATGGCCCCGGCTTCGACGAAGATACCCGCACGCACCTGTTCGAACCTTTCTTCACCACCCACCCCAAGGGGACCGGCCTGGGGCTCTACATCGCCCGCGAGCTCGCAGAGGCCAACGACGCGGAGCTCGAGCTGTCGACCGCCGGTCCGGGGGCCGACTTCACGCTCCGGGCGCACCAGACACCATGACAATCGCCGACCGCCGCTCCCGTCCGCAATCCGTCGATGTGCTCGTCGTGGACGACGAGGACGACATTCGCGAACTGCTCGAGCTCTCGCTCATGCGCATGGGCCTGGCCTGCGACACTGCCGGCTCGGTCAGCGAGGCGCGCGAGTGCCTCGCTGACCGCCGCTATCGGCTGTGCCTCACCGACATGCGCCTGCCCGATGGCGACGGTCTCGAGCTCGTCGAGCACATCCAGAGCGCACAGCCCGGCCTGCCCGTTGCCGTCATCACCGCATTCGGTAGCATCGAGACCGCCATCCGTGCGCTCAAGCTCGGTGCCTTCGATTTCGTCACCAAGCCGGTCGAGCTCAAGGCCTTGCGCGAACTCGTCCACAACGCCCTGCGTCAGGCCGACGAGCCCGCCACGCCGCCGGCGGGAGGACGGGCGCTGATCGGCCACTCGCCGGCCTTCCTGCAACTGCGCGCCCAGGCCGAGAAGCTCGCGCGCAACCAGGCGCCGGTGTTCATCCACGGCGAATCGGGTACCGGCAAGGAGGTCATCGCGCGCTACATCCACAGCCTCGGCGCGCGGGCCACCCGGCCCTTCGTCCCGGTGAACTGCGGTGCCATCTCGCCCGAACTGATGGAAAGCGAATTCTTCGGCCACCGCAAGGGCAGCTTCACCGGCGCCGCCGCGGACAAGGAGGGGCTCTTTCAGGCCGCCAATGGCGGCACGCTGTTCCTGGACGAGATCGGTGAATTGCCGCTGGCCATGCAGGTCAAGCTGCTGCGGGCCATCCAGGAGCGCGCAGTGCGACCCGTCGGCGCCCACGCCGAGGAGGCGGTGGATGTGCGCATCCTCTCCGCCTCGCACCAGGACCTGGGGCGGCTGGTCGCCGAGGGACGCTTCCGTCAGGACCTCTTCTTCCGCATCAACGTGATCACCCTGCGCGTACCGCCCCTGCGCGAGCGTCGTGAAGACATCGCCGAGCTCGCCATGCACATCCTCGAACGCCTCGCGGCGCGCGAGGGCGGCACGCCGCGGCGGCTCGCCTCCGACGCCCTGCAGGCGCTGCAAGGCTACGCCTTCCCCGGCAACGTACGCGAGCTGGAGAACCTCCTCGAACGCGCCTGCGCGCTGTGCGACCGCGACGAGATCGGCGCCGCCGACATCGAGCTCCATCCCGACCAGACGAGCTCGGCCTGGCTCACCGACTCCGGGTTCGGGATGCCTGCGTACCATGACGAACCGCCGGAGTTCGATGATCCGCAGGCGGCCTCCGTCGATGAGGCTGAACGCCTGCGCATCATTCGTGCCCTCGAGCAGACGCGCTGGAACCGCTCCGCGGCCGCGCGCAACCTCGGCATGACCCTGCGCCAGCTGCGCTACCGCCTGCAGAAGTGGGGGATGGAGTAGCGCGCGGACCTGTTTTTACAATGTTGATTGCATTTTTGTCTGGCCTGGCGAAAGGGGTTTGAATAGAATTTCGTCATGAACCCGGTCATCCTTCACCACGGCGCCCGCAACGGCGTTACCGGCTCGTGCCACCAGCTCTTCATCGAGGGCGAAAACAGCCTGCTCATCGACTGCGGCCTGTTTCAGGGCACCGAAACCGCGCCCGACGGCAAGGCGGGTGCCGACCGGCTCGAGATTGACTTTCCGGTGCAGGGGATCGGGGCGCTCGTGCTCACGCATGTGCACATCGACCACTGTGGCCGCCTTCCCTGGCTGCTTGCGGCGGGCTTCAAGGGACCGATCTTCTGCAGCGAGCCCTCCGCGCGGCTGTTGCCCACGGTACTGGCAGACGCCTTTCAGGTTGGCGTGAGTCGAGACGCCCGGCTTGTCGAGCGCTATCTCGGCCTGGTCGAGCCGCGCCTCCGGCCGCTGCCCTACGGCAAGTGGCAGACGCTGTACCGCAGTGCGGGGGCCACCTGCCGCATCCGGCTCAAGCGTGCGGGGCACATCCTTGGTTCGGCCTATGTCGAGTGCGAGCTATCGGGCGCTGCCTGGCCGGACAAGCGCCGTATCGTCTTCTCCGGCGATCTGGGGGCGCCGCATGCGCCGCTGCTGACGGCGCCGCGCCCGCCCTGGCAGGCCGACGTACTCGTGCTCGAGTCCACCTACGGCGACCGCAGCCACGAGGATCGCCGCAACCGGCGCAAGCGCCTGCAGACCGTGGTGGAGCATGCGCTGGAGGATGGCGGCACGGTCATCATCCCGGCCTTCAGCATCGGCCGCACGCAGGAACTGCTGTACGAGTTCGAGGACATCCTGCACCGCGAGCGCCAGCGCCCCGGCCGGCACGCAGAAAAGTGGGGCGCGCTGCGGATCTTTCTCGATTCGCCGCTCGCGCAGCGCTTCACCGCGCTGTACCGCGAGTTGCAGCCCTTCTGGGACGCCGAGGCGCGTGCCCGCGTGCGATCGGGCCGTCAGCCGCTGGGCTTCGATCAACTCGTCGCCATCGACACGCATGACGCCCACCTTGCCAACGTTCAGCGCCTGGCGCGCAATCGCGCGCCGGCCATCGTCATCGCGGCAAGCGGCATGTGCGCCGGGGGCAGGGTGGTCAACTACCTCAGGGCCATGTTGGGCGATCCGCGCCACGATGTGCTTTTTGTCGGCTATCAGGCGCGCGGTACGCCCGGTCACGCGATTCAGACCTACGGCCCGCGCGGAGGTTACGTGGACCTCGACGGTGAGCGCATCGACATCCGCGCCCGCATCCACACCTTGTCAGGCTATTCCGCCCACGCCGACCGCGACGATCTGACCCGTTTCGTCACCCGCATGCGCCACCTGCCGGACGAGGTGCGGCTGGTGCATGGCGAGGACGACGTGCGTGCCGCGCTGGCGCGGCATCTCGTCGCGGCCACTGGCGGCAAGGTCAGGGTGGTGTTGTGAGCAGCGCTTCGGGGGCTTGCCGCGTCACCCCCTTTCTGCCGCGCGGCGCTTGCGGCTGCGGACGTTGCGTCACTGCTGCAGGCGGCGCAGGTACTCGCGGGTGAACATGCGTTCGGGCAGATCGCGCACGTTCATGTTCTCGTAGGTCAGCACCGACACCTCGCCCGGCTTGAGTGCGTCTTCCATCACCAGCCGGGTGGGGCGAACCTGGCCGGCCATCTCGCGGAAGTCCTCGTAGCGCGCGGTCTTCAGCAAGCGGCCCGAGAGCGCGTAGAACTCCGCTTTCAGCGGCCGGCTGTCGGCTGCGGCGATCCAGTACTTCACGCGCGCATAGGTCACCGAGCGGTCCACCGCCGCCAGATCCAGCACCAGCGCATCCGTGCCCTCCAGCGCCTCGCGCCCGGAGAGGCTCGGTCGGTAGTCGCCGGCGAAGTTCGCGCGCGCCAGGTCGCCATTGGCCACCTGCCCGGTCAGGCGCTGCGCGAGTGACAGGCGCACCGGCTGCGAGACGCTGGGCATGAACACCCACAGGTCGCGCCCGCGCATCAGCAGTGCCTGGCCGCGCTCGCTGGCGGGCTCCAGCGTCAGCACGATGGTGTTCTCGTTGCCACGCGACAGCACGCGGAAGGTGCGCGCGTCCTTCTCGACGCCGTCGCTGAGATTGCGTACCACGATCTCGGTCTGGAAGCTCTCGCGCGGAAAACGGATCGCGTCCGCGCGTTGCACGAGCCCGGCGGCCTCGTCATCGTTCGCCGGTGCGGCCGGTGCGGCGTCGTCGGCAGCCATCAGCGCGCCGGGCACACACAGGCCGGCTGCCAGGGTGGCGAGGAATCTGCGGCGGAATCGTAAGCTTTGCGTCATGAGTGCTATCCTCTTGGCGTTTGCATTCATTCTCGGTCCTTGCGATGGCAATCGTCCAGATCGAACACGTCAGCAAGCGTTTCCTCCTTGGCGAGCAGCTCGTGCTGGCGCTGGACGACGTCTCGCTGTCGATCGAAGAGGGGGTGTTTCTCGCCATCGCGGGCCCCTCCGGCAGCGGCAAGTCCACTCTGCTCAACATCATAGGCTGTATCGATACCGCCGATGAGGGGCGCGTCGTCATCGACGGTCACGACGTGTCCGACCGCACGCCCGACCAACTCGCGGACCTGCGCGCCAGGACCATCGGCTTCATCTTCCAGACCTTCAACCTGCTCCCGGTGCTCTCGGCCGAGGAGAACGTCGAGTACCCGCTGTTGCAGTTTCCCGAGCTCTCGAAGAAGGAGCGTGCCGAGCGCGTGCGCCGCTATCTCGACGTGGTCGGTCTGGAAAAATACGCCCACCATCGCCCCAACCAGCTCTCCGGTGGCCAGCGCCAGCGCGTTGCGATCGCCCGCGCACTGGCCACGCACTCGAAGATCGTGCTCGCCGACGAGCCAACGGCCAACCTCGACAGCAAGACCGGAACCGAGATCCTCAAGCTGATGCGCGACATCAATCGCAGCGCCGGCACCACCTTCGTTTTTTCCACCCACGACCGCAAGGTCATGAGCATGGCCGACCGCCTGGTACGCATCGGCGACGGCAGGATCACCGCGCTCGGCATGAAGAACGCCCAGCACTGGACCTTCGTCCCGAACGGCAGCCAGCGTGTACAGGAACCACCTCAAGCCCAGGAAGAATGAGCAATGCCCGGATTCACACAGCACGCGCGGCGTACGCTTGCCGCCCTGACCCTCGCAGCCCTCGCCTCAGGTATGCCCGCAATGGCCGCCGAGGAGGCCGGAGTGGAGCCGGCGCTGGATGCAGAGCTCGACGCCGAGCTTGACGCCTTGCTCGACGTCGGCTCGCCATCCGAGCCGGGAGGCTCCGGCCTTCGCTGGAGCGGCTATGCAGACCTGAGTGCGGCCTTTACGCTGCCCGCGCCCGATCACTGGTCGCATCTGCGCGCGCGTGCCGAGGTGACCGGCAGTGGCGAGCTTGCCCCGCGCGTGCGCTGGAAGCTCACTGCGCGCGCCGAGGCCGATGGCGCTTTCGACCTGGAGGACGGGCGCTACCCGGCCGCGGTACGCCGTGACCAGCGCCGCGATTTCCTGCTGCGCGAGGCGTACGTGGACGTCGGCCACGGCGACTGGGAGTTCCGCTTCGGGCGCCAGCAGATCATCTGGGGGGAGATGGTCGGCTTCTTCTTTGCCGACGTAGTGTCGGCGCGCGACCTGCGCGACTTCCTGCTGCCCGAGTTCGAGAGCATGCGCATCGCGCAATGGGCGGTGCGTGCAGAGTACTTCGGCGGCGACACGCACTTCGAGATGCTCTGGGTGCCCAAGCCGTCCTATGACGAGATCGGCAAGCCCGGCGGTGACTTCTACGCCTTCCCCTGGATTCCGGCGGGTACGGCCGTCGATGAGCGCAAGCCTGACAACGACGACCTTGGTGACGGCAACTGGGGTCTGCGGGTCTCGCACCTGGTCGACGGCTGGGATCTGTCCGCCTTCTATTACCGCAGCCACGATATCTCGCCCACCGTCGAAGCGCTCCAGCCCGGGCTGGCGTCGATGCGCCACGACCGGCTGCATCAGGTGGGCGGCACCTTCAGCAAGGATCTGGGGCGTTTTGTGCTCAAGGGCGAGGCGGTCCATACGCGCGGCCGCAGCCTCAATACCTTCACGCCCGCAGGTGTGCCCGGTGGGGTTGCCGTCGGGCTGGCCCCTACCGACATGGTCGACTATGCCCTCGGTGTGGATGTGCCAGTGGGCGACTGGCGCTTCAACGCTCAGTACTACGGGCGTTGGCTCGACGACCACCACCCCGCGATGGCGAGTGACCGTAGCGAAACAGGGCTGACCTTCCAGGCCGTGCGCAGCTTTGGCAGCGACGTGGAAGTCGAGATGCTCGCGGTCACCAGCCTCAACCGCAGCGACTACATGCTGCGCCCCAAGCTCACCTGGAAGTTTGCGCCGGCCTGGCGCATGGTGACGGGCCTGGATGTGTTCGGCGGTGACGATGCGGGGCTGTTTGGCAGCTACGACCGCAGCGACCGCGCCTACGTCGAACTGCGTCACTGGTTCTGAGCGTCGAGCCGGCCAGCGTCCCGGCGCCAACGCGGGGAGGGGCAGGCGGGTATTCAGCCGGCGGACTGCAGATCCTGGAGCAGTTGCTGCACGTCGTTGCTCGTCGGCAGCAGCCGCGCTGCGCGACGGCTGCGGCGATCCTCCGTCTGTTCGCGGCGGGCCACGGCGTCCTCGAACTCGTTCTGCGACAGATGCAGCAGCACGGCCGCCGCGCCCACACGCGGGCAGATCAGGCGCGGTCCTGCGAGGCGGTAGCCGAAAATGCGCTGGTAGAAGCGTGCATGACGTGGGTGGACCTCGATGAACACGTCGCTCATGCGCTCGGTCAGCCTGGCAAGCGCATACAGCGCCTGCAGCAGGCCGGCGAGTGCGTCCTGCGAGCCGAGCTCGGGATCGATCGCGAGTTGTGTAATTTCGCACACTCGCCCGCCTTTCGCCCGGACCGCATCGATCTCCTTGCGGTATAAGGTATCGGCAAGCAATCCGCTGCCGTGGTCCAGGCGCACGGTCAGGGTCGCAACCGCGCGTTGATCCTTCAATGCCACGATGTTCAGGTCGCGCCGGTCGAGTTCGACCGTGGTGCCGTAGGGGAAGAGTCCGCGCGCCGAGTACATGCGCTCGATCAGTCTTGCCGTCTCGCGCTTCAGCGGGTCATTCCCGTTCGCGATGCGGATGATGTAGCCCTTGCGCTCGAAGCTGAAGGCATGCAGGGGCAGTGCCGTCCAGGTGAAGTCCTTCGCGATGGGCCTGTGCGGTCCATTGCGCTTGTCGGGTGACGCGCCTGCGGCGTGCAGCAGATCGGCCGCCATGGGGGCACACTGGGCGTGTGCCGTGCCGAGGTTGGTGTGCATCGATTGTGCCCGGTGTGGTTTGCGGTGCGGCAGCTTCGGGTGTGTCCACGATCGGGCTGCGCGCTTGCCATCCATTGTCTTGCAACAAACATTCCTCAAGCTAGCGCAGCGCCTGCACCTAGTGTAAGCGATTGTGTGCGATTGTTCCTGGAACTGCATGCGCCTGCGCCGGTACGCTGAATCGTTGAAACGCGTTTTCCCGCGTCCTGGCGTGCGCAGGGCGCTGTCATCGGGTACGCTCAGCGTCGAATAATTGAATCGATCGTCGTATCATTCCCAATTCATGGAACTCTGAAGGGGTGTTGTCATGGTCATCAGCGCTCGAGGCATGTGGTCGAGGATTGTTCGTGTCGTGATGCTCGTCGGGGCGGCGGGTGCGCTCGCCGGGTGCGCCTCGTCCTTCCCGCCGGCGCCGTCCGCAGCAGCGGACGAGGAATACAACTACGTCGTAGGTTCGGGCGATACGCTCAACATCGTCGTATGGCGCAACCCAGAGCTGTCGATGTCGGTGCCGGTGCGCCCCGACGGCAAGATCACCACCCCACTGGTCGAAGACCTCGTCGCGCAGGGCAAGGACACCACCACGCTGGCGCGCGACATCGAAAAGGAACTCTCCAAGTTCATCCGCGAGCCGGTGGTCACCGTCATCGCCACCGGATTCTCCGGCCCCTACAGCGAGCAGATCCGCGTCGTCGGCGAGGCCGCGCAGCCGCGCATCCTCCCCTACACGCAGAAGATGACGCTGCTCGACGTCATGATCGCGGTCGGCGGGCTCACCCAGTTCGCGGACGGCAACAGCGCGAGCATCCTGCGCACCGGTGAGGGTAACAAGCAGTACAGCGTGCGCATCAAGGATCTGATCAAGCGCGGCGATGTCTCGGCCAACGTCGAGATGCGTCCGGGCGACGTCCTGATCATCCCGCAGAGCTGGTTCTGATCCAGTCCCGCTTCCGACTCAACCCCCGTGCAGGACCCACGCTGCGACCGCGGCGGGGTTCGGCGCGAACCACGTGAAGTCGATTCATGGAAGAACTCGTATCGCAGATCACCGGCTACCTGCGCGGCATGTGGCGTTACCGCTGGTGGGGCCTGGCGCTGGCGTGGATCGTCGGCATCGTTGCCGGGGTCGTCATCTACAAGATGCCGGACAAGTACGAGTCGAGTGCTCGGGTGTTCGTAGACACGCAGTCGGTGCTTCGCCCGCTGATGGCCGGGCTGGCGGTGCAGCCCAATGTCGACCAGCAGATCGCCATGCTGAGCCGCACTCTGATCAGCCGCCCCAACGTCGAGAAGCTCATTACCATGGCCGATCTCGACCTCGGCATCCACTCGACCGAAGAGCGTGAGGCGCTGATCACCCGTCTGTCCAAGGACCTGCGCATCGGCTCGGCCGACCGCACCAACCTCTTCACGCTGTCCTATGCCGACACGCGCCCCGACCAGGCGCAGCGCGTGGTGCAGTCGCTGCTGTCGCTGTTCGTCGAGTCCGGCCTGGGCAGCAAGCGCCAGGACGCGGACGCTGCGCGCCGCTTCATCGAGGAGCAGATTCGCAGCTACGAGCAGAAGCTCACCGAGGCGGAAAACCGCGTCAAGGAGTTCCGTCTGCGCAACATGGGGGTGCTGGGCGATGGCGCGGCAGATTACGTCTCGCAGATTGGTGCCCTCAATGCGCAACTTCAGGCGGCTCAGCTCGAACTGCGCGAAGCCGAGAATGCCCGCGACTCCCTGCAGCGCCAGCTCGTCGGTGAGGAGCCGGTGCTGCTGCCGCAGACACCCTCGGCGTCCGCGGTGTCCATCCCCGAGATCGACGGGCGTATCGACACCCTCAAGCGCAATCTGGACGAGCTTCTGCTGCGCTACACCGACCAGCACCCCGACGTGCTCGGCACCCGCCGCCTCATCGAAGATCTCGACGCGCAGAAGCTCAAGCAGGTCGAGGCCATGCAGGCAGGTGGTGGCAGCCAGTTCGGTGCGCTCGACTCGAACCCGGTCTATCAGCAGATGAAGCTCGCGTTCGCCCAGGCCGAGTCGCGCGTTGCCGCGCTGCGGGCGCGCGTCTCGGAGTTCCAGAGCCGGCTCTCTCAACTCGGCGAGCGGGCGCGAATGGTGCCCGAGGTGGAGGCCGAACTTGCCCAGCTCAACCGCGACTACGCGGTCCACAAGAGCAACTACGATGCCCTCGTGGAGCGCCGCGAATCCGCCAACATCGCCGTCGAGATGAACACCCAGACCGGGGTGGCCGACTTCCGCGTCATCGACCCGCCCACGCTGCCCACCGCGCCCTCCGCGCCCAACCGCATCCTGCTCATCCCGCTTGCCGGTCTGGCAGGCCTGGCCGCGGGTTTCGCGCTTACTTTCCTGATCAGCCAGCTTCGTCCCGCATTCAGCGACCCGCGCATGCTGCGCGAGGTCACCGGCTTGCCGGTGCTGGGCATGGTGTCCATGCTGCCCACCCCCGAGCGCATTTCGGCGCGGCGGCGCGGCCTGTTTGCGTTCGGTTTGGGGCTGGTTGCGTACACGGGGGCGTTTGCCGCCGCAGTCGTCGCCTTGCGGCTGATTCAGGGTTGAACGGGACAACACGATGAGTCTTATCGAAAGAGCCGCACAGCGGCTTGACCAACTCAAGCAGGCCTCTGCCGAGCCCTCCGACGAAGCGCTGCAGCAGGCGGTCGCCCGGGCCGCAGAGCCGGCGGCGGCAAAGGCCGCTCCCGTGCCGGAGCCCGCGCCCGTGTCGGAGGCTCAGTCGCAAGCTGCGGCGGCCTCCCTGCCTGCGCATGCCTCGCGCGGCGTGTACATCGATCTCGCGATGCTCGAAGCCAAGGGCATGGTCACGCCCGACCGCCCACGCTCGGCCATTGCAGAGGAGTACCGCGTCATCAAGCGGCCGCTGCTGCGCAACGCCACCGACACCAGCGAAGCGCGCATCGAGAACGCCAACCTGATCATGATCACCAGCGCCATGCCGGGTGAGGGCAAGACCTTCAGCGCGATCAACCTGGCGGTCAGCATGGCCATGGAGCTCGACTACACCGTGCTGCTGGTCGATGCCGATGTTTCGCGGCCCTCGGTGTTCCGCCAGCTTGGCCTGCCGCCGGAGCGCGGCCTGATGGACGTGCTCGCGGGTGACGCCACCGATCTCGGCGATGTGCTGTTGCGCACGAACATCGAGAAGCTCTCCATCCTGCCGGCGGGCATGCCGCATGCGCGCGCGACCGAACTGCTCGCTTCCGAGAACATGAACCGCCTGCTCAAGCAGATGGCGACCCGCTACTCCGACCGCATCATCATTTTCGACTCGCCCCCGCTTCTGGTCACGACCGAGTCGCGCGTGCTCGCCACCCACATGGGGCAGGTGGTCGTCGTCGTCGAAGCCGAGCGCACCACGCACGCGTCCATCAAGCAGGCCCTGGCGACCATCGAGAGCTGCCCGATCAAGCTCATGATGCTCAACAAGGCACGCAGGCAGAGCCACGGCTCGTACTACGGATATGGATACGGATATGGCTATGGCGAAACGGCCCGTGAAAACGCAGCCTGAACCTCGTACGCCGTGCCTTTCCCTGCTCGGCGCCGCCCTGCTGGCGCTTGGCATGGCGGGGCACGCGCAGGCGCAGACGGTGCGGATCCAGCCCTCGCTCGACAACCGGCTGACCTGGACCGACAACGTCGATACGAGCGCGACCAACAAACAGAAGGACTGGATCGCCGAGATCTCACCCGGTCTGTCCATCAGTCGCGAATCCGGCCGCTTCAGTGGTGGTCTCGACATGCGTCTGCGCAACCTCGCGCATGCGGAACGCACGGAGGACAACACCACCTACCTCGCGCTGCAGGGGCGCGGCACGTTCGAAGCCATCGAGGACGCCTTTTTCGTCGACCTTGCTGCCTCCATCAGCCGCGATAACCGTTCCGCCTTCAGCGGCCGCTTCGGTGGCGACACGCTCGACACCGACGAGAACAACGAGACCCGCCTGTTTTCGATCGCGCCGCGCTTCGCCTTCCGCTTCGGAGCCAGCGGGGAGGGCCGGATCGGCTATCAGCAGCGCTGGCTCACGGGCGGTGACAGTACCCTGGGCGATCAGCGCAGCGGCACCTGGCAAGCGAGCGTCACAGATCCGGTCGCGCTTCGGCTCTTCGGTTGGGGGCTGGAGTACGTGCGGACCGACACCCGCTACGATGAAGGCTCCAACCGTGACGTCGAGCAGGAGGTCGGTCGGGCCACCCTGTTCGTGAACATCGACCCGCAGTTCCGCGTGCGCGCCATCGGCGGGTACGAGTCCAACGACTACGCCACGGTCAGTGGCGAGCGTGGCGCCATCTGGGGGGCCGGCTTCGACTGGTACCCCAACGAGCGCACGGCGATCTCCGTTACCGGCGAAGACCGTATCTTCGGCACGGGGTACGACGTCAGCCTGCAACATCGCATGGCACGCTCGGCGCTCACGCTCACCGCGCGGCGCGACATCTCCTCCTCGCTGCAGGATCTCGCCGGCGGCTACGCCATCGACCCCCTGTTCCAGGCCATCTACCAGATCCTCGGCGCCATCGACCCCACGCTCAGCGACCTCGAGCGCGAGCGGATCGCGCTGGACGAGTATCGCGCGCGCGGCGGGCAGGGCATCCGCTCCAATGCCTACTTCCTGGAGCGGGCGTTCGGGGCGGGGTATTCGATCAGCGGTGTGCGCAACACCGTCTCGATCTCGCTTCAGCAAAGCGAGCGCCAGCGCCTGAGCACGCTGTCCGGCTTCGTCCTCAACGATGATCTGGCCGACTACGACAAGATCCGCACGCGCTCGGCGTCCCTGTCCTTCAACCACCAGTTGTCCGGGCTGGCGACGCTCTCGGCGGGCTACCTGCGTTCGCGCTCGGAAGGCGAAGGCGTGACCGACGACACCACCACGCGCTCGTCCTACACCCTGGGCCTCACCCGACGCCTTGGCGCCCAGGCCAATGGCGGCGTCACCTACTCGCACATCAAGTCCGAGGGGCGCGACGCCTACACCGAGAACGCAGTCACCGCCACCTTCGGCATGCGGTTCTGAGTCACGCATCGATGTACGAATCCTTCTTCAAGCTCCGCGGCAAACCCTTCCAGCTCAACCCCGATCCGGCCTTCTTCTATGGCAGTCGCGGGCACCGGCGGGCCATGGCCTATCTCGAATACGGCCTGCACCAGAGCGAGGGCTTCATCGTCATCACCGGCGAGATCGGTGCGGGCAAGACCACGATCGTGCGCAGCCTGCTCGAGCACCTCGACCCCGAGCGGGTGGTCGCGGCCAACATCGTCAGTACCCAGATCGACGCCGCCGACGTGCTGCGCATGGTGGCTGCGGCCTTCGGCGTGCCCAGCCGCAACCTGGACAAGGCCGGGCTGCTGCTCGCCATCGAAACCTACCTCGTGTCGGTCACTGCCGCGGGCAAGCGCGCGCTGCTGATCGTGGACGAGGCGCAGAATCTCTCCGCGGCGGCGGTGGAGGAGTTGCGCATGCTGTCCAACTTCCAGCTCGAAGACCATGCCCTGCTGCAAAGCTTCCTGGTCGGACAGCCGGAGTTCCGCGACATGATGCAGCGCGTCGAGATGCAGCAACTGCGCCAGCGCGTGATCGCCTCCTACCACCTCGGCCCGCTCGACGCGCAGGAAACCCGTGGCTACATCGAGCACCGCCTCAAGCATGTCGGCTGGGCCGACGATCCCCGCTTCGAACCCGGCGCCTTCACCGCCATCTACGGCTACACCGGCGGCATCCCGCGCAACATCAACACCCTGTGCGACCGGCTGCTGCTTTCCGCGTATCTGGGCGAAAGCCATGCCATCACCGAAGCGCACGTGCGCGAGGTGATCGACGAGCTCAAGGAGGAGTTCGCGTCGGCGCGGGCGCGCCCGGTGCACAGCGCAGCCATGCGCGCCCAGCCGCGCGCCAGCGCGACCGAGCGCGTGGCGATGCCGGAAACGCTGGGCAACCTCGCGCTGGACCGGCTGCATGCCTCGCCCGAGCTGGCCGAGCAGACCGCAGCGCTCGCTGGCAGCTACGACCTGCAGCGCATCGAGGCGCGCCTGGCGAGCCTGGAGCAGTCGGTGTCTGCAGCGGTGATGTTGCTCAATCAACTCGTCCAGGCCGTGCGCCGCGACGACCCCAGCCAGGAAGAATCGCGATGAGCTCCACCGTCACCATGCAGGCGCCTGTCATCTGTGTCGTTGGTGCGCGCCCCAACTACATGAAGGTCGCGCCCATCATCCGCGCCTTCGCCGCGCACAACCCGCCGATCCGCACGCTGCTGGTGCACACCGGCCAGCATTACGATCCGGCGATGAAGGACCGGCTGTTCGCCGATCTCGAACTGCCCGAACCCGATGTCAACCTCGCCGTGGGCTCGGGGTCGCACGCGGTGCAGACCGCCGAGGTCATGAAGCGCTTCGAGCCCGTCCTCGATGCGCACGGCGCGCGTGCGGTACTGGTGGTGGGGGACGTAAACTCCACGCTCGCCTGCGCGCTGGTCGCCTGCAAGCGTCACATTCCGGTGGTACACGTGGAGTCCGGCCTGCGCAGCAACGACCGCCGCATGCCCGAAGAGATCAACCGCATCCTCACCGACCAGATTTCCGATGTGCTCTACACCACCGAGCGCTCCGCCCACGACAACCTTGCGCGCGAAGGCATCCCCGCAGAGAGCGCGGTCTTCGTCGGCAACGTCATGATCGACAGTCTGCGCGCCAGCCTGCCCAAGGCCGTGCCTGCCGATGTGCTGCTCGCCCAGTCCGGGCTCGACCCGCAGCGCATCGCGGGCGGCTATGGCGTGGTCACGCTGCATCGACCGTCCAACGTCGACGCCGCCGAGACCCTCGGCCCGGTCATCGACGCGCTGCACCACGTCAGCCAGCGCCTGCCGCTGGTGTTCGCACTGCATCCGCGCACGCGCAACAACCTGGAACGCTTCGGCATGCTCGACCGGCTCGCCGCACCGGGCTTCCTCGTGCTGCCGCCACAGGGTTATCTGGAAATGCTCGGCCTCATGTCGGGCGCGCGCATGGTGCTCACCGACTCGGGCGGCATCCAGGAGGAAACCACCGCGCTCGGCGTACCCTGCATCACGATCCGCGAGAACACCGAGCGCCCGATCACCGTGGAGCAGGGCACCAACACCTTGGTGGGGGTGCGCGGCGAAGCCATCATCGCCGCCGCCGACGAGATCCTCGTCAACGGCGGCAAGGCTGGACGCACGCCCGAATACTGGGATGGTCGCTGTGCAGAGCGCATCGCCGCCCATCTTCACGACTGGCTCGCCGCGCATGAGGCGGCAGGCCCGCCTGCCGTACAGGTGTGACATGGACGCACGCATCACCAACGCCTTCACCTGCGACGTCGAGGACTACTTCCAGGTCTCCGCCCTCGCCCCGCACTTTCCGCGCAGTGGTTGGGACAGCGTGCCCTGCAGGGTGGAGCGCAACGTCGACCGCATCCTGGAGCTGCTGGATGGCCACGGCGCGCGCGGCACCTTCTTCACCCTGGGCTGGCTTGCGGAGCGCTATCCGGCCATGGTGCGGCGCATCTCCGATGCCGGGCACGAGGTCGCGAGCCATGGCTACGCCCACCAGCGCGCCAGCGACCTGAGCCCGCACGAGTTCGGCGCCGACATCCGTCTCGCGAAAGCCATCCTCGAGGACATCTCCGGGAGGGAAGTCACCGGCTACCGCGCGCCCAGCTTCTCCATCGGCGAATCCAATCTCTGGGCGCACGACTGCATCGCCGAAGCCGGCTATCGCTACAGCTCCAGCGTGTACCCGGTCAAGCACGACCACTACGGCATTCCCGACGCACCGCGCTTTCCCTGGCGGCTCGACAACGGCCTGCTGGAAGTGCCCGTCACCACCCTGAACCTGCTCGGGCGCAACTGGCCAGCGGGCGGCGGCGGTTTCTTCCGGCTGCTGCCGTACCCCATTTCGCGCTGGCAGATCGCGCGCGTCAACGCAGGCGACCAACGCCCTGCGATCTTCTACTTCCACCCGTGGGAAATCGACCCCGAGCAACCCCGCGTGACCGATGCCACGGTCAAGACCCGCTTCAGGCATTACATTAATCTCAGACATACCGAAGCACGGCTCGACCGTCTGCTGTCGGATTTTGCCTGGGGGCGTGCGGACGAGGTGTTCTGCAACGCCGCCTGACCTGCCTGGAACCGAAGGGAAAAGATGGACCGACTGCCCGTTGTCGTCAGCCTGCTCACCGATGAGAAAGTCCCCGCGTGGGACGCCTTCGTGCGCGCCTGCCCGCAGGGCACCTTCTTCCACCTGTCCGGCTGGCGCGAGATCCTCGATGAGGTGCTGCGGCACCGCAGTTTTTACCTGTATGCCGAGCGTGCCGGCGAGATCGTCGGTGTGCTGCCGCTCGCCGAGGTGCGCAGCCGCTTGTTCGGCCATGCGCTCGTCTCCCTGCCGTTCTGCGTCTATGGCGGCGCGGCGCTTGCCCCGGATGCCGGCCCCGAAGTGCTGTTCGAGCTTGAATCCAAAGCAGAGACGCTCGCGCGCGCGCTGGGTGTGCAGCACCTCGAATACCGCAACCTCAAGGCCCGCCACGCGGACTGGCCGCGGCAGGACCTCTACGTCACCTTTCGCAAGGAGATCCTCCCCGAGGTCGAGGCCAACCTGCTCGCCATCCCGCGCAAGCAGCGCGCCATGGTGCGCAAGGGCATCAAGAACGGCCTGGTGAGCGAGATCGACGCGGGCGTCGAGCGCTTCTTCGCGCTCTACGCCGACAACGTGCTGCGCCACGGCACCCCTGCGCTGCCCAGGGCGTTCTTCCAGCGCCTCAGGGACGTCTTCGGCGAGGCCTGCGAGGTGCTCACCGTGGTCAGCCCCGAAGGCAAGCCGCTCTCCAGCGTGTTCAGCTTCTACTTCCGCGACGAGGTGCTGCCCTATTACGCCGGCGACGACCTCGCCGCGCGCGACCTCGCCGCCAACGACTTCAAGTACTGGGAGCTCATGCGCCGCGCCTGCGAGCGCGGGTGCAAGGTCTTCGACTACGGCCGCAGCAAGGTCGGCACCGGGCCGTACAGCTTCAAGAAGAACTGGGGCTTCGAACCGCAAGCCCTGTCCTACGAATACCGTCTGTACAAGCGCGACAGCGTGCCGCAGAACAACCCCATGAACCCCAAGTACCGCGCCTTCATCGCGCTCTGGAAGCGCCTGCCCATCGGCGTGGCCAATCGCCTGGGGCCGCATATCGTGCGCAACCTGGGGTAGTGCGGTGACGCAGGACTCCCAGCACGACCAGCCGGGCCGCCCGCCGCTGCTCTACCTCACGCACCGCATCCCCTATCCGCCCAACAAGGGCGACAAGGTGCGTTCCTTCAACATCCTGCGCCAGCTCTCGCGCACGCACCGCGTCTGGCTCGGCACTTTCGTCGACCACCGCGACGACCTGCAGCATGTGGCCACGCTCAAGCAGTGGTGCGAGCAGGTCTGCGCCATCCCCATCGAGCCGCGCATCCGCCGCATCGCCAGCCTGCGCGGCCTGCTGCGGGGCGAGGCGCTGAGCCTGCCGTACTACAGCAGCCCGCGTCTGGCCGAGTGGGTGGCGCGCACCATCGGTGAACACGACATCCGCGCGGCGGTCGCGTTTTCGGGGCCCATGGCGCAGTACCTCGACATGCCGGGGCTCCAGCGTCGCGTCATCGACTTCTGCGACGTCGACTCTGCAAAGTGGGCGCAGTACGCCCCCGAGCACCGCTGGCCCATGTCCTGGCTGTACCGTCGCGAGGGCGAGCGCCTGCTCGCGTTCGAGCGCCAGGCCGCCGCGCAGGTCGATGCCAGCCTCTTCGTCACCGAGGCCGAAGCCGAGCTCTTCCGCCACGCCGCGCCTGAGGCCGCGAGCTGTGTGGGGGTGATGCAGAACGGTGTCGATGCGGACTTCTTCTCTCCCGCCAACGCCGGAAAGTCGCCGTACCCGCCCGGTGGCCCGGTCATCGTGTTCAGCGGCGCCATGGATTACTGGCCCAATGTGGATGCCGTCACCTGGTTTGCCACCGAGTTGCTGCCGCGCATCCGCCAGACCGTGCCCGACGCCCGCTTCTGGATCGTCGGCATGAACCCGGCACCGGCGGTGCAGGCGCTTGCGGGCGAGGGGGTCGCCGTCACCGGCACCGTGCCCGACGTGCGCCCCTACATCGCCCATGCGGATGTGGTCGTCGCCCCCCTGCGCATCGCGCGCGGCATCCAGAACAAGGTGCTCGAGGCCATGGCCATGGCGCGCCCGGTGGTCGTGTCCGCCGACTCCGCCACGGGTCTCGCCGCCCGCCCCGGGCACGATTTCGAGATTGCCCGCGACGGCGACGACACCGTCCGCCACGTCCTCGCGCTGCTCGCCGATCCCGCCCGCCGCAGCACGATGGGCACCGCCGCGCGCACGTGCGTGGTGGAACACTACAGCTGGCAGGCGCATCTCGCCCAACTGGACACACTGTTGCGTCCGCCTCCGCCAATCCCATGAGCCGCCATGAGCCATAACCCCCGCGCCTTTTCCGCCGTCGCCCTCGCGCTCGTGCTCACCCTGCTGTGGGTGGTGGGGTGGTACTGGCAGACTGCGCAGGGGGTTGCCGGCATCTGGTGGACCTCCGATACCTTCGCCCACGGTCTCGTCGTCTTTCCCGCCTTTGGCTGGCTCGTCTGGCGCGCGCGCGATCGCATCGGCAGCCTGCAGCCGGAGCCCACCGCGTGGATGGCGCTGCCCATCCTCGCCGCGGGCCTGCTGTGGCTGCTCGGCGGCATGGTCAGCGTGGCGGCCGCGCAGCATTTCGCCCTGTTTGCGCTGCTGGTATCGGCCTTCGTCGGCGTGCTGGGCTGGCGGCTGAGCCGGGTGCTGCTGTTTCCGCTGTTGTTCCTGTTCTTCGGCGTGCCGATCGGCGAGTTCATGCTGCCCACGCTCATGCACTACACCGCCGAATTCACCGTGTGGGCGCTGCGCCTGTCGGGTGTGCCGGTGTACCAGGAAGGGCTGCACTTCGTCGTGCCCAATGGGCGCTGGTCGGTGGTCGAAGCCTGCAGCGGCGTACGCTACCTCATCGCCTCGCTCTTCGTCGGCGCGCTCTACGCCTACCTCAAC
Source organism: Thauera sp. AutoDN2 (assembly GCF_051280715.1). Taxonomy (NCBI): domain Bacteria; kingdom Pseudomonadati; phylum Pseudomonadota; class Betaproteobacteria; order Rhodocyclales; family Zoogloeaceae; genus Thauera; species Thauera sp. AutoDN2. Next base: position 227,723 of record NZ_JBNCAR010000001.1, on the reverse strand, counting down.
TACACCAGCCTCAAGCGCCGGCTGCTGTTCATGCTCGTAGCCATCGCCGTGCCCATCCTGGCGAACTGGCTGCGCGCCTACTTCATCGTCATGCTGGGCTACCTCTCCGGCAACAAGATCGCAGTGGGCGTGGATCACATCCTCTACGGCTGGGTCTTCTTCGGCGTGGTCATCTTCCTGATGTTCTGGATCGGCGGGCGCTGGCACGAGGCCCCGGCCGCCGTGGCGCCGCAGGCCGCCGTGGCGCAGACGGCCGGGCCGCGCAGCCTGCGCTGGCTGGCGGCGTTGTCGCTGGCCGTGGTGGCGGCGGCGTTCCCCCCCGTGCTGAAGGTGCTCGATGCCCCGGTTGCCGTGTTCCCGGTGGCGCTGTCCGCACCCGCCCCGGCCGCGGGGTGGACTGCGCCGGCTGCGCAGGCTTTCGATTACCGTCCGGTTTATCGCGGTGCACGCGCCGAAGCCTCGCAGACCTACGTTGCCGACGGGGCGCAGGCGCCCGTCCTGCTGCACGCGGCGTGGTACTTTGGCCAGCGCGACGGCAGCGAGATGGTGGCCTGGGCAAACGGGCCGGCATCACCGTCGATCGAGAACGTGAGCCTGGTGCGTACCGCGCATACGCTCACCATCGCAGGGCAACCCGTGCGCGAGAATCTCATCTCCACCCAGCAGGGGCGCGTGCTCACCTGGCACTGGTACCGCATCAACGGCCGCACGCTGGTGGGGGATGCCGAAGCCAAGGCACGCCTGGCGCTCGACCGCCTGCTCGGGCAGTCGGATGAGTCCGCCGTAGCGGTACTCGCCACGCCTGCGGGCGATGATGAGCTCGCCGCCCGCGCCCGGCTGCAGGCCTTCTTCGACGCGCACGCAGCCGCAATCGAGCAGGCCGTGGAGGCTCCGGCGCGGAGCATTCCGCAATGACCCAGCCCGGGCTCAGCCACAAGGGCGACGGCCGCCCGCTGGTCATGCACGTGCTCTACAGCTTCGACGTCGGCGGGCTGGAGAACGGCGTGGTCAATCTCATCAACCACATGCCGCCTGAGCGCTTCCGCCATGCTGTCGTGGCGCTCGCCCAATGCGCGCCGGACTTCTGCAAGCGCGTGCAGCGCAGCGATGTGCAATTCATCTCGCTGCACAAGCCGCCCGGCCACGGCATCAAGCGCTATCCGCGTTTCTACCGTCTCTGCCGCCAGTTGCGCCCGGCCATCGTGCACACACGCAACCTGGCCGCGCTGGAATTCGCCGTGCCGGCCGCGCTGGCCGGTGTGCCGGCACGCGTGCATGGCGAACACGGCTGGGACACCTCCGACCCTGGCGGAACGCAGCGCAAGTACCAGCTGCTGCGCCGCGCCTACAGCCCCTTCGTCCATCGCTACGTGGCGCTCTCGGGGCAGATCGAGTCCTACCTCACCGAGCGTGTCGGTATCGCCGCGAGCCAGGTCGAACGCATCTGCAACGGCGTCGACACGCTGCGCTTCCAGCCCGCGTCGGCACGGCAGGCGGTGGCGGGCAGCCCCTTCGACGACCCGGATACGGTCATCGTCGGTACCGTCGGCCGTCTGCAGACCGTCAAGGACCAGCTCAACCTGGTGCGTGCTGTCGCCATCGCGCGCGCGCAGGGCGAAGCCGGCGCCCGGCTGCGCCTCGTCATCGCCGGCGACGGCCCGCAGCGCGCCGAGGTCGAAGCCGAGATCGCCGCCACCGGCATCGGCGACATCGCCTGGCTGGCCGGCGCGCGCAGCGACGTGCCCGAAGTCATGCGCGCGCTCGACCTCTTCGCGCTGCCCTCGCAGGCCGAAGGCATCTCCAACACCATCCTCGAAGCCATGGCCAGCGGCCTGCCCGTGGTCGCCACCGACGTCGGCGGCAACGCCGAGCTGGTCGTCGAAGGCGAGACCGGCGCGCTCGTCCCCGCACAGGACCCGCACGCCATGGCGCAGGCATTCCTGCGCTACACTGCAGATGCTGCGTTGCGGCAAAGTCATGGCGCCGCCGGCCGCCGGCGGGTTGAGCGCAACTTCAGCATCGACAACATGGTGGCGCGTTACACCCGTCTCTACGAACAGCTGCTGCGCCCAAACGGCGCCCGATAAAGAGGACTCCCGATCATGTGCGGCATTGCCGGCCTCTTCGACACCCGCGGCAAGCGCGACTTCGATCGCGCCCTCATGCAGCGCATGAACGATGTCCAGCACCATCGCGGGCCGGACGAAGGCGGCTACCACTTCGAGCCCGGCGTCGCGCTCGCGCACCGGCGGCTGTCGATCATCGACCTCGCCACCGGCCAGCAGCCGCTGTTCAACGAGGACGGCTCGGTGGCGGTGGTGTTCAACGGCGAGATCTACAACTTCCAGGAGCTGGTGCCCGAGCTCGAAGCCCTGGGCCACGTCTTCCACACCCGCAGCGACACCGAGGTCATCGTCCATGCCTGGGAAGCCTGGGGCGAAGACTGCGTGCAGCGCTTCCGCGGCATGTTCGCCTTTGCCCTGCACGACCGTAACCGCGACACCTTCTTCATGGCGCGCGACCGCCTCGCGGTCAAGCCGATGTTCTACGCGCTGCTGGCCGACGGCACGCTCGCCTTCGGTTCCGAGCTCAAGGTGCTGATGCAGCACCCGGATCTGGACCGCCGCATCGACCCGCTGGCGGTGGAGGAGTATTTCGCGCTCGGCTACGTCGCCGAGCCGCGCACCATCTTCCTCGGCGCCAAAAAGCTCGGTCCGGGCGAATCGCTCTGCATCCGCCGCGGCCAGCCCATCCCCGAGCCCAAGCAGTACTGGGACGTACGCTTCACCCTCGACAACGACATCCGCCTCGAGGAAGCCACCGCCGAACTCACCGAGCGCCTGCGCGAATCCGTGCGCCTGCGCATGATCGCCGAGGTGCCGCTGGGCGCCTTCCTGTCCGGTGGAGTTGACTCCAGCGCCGTCGTCGCCACCATGGCCGGCATCAGCGCGGAGCCCGTCAACACCTGCTCCATCGCCTTCGACGACCCCAAGTTCAACGAATCCGAATTCGCGCAGAAGGTCGCCGACCGCTACAAAACCCGCCACTTCGTCGAAACGGTCAAGTCCGACGACTTCGACCTCATCGACACCCTGGCCGCCCTCTACGACGAGCCCTACGCCGACAGCTCCGCCATCCCCACCTACCGGGTGTGCCAGCTCGCACGCAAGCACGTCACCGTGGCGCTGTCGGGCGACGGCGGCGACGAGAGCTTCGGCGGCTACCGCCGCTACCGCATGCACCTGATGGAAGAGAAGATGCGCGCCGCGCTGCCCATGGGCGTGCGCCGGCCCGTCTTCGGCCTGCTCGGCCGCCTCTACCCCAAGGCCGACTGGGCGCCGCGGGTGTTCCGCGCCAAGACCACCTTCCAGGCCATGGCGCGCGACGCTACCGAGGCCTACTTCCACAGCGTGTCCATCCTGCGCGGCGACATGCGGCACAAGCTCTTCAGCGCCGACTTCCGCAACAAGCTCGGTGGTTACAATGCACTCGACGTCTTCCGCCGCCACGCAGGAGCCGCCAATACCGACGACCCGCTGGCGCTGATCCAGTACCTGGACCTCAAGACCTACCTGGTCGGCGACATCAACACCAAGGTCGACCGCGCCAGCATGGCCCACTCGCTGGAAGTGCGCGAACCGCTGATGGACCACAAACTGGTCGAATGGCTCGCCACGCTGCCCTCCGGCCTCAAGATCCAGGGCAACGAAGGCAAGTACCTGTTCAAGAAGGCGATGGAACCCTTCCTGCCCAACGACGTGCTCTACCGCCCGAAGATGGGCTTCGCCGTGCCGCTCGCGCGCTGGTTCCGCGGCCCGCTCAAACAGCGCGTGCGTGACGCAGTGCTGGGCGAAACCCTGGCCGCCACCGGTATATTCAACCGTGATTACCTGCAGCATCTGGTCGACGCCCACCAGTCCGGCGGGCGAGACTACAGCTCACCGCTGTGGACCTTGTTGATGTTCGAGGCGTTTGTGCGGAATATCGGGAGCGGTTTGGCCCCGCACGGGCAATCTCCCGCCGAGTGTGTGGTCTGAATCACTTCAGCTAATAAGGAGCAGACAAATGAGCCGAGTCGAGGAAATCGAGAAGAGCGTTCAGGCCTTGTCGCCGCAAGAGCTCGCAAGCTTTCGGGAGTGGTTTGCACGCTTTGACGAAGCGGCCTGGGATGAGAGGTTCGAGCGTGACGCATTGGCTGGCAAGCTCGACACCCTGGCCGGAGCCGCATTGAATGCGCATCGGGCTGGAAGGAGTCGCGAACTCTGAGGCATCACGCGTCGGACGACTTCTGGGCGCGATTCGACGCCTTGCCGGAGCATGTGCAGGAACTTGCGAGGCAGAATTTCGAGTTGCTGAAGCTCAATCCGGCTCATCCCTCGCTGCATTTCAAGAAAGTCGGGAAATACCGATCTGCTCGCGTTGGGCTCAAGTTTCGCGCTCTGGGCGTTGAGCTCGAAGACGGTGTTCTCTGGTTCTGGATCGGCAGCCATGCCGAGTACGACCGACTGCTGCCCTAACCATGCGCATCCTCCACATCCTCGACCACTCCATCCCGCTGCACAGCGGCTACACCTTCCGCACTGCGGCCATCCTGCGCGAGCAGCGGGCGCTGGGGTGGGAGACGTTTCACCTGACCTCGCCCAAGCAGGGCAAGACCGCGACCGAGGTCGAAGACGTCGACGGCCTGTGCTTCTACCGCTGTCCGGTGCCCGAGGCCGGCCCGGCCGGGATCAACGAGCTGCGCCTGATGCGCGCCACCGAGGCCCGCCTCGAACAGCTCGCCCGCGAGCTCAAGCCTGACGTGCTGCACGCCCACTCGCCGGTGCTCAACGCCATCCCCGCGATCCGCGTCGGCAAGCGCCTGGGCATTCCTGTCGTCTATGAGATCCGCGCCTTCTGGGAGGATGCCGCGGTCGACCACGGCACCACCGCCGAGGGCAGCATCCGCTACCGCGCCACGCGCGCCATGGAAACCTGGGCGCTCAAGCGTGTCGATCACGCCTTCACCATCTGCGAAGGCCTGCGCGCCGACATCGTGGCGCGCGGCATTCCAGCGGCCAAGGTCACGGTCATCCCCAACGCGGTGGATACCGAAGGCTTCCAGCTCTCCGGCGACCCGGACCAGGAACTGCGTCGCCAGCTCGGCGTGGCAGGCTGCACCACCGTCGGTTTCGTCGGCTCGTTCTATGCCTACGAAGGCCTCGACCTGCTGCTCGACGCCTTCCCCGCGCTGCTGCAAAAGCGCCCCGAGCTGCGCCTGCTGCTGGTCGGCGGCGGCCCGCAGGAGGCCAACCTCAAGGCGCAGGCGCAGCAACTGGGCGTTGCCGACAAGATCGTCTTTACCGGGCGCGTCCCGCATGGCGAGGTCAGCCGCTATTACGATCAGATCGACCTGCTCGCCTACCCGCGCCACTCCATGCGCCTCACCGAACTCGTCACCCCGCTCAAGCCGCTCGAGGCCATGGCGCAGGGGCGGCTGTTTGTGGCCTCGGACGTCGGCGGGCACAAGGAACTGATCCGCGACGGAGAGACCGGCAAGCTGTTCAAGGCCGGCAGCGCCGAGGCGCTCGCCGCCGCCATCGACGGCATGCTCGACTACCGCGAGCGCTGGCCGGCGATGCGCGCGGCGGGGCGGCACTTCGTGGAAGAGGTGCGTAACTGGAAGAACAGCGTGGCGAATTACATCCCGGTGTATGGCCGGCTCACGCAGCGGAAGGCCGTATGAAGCTCGACGGCCTGCGCATCGCCCTCGTCGGCCCCTTGCCTCCGCCCGCCGGCGGCATGGCCAACCAGACGCGCCAGCTCGCCGAGCTGCTGCGCGGCGAAGGCGCGAGCGTCGAGCTGGTGCAGGTGAATGCGCCCTACAAACCCGCCTGGGCGGGCCGAATCAAGGGTGTGCGCGCGGTGTTCCGTCTGTTGCCTTATCTGGCGCACCTCTGGCAGGTCTGCGGCCGGGCGGACATCGTGCACGTGATGGCCAACTCCGGCTGGTCTTGGCACCTCTTCGCCATGCCGGCCATCCGCATCGCGGCGCTGCGTGGCACGCCGGTTGTGGTCAATTACCGTGGCGGCGAGGCGGGGCCGTTTCTGGACAAGGCTGCAGCCTCCGTGCGCGCCACCCTGCGCCACAGCGCCGGGCTGCTGCTGCCCTCGGGATTTTTGCTCGAAGTGTTTGCGCGCCACGGCATGCAGGGCAGGGTGGTGCCGAACATCATCGACCTGGTTCGCTTCCACCCAGCGGCTAATTACCCGCCCAACCCACAGGCACCGCACATCATGGTGGCGCGTAACCTCGAGCCGATCTACGGCATCGACGTCGCGCTGCGTGCCTTTGCCGTCGTGGCCGCAAAGCTGCCGGCGGCGCGCCTGTCGATTGCGGGCAGCGGGCCGCTACGCGAAGAACTCGAACAACTCGCCGCCACGCTCGGCGTGGCCGATCGAGTCCGCTTCACCGGCCGGCTCGACCGCGACCAGATGGCCGCGCTGTACCGCGAGGCAGACCTCAGCCTCAACCCCAGCCACGTGGACAACATGCCCAACTCGGTGCTCGAGTCGCTCGCCAGTGGCGTGCCGGTGGTCAGCACTGATGTGGGCGGCGTGCCCTTCATCGTCGACCACGGCCGTACCGCGCTGTTGGTGCCGGCCAACGATGCCCTAGCCATGGGCGCCGCGGCCCTGCAGATCCTGACCGACTCGGCTTGCGCAACCATGCTGCGTACCGCCGGCCTGCAGGCCGTGCAGCGCTACCGCTGGGAGGCCGTGCGCGACACCCTGCTCGCCGCCTACCACGACGCCCTGCACGCCCCCGCCCAATCCATGCGGCCGGTGGCCTGAGAGAAAGATCATGAGCGACCTCTATACCCGCTTCGTCTCCGGTGCGCTCTTCCCGCTGCAGGAAAAGCTCAAGAAGCACGACACCGTGCGCGTGCACCGCGACATGGAAGCCTCGCAGTGGTGGCCGCGCCAGCGCATCCTGGACCTGCAACTCGAGCGCCTGCATGCCCTGCTGCAGGACGTGGCCGTGCATGTGCCGTACTACCGCGAGCTCTTCGCCCGCAGCGGCTTCGACCCCGCCGCTGTGCGCAGCGTGGTCGACCTGCAGGCGCTACCCTTCCTCACCAAGGCCGAGATTCGCGCCCACACCGACGCCCTGCGCGCCGACAACGCCATGGGTCTGGCCCGCTTCAACACCGGTGGCAGCAGCGGCGAGCCGCTGATCTTCTTCATCGGCACCGAGCGCGTCACCCACGACGTCGCCGCCAAGTGGCGCGCGACGCGCTGGTGGGACGTGGACATCGGCGACCGCGAGATCGTGGTCTGGGGCTCGCCGATCGAGCTCGGCACCCAGGACCGCGTGCGCCTGGTGCGCGACGCGCTGATGCGCACCGAGCTGCTGCCCGCCTTCGAGATGTCCGACGCCAAGGTCGACGGCTTCATCGCCCGCATCCGCGAGCGCCGGCCGAAGATGCTCTTCGGCTACCCCTCGGCCATCAGCCACATCGCCCTGCGCGCTGAACAGCGCGGCGTGCGGCTCGACGACCTGGGCATCAAGGTGGTCTTCTGCACCTCGGAGCGGCTCTACGACCACCAGCGCGAAACCATCCGCCGGCTCTTCGGCTGCCCGGTGGCCAACGGCTACGGCGGGCGTGACGCCGGTTTCATCGCGCACGAATGCCCCAGCGGCAACATGCACATCACGGCCGAGGACATCGTCGTCGAGATCATCGATGAGGCGGGCAGGGTGCTGCCGCCGGGGCAGTCGGGGGAGATCGTCGTCACCCACCTCGCCACGCGCGACTACCCTTTCATCCGCTACCGCACCGGCGACATCGGCACGCTGGGCGAGGATGCATGCCCCTGCGGCCGTGGCCTGCCGATCCTCAAGGACATTCAGGGGCGCAGCACTGATTTCGTGGTGGCGGAAGACGGCACCGTGATGCACGGCCTGGCACTGATTTACGTGCTGCGGGATATTCCGGGTGTGGCCCGGTTCAAGATCGTGCAGGAGTCGCTCGGGCTGACGCGTGTGTGGGTCGAGCCCGATGCAGACTTCGATTCGAATACCGGCCGGGTCGTCATTGCCGAAGGGCTCAAGGCTCGGCTTGGACGATCGGTCGACATCGAGGTCCATATTGTTGAAGTGCTGCCTGCAGAAAAATCGGGTAAACACCGCTATGTAAGCAGCAAGGTGGCTGGCCGGTAGCCGCCTAACGAAGTAACTCAGGCCTCGTTCCATGCCCATACGCGACATCATTGTCCTTGCTCTTGTTGGCCTGCTTGCGGCCTATGCACTGAAGCGCCCATTCTTCGGTGCCGTGCTGTGGGTGTGGATCGGCGTCATGAACCCGCATCGGCTCGGTTGGGGCTTCGCTTATTCAATGCCTTTCGCCCAGGTTGCGGCCGGCGTCACCCTGCTTAGCATCTTTTTCAACAGGAAACAGGCCCGATGGCCTGCGGGGGCTCCGCTCAACTGGATGCTCTTGCTCGCATGTTGGATGGCGATTACCTCATTCAGCGCCTTCATCGTTGATCACAGTCTTTCCCGCTATATCGATTTCCTTAAGGTCGTTTTGATGACGCTCGCCGTGGGGGCTGTAATGCGGACGCGCGAACAGGTGATTGGAATGATCTGGGTGATTGCCGTGTCTCTGGGTTTCTTCGGCATCAAAGGCGGCTTGTTCACCATTGCGACCGGTGGTGCGCACCGTGTGTGGGGGCCAACCTCCAGTTTCATTCAGGGTAACAATGAGCTTGCCGTCGGACTCATCATGACGATCCCCCTCATGTACTTCCTGGTTCAGGAGTCTGCCGTCGCTGCACAGTGGCCCGGCTTCAGGCGCCTGGGCGAAAAGTGGATTCGCCGCGGCCTCTATGCAGCCATGGGGCTCTCCGCGATAGCGGCGATCGGTAGCCAGTCGCGCGGCGCCTTGCTCGCCATCATCGCCATGGGCAGCGTGCTGTGGTGGCGTAGCAAATCGAAGTTGCCGATTGCGCTGGCCGCTGTCGGATTCGGCGTGCTGGTGCTGCTCGCCGCACCCGACACATGGTTTGATCGAATGGGCACTATCGGCACCTACCAACAGGATGCCTCCGCCATGGGACGGATCAACGCTTGGACGATGGCCTTCAACATCGCCAACGACCGGATCACCGGCGCCGGGTTTGCGTTTGCATCCCCATTCATCTACCAGATGTATGCGCCCGATCCGTCGATCGTTCTTGTGGCGCACAGCATTTATTTTCAGGTCCTGGGCGAGCATGGTTACATCGGCTTGGCCTTGTTTCTGCTGATGTGGATCTCGGCCTATCGCGTGGCGGGATATCTCGTCAGGGTAGGCAAGGGCGTCGATGATCTGGTTTGGGCGGCTCATTTCGGCAACATGGCAAAGGTCAGCATTGCCGGCTTTGCAGTTGGCGGGGCGTTTCTTGATCTGGCTTATTGGGAAATGCCCTATTACGTGATCGCAGCACTCGTTGCCGCGAAGTTGCAGGTCAATGAGCACCTGAAGACCGTGGCACCCGCGATGCAGGGCGGGCTAAGCTTCTCAGGGCTCGAACGCGGTTCACGCTAAAGCGGCTGCAGCCGCGGGGGATTTCACATGACCGAACCGTCACGACTCGAGCCGGGGGGCTCCGCCTTCCCCGCCATGGTTGCCGATGCCCTGGGGACCAAGGTTGTTACCACCATTGGCAGAGCCCTCTTCCCGGAGGCGGCCAAGGATCGGCTCTCGGTCATGATCTTTCATCGCGTGCTGGCAGAGGCCGACCCGCTCCTCCCCGAGGAAATGACCGCTGAGTTGTTCTTGAAGGACATGCAGCTCCTCCGGCGCAAGTTCAACGTCTTGAGCCTGTCGGAAGGGCTCGAGCGTCTGCGCAGGGGCACGCTACCCCCGTATTCACTGTGCCTTACGTTCGACGATGGCTACCGCGACAACTACGAGGTGGCGCTCCCGATTCTGGAGCGGGTTGGACTGCAGGCCACCTTTTTTGTCGCTACCGGCTTCATCGACGGTGGGCGAATGTGGAACGACACCCTGCTCGAAGTCCTGCGCCGCTGGCCGCACGACACGGTCGATTTGCACGATTGGGGAATTCCGGTCATGCCTGCAAAGACCGACCAGGACAAGCGGTGCATCTTCAAGAGTCTGCAGCGCTGGTTGCGACGCATCGGCGTAAAGGGACGCGACGGGTTCCTGAATGAATTGGTGCAGCGCGCTGGTCAACCGCTGCCCGACGACCTGATGATGACTTCGGAACAAGTGCGCGATCTTGCCCAGCGTGGCATGGAAATCGGTTGCCACACGGTCACGCATCCGATTCTTACCCGTGTGTCCGTTGAAACGGCGCGCCAGGAGATCCTGGCTGCAAAGGCCAAGCTCGAGCAGCTTGCCTGCAAGCCCGTGCGCTATTTCGCCTACCCTAACGGAATTCCCGGCGACGACTACGATGTGACGCACGCCCAACTGGTCAGGGAATGCGGCTTCGAGGCGGCCCTCAGCACGGCCTGGGGCGTCGCGACCGCACGGAGCGACCTTTTTCAATTGCCGCGCTTCACCCCGTGGGACAAGACCGCTGCTCGCTACGTGCTGCGCTTCCTCCTGAGCCGTCGCAACGTCACCTACCGGCAGGCCGCCTGAGGCTGCAATTGCCGGTCAGGTGCGTTGCCGTGCGGCGGCGGTTTGCTCGAGCAGTTCGGCCAGGCGTCGGCTGATGTTCTTGCGGTCGAACTGCGCCAGGTAATCCTCGTCCCGGTCGAGACGCTGCGGCACCGGCTTGTCGAGTGCTTTCTCCAAGGCCCGCTCGCACGCATCGGTATCCTCCGCGCCGACCACCACGCCCAGCCGGGCGCGCTCGATGATCTGCTGTGTTGCGCCCGGGTTGCACAGTGCGAACATCGGCCTTTGCGACGCGACGTACTCGAACAGCTTCCCCGGGATGACGCCGTCCGAGGTCTCGCCCGTGTCCACGATCAGCAATAGCCAGTCGCAATTGACCTGCGCATCCATGGCCTGCTGGTAACTCACATCACCGGGAAAATCGAAATGCTCGCCAATCTGGTAGCGCGCGAGGATCTCGCCATACCGTGCGGCAATCTCCGGCGCTACGCCGCCGAGGATGCGCACCTTCACGGGTGCGACGAGTTCGGGGCGCCGTTGCTTCAGGCGTCCGAAAGCCTCGGCAAACGCATAACCGCGCCGGTTCTTGAACAAGCGGCCGGTATAGACGAACTCGATTGCCTGCGAATCGAACGGGCGGCTGCGGCCTCGGGTCGCGTAGATCTCGGCATCGTAGCCATTGGTCAGCGTCTCCCAGCGCGCCTTCAACTGGGGGTGCATGCGGCGCATGTAATCGGTCTTCTGCTCGGAGACGGTCACGATTACATCCGCGCGCGTCAGCAGCCGCTTTTCGATCAGCAACTCGAGCTTCTGCCGCCACTTGGGCAGCCATTCGCGCAGCACATCCCCGTACCAGAGGTCGCGATAGTCGGCCACCCAGGGGATGCCAGTCTCACCCCGCAGCGCATAGCCAACGTAGGCCGCGCTGAAAGGCGGCAGGGTGGTGAAGATCACATCGATCTTGCGGCGAGCACAGACCTCCCGCGCAGCAGGCACGGCCTTCAGTGCCCACGGAAGATAGCTGTCGGGGATGTCCAGGCCCAGCCGGATCCAGCGTTTCACTGCAAGCTGCAGCCGCTCGAAAAAGCCTGCCGGCTGCGCGCCTCCACGCGACGCAGCCGCCGAGCCTGCACCGCTAGCAGAGGACGCTCGCGACGAGGCCGCCTTTTCATCACCGCGCCCAAGCAGGCGCTTTGCAAAGCGGGTGATCCTCTCGTCAAAAGTCACCAGCGGCACGCGTACCACCTCGATGCCATCGGGTACTTCCGACTCCAGGGCGGCGTCGTAGTTTGGCTCGTCGCCATTGGCGGCAACCGTCAACACCACCGTATCCCAGCCCAGACTGCGAAGATGCTCGGCAAATTTCACCGTGCGGATCCGCCCGATGGTCTTGAGCGGCGGAAACTCGCCGGCAACGATCAATACGGTGCGCCGCTGCGCAGGGGTTTGACTCATTGACGCACCAACTCCACACATAAGTCGTAAAACTGTTCTGCCTTGGCACGCGAACTCGACGCAAGCGCAATCTCCAGACCACGCTGCGAAATCTGCTGATGCACGGCGTCGTCCGTGAGCAAGCGGGTCAGGCCAGCCGCAACATCTTCCACGCTCCAGCCGTCTACGAGCAGACCATTCTCGCCGTCCCGCACGGCCTCTACAGCGCCGCCCGCGCGTCCCCCGATCACGGGCTTGCCACAGGCATTGGCCTCCAGGAACACCAGCCCGAAACCCTCGGTGTCGCCGTCGGGCATCTCGCGGTTGGGCATCGCGAACACGTCGCACAGCCGGTAGTGGTCGGCGAGTTCCTCTTCCGGCACCTTGCCGGCAAAGCTCACGTGTGCATTCATGCCATGGGTTCGGACCAACTCCTCGAGCACCGGGCGGTAATCGCCTTCGCCCACCACCAGCAGATGCGCATCGGGTGCGGCCTTCAGTACTTCGGGCAGGGCGCGGATCAACGCATCGGCGCCCTTGCGCGGTACGGTGCGCCCCACTGTAACGATTACCCGCTTGCCCGCGAGCTGATAACGGTCGACCAGATACTGCGGCCGTGGCCCGGGGGTGAAGCGCTGAATATTTACCCCGTTGTGTATCAGCCGGATCTTGCTGGCCGGTACGCCCATGAGCCTTTGCAAAGCGTGTTCAGTAAAGTGGCTTACCGCCACGATCGCATCGGCCTTGTGCAGATACTTCCGCCGCTGACGACCAAAGAAACGGTATTCCGTCTCCGTGGTGATCTCCTCACCATGGATGTAGTTGATCATCTTGCAGCCCAGGAAGCGCTGCGCGGCAATGCCGATCCAACTGCCCGAGGTCAGCTCGCCGATACAGACCACATTGATCTGATGTGTGCGGACGATCCGGCGTACCTCCCGAAAAACACGCCACTTCAGCGGAATGTCGATGCTCAGCAAGCGCCACAGCGAATGCAAGCGACTTGGCGGTGGCGGCAGGATCTGCGGCCGGATCAGTTCGGTGCGGTAAACCTTGTAGGGCGTGGCCGCATCGTGTTCTCGCCAGCCATCGATCTCTTTCCCGTCGATGTAATGCCGCCAAGGGGCGTAGACGATCATCGAGTCCCTAGGTGCGAAACGGCACAGGGTTTCGTACACCACGGCCGAGCCCCCGTTGATCGGGGAGAAGATACTGGCGACAAGAAGGCAGCGCATGCGAGGTGCTATCGGGAACGGGTTAAAGAAGATGGCCGTTGATTGCTGCTGTGGCGACGGGGGCGATTACGTTATCAGTTCCAATCATTTGCCGACGCGCTCCAGTTTTCTGAGCAGGCCGGGGAAGGGGTAGCCGAGCTTGTAGGCCTTGTCTGCGTGCTCTCGAGCCTTTTCGTACTGCTTCAGTTCGAAGTAGACATGACCCAGAAAGTACTCGGCGTCTGCATAGTCCGTTTCCTTGGCTTTCTCGTACTTGAGTAACACGTCTAGGGCTTCGCGATGCTTCTTCTCGGTAATCAGGACCTCGGCTTTCGCGAGATAGGACTCACGAGCGTTCGGCTTGGCCTGAATTCCCTTGTCCCACATGGCGTTTGCTTCCTGTCGTTTGCCCTGCCGGTAAAGCGCTGTGCCGTAATAGGCTGTGATTAACGAGTACATTGGAGCCGAGGGTGTGGCGCGTGAGAACGAATAGTCGATTTCGGAAACTGCACTTCGAAGCGTCTCTGTTCGCTTATTGCCTGAAGGCATTGCTTTGGCGCGGTTGACGTACAACATGCCGACGCAGAAATGGTGAACGCCGGGAATGCCAACGGTTATCTCAAATTGCCGTCTGAGACTTTCGACCTGCGAGTGCGGCATTCGCCCCTGAAAGCCGCTGCCTCCTCCCCATCCGGAGGCCAGGTAGCCCGCCTTACAAAAATCAGGCCATCCCAGCCATTCCATCTCGGTCGGTGTTGTCGACCCGTGCGCGCTCAGACTTATCGAAGCCCCGGCGCAAAGTGCAAGCACAACCCTTGCAATGGGTGCCTTGCTGAAATCGGTTGTCTCCGTCGTCCGCATGGTGCCATCTCCTGTTATTGCGAGCCCCGCGTACCCCCCCGGCGCGTCATTGTCGTGCCCAGCCTCTTCAACTCGGCCTTGGGTGCAGCATCCGTGACCCAGATGAGGAGTAGCCACAATGCGACCGCTGCGGTACCGCCGACGCCGAGCCTCATCACCTGCCCAAGGAAGTCACTTCCGTAAGGCACGTAGCTCGATAGCAGCCACGCGGCGGCACAAGCTGCTGTGACGGGCAGCGCAGTTTTCAAAATCGCGGCTGCATAGTCGGCGAAATAAAAGATCTTCGTTCGACTACTCTGCCAAAGCAGCACTGCCAGCCCAAGCACCTCGGCGCCTACAAAGCCGGCTGCGGCGTAGGTCAGACCATACCCCGAAAGCGCGATCAATAGCGCGAACTTGGCTGTCGTCGCGACCAGACTGACACGCATGACGCTCGTGATTCCACCGGTTGCAACCATGGCCGCTGCAAGGGTGGGAGACAGGCAGCGCAAGGCCATGCCAATACAAAGCAGTTGCGCCGGGGGCACGGCCGCGTTCCACTGTGGGCCAAATAGGACTGTAATGGCCGCGTCAGCCAGCGTGCCGGTAAGACCGATGATGAGTAGCGAAACCGAAGCGATGTTGGGGGCCGCCTCTCGCAGTTTGGCCCTTACGTTGCCCCCCGATCGAAACTGCTCGGACAAGTAAGGCAGCATCACACCCCGCAGACCATCCTGCAGAAGCCGCTCGAAGATCTGCACATAACCCAGCGCGCGCGAGAAAAGCCCCGTTCCTTCCATGCCGATCGTCCGGCCGAGCACGATGTCCGGCGCCGCGTGGCCGGCTTCCGCTGCAATCGATGAGACGCTACTCCTGAGACTGAAGGCGAGCACACGGTGCCGTTCCGACAGGCTGGGCCACATCAGAAACGCCTTGCGCTCTGCCATCCAGTTGCCGATGACGGTCGTTGCGGTGCCGAGTACGGCGCTCCAGGCGAGGCTGATGAAGCCGAAACCTAGATAGGCCAACACGATTGCACTCAGAGAGTTCACCATTGTGCTCAAGACAGCTATGTACATAAGAGCGCGAAAACGCATCTCGCGCCTTAAAATCGCGCCACTGATTGATCCGAGCGGTATCAGTGCGAAATTGATGGCCATAATCTGCATTACGAGCGCCACACCTGGCTCAGAGTAGAAGTCGCCAAGGGGGGGTGCCGAAAAATAGATTGTCAGCGCAAGAAACCAGGCAATCGCCACCGTTAGGGTAAATGCGGTACGTAATCGTGCTGGTGTCAGTTCTTGCTCTTGGATTACATAAGTCGACGTGCCGAAATCGCGTAACGTATGCGCGATCATGATGACGCTGGCGCCTACGCTGTAGATCCCAATCTCGCCTGGTGTGAGTAGGCGCGCAAGAATCAGCGTTGATAGGAACTGTACGGCCGTCGCAGCGTAACGAGTACCAAAGGAGTATGCGAGAGCCGAACGAATATTCATATTAGAGGCGTGGAGCTAATGGTTGGAAGATTTGCGGCTGGGCCGTTGTCCTGAAAAGACAAACCACCCTCCAACTTTATCGAAATCCCCGAAGCCCAGAAGCTCAAGAAGCCTTCCGGGTCTGTACCGGTTCCAGCGCAGGTGTCGAAGCAGATTGGATATCGCGATGTTTTCAAGAATGGGTTTCTTGATTCGATCTATTCGATCTATTTCTATCAGCTCGCCGTAGCGTTCAATCACTTCTGCTTCGTCTTTGAAGAAGCGCTCATGGTATTGCGAGTCGTAGTTGGGTACCGAGCAGATGCAGTGCGTGCCTTCAGGCCAGAGCTCTACGAGTTTCAGGTCTTGGGGGATATGTTCAAGAACCTCGGTGCAGACAATCGTACTCAAGTTGCTGTTGTAGAGCTCAGGGGAGAGTGCGTCGGCCACTAAGAATGAGTCAGGATTATTCGTCCTCTTGATTGCTTTCTCTACAGCAACCGAGCTGAAATCGATCCCAATATACTCGACTGGATAACGATCTTTTAGAAGGTGTGCCAATCCACCGGTGCCACATCCAACTTCGAGCACCCTTGAGCTGCCAGTTCTTTTTAATACATCGAGAACTGCAAGGTACATTGGGTAATAGCAAGACAGAAAATATGGGAGCTGATAGGGGGCTTGCTCTCCGCCCTTTGAGAACATTTCGTCATAAGTGGTGTGATTCTGAGGCTTCTTCATTTGCGGAGAATCCTTCATCTGACGTGAAACGCTTCTGTCACTAAGGGGCGGTTTTAAGGTTCAATGTGCTCCGATTCTCTCTTGAAAGACTTTAGAAATCATTTCTGTCCTTGCGCCCCAGCTGTTTTGGCGGGCGAGGTCTATCATTTTTGTTGTGAGTTTTGAGTCTTTTCGTATTTCGAGCGCATCTTCAATTCGCGCTTCCCATTCGCATGTAGAGGAGGCGGTTAGTGCTAAGCCTTCGAACTCTTTTACGTCGCTTAGCGGAGTGGAAACAACGGGTTTGCCAGCAGCAAAGGCTTCGCGTAGTTTTAAGGGGCTTCCGAAGTGAGCCCACTGACCGGGCTCGACGCGGTAAGGAACTATCGCGACATCGATGCAGTTCCAGTAGTTTGCTATCTCAGAAAAGTCCTTGGTTCCAAGGAAATGGACGTTTGGAGTTTGTTCTAGGCGGTGAATGAGGTCGGCTATGGCTGGGGTGGAGTTGACCGGACCTACAAAAACGAAACTCCAATCGCTTCTTTTGAGGGCAAGCTTGACAATTAAACTAAGGTCAACTTTTTCATTGATCCTGCCAATGTAGCCAAGGCGTGGCGTTTCGATTTTTGATATGTCTGCCGGAGCGAGTTTTTTACTCTTACGCGCAAGGTCGAAAATATCGAAATCTACCGCTTGCGGTAAATGTATGTACTCTCGGTCTACGAGTTTTCGTTTTTTCTCGATCAGACTCTTATTGATAACAAAGACAACGTCTGCTTTTTTGAGTAGCGAAATCTCTTTTTCTTCAAGATCCGGATGTGTTCCGTTCAGCGTTGGATAGTCATCGTAAATATGGTAGACCGACAAGGCGTGGTCGTATCGATCGATCTCGGTGGCGAATTCTGGGTGCCAGATATAAAGGATCGGCGGAGTCCTGCCGCCGAGTCTTAATAGGGTTCTTCTTCTGTGGATAGATCTAACGCGGTCCACGAGATGAACAAGAAATTCTGGGTGATAGAGCTTGGGTAAAAATCGTGGGTTTGTGTAGTGATACAGATTCTCTGCGATTTTGGTCAAGCCGCCATTTTTTGGCTCGACTTCACGGCCGCTCGGTGGTGTGGAGTGGAGAATTAAGTGTTTTTTTGCGAGCCGAAGCAGCACGTGCTCGCGGCTCATCATCGAGCCGTGCTCCATGAAGGTATTGAAATCGAAGCTTAAAATGGGGTGGCTAGAAAGGTTTGAGTTCATGCCTGCACGCGTCTTTGTGCAATTATGTATTTGGGGCCTGACTGGTTACTTTGGTTCATCATCAGCGAATCTGCGTAAAACTTCGTCGCCCAATTCGGATACTGCCAAGGATGATAGCCACCATTGATTGGATGGCTGCCCTTGATGCCTCCGTCGGTATCAACGTCTCCGCGATTCAGCCGCTGTGTTTTCTTGACGAAGCCTAGTACGCGCGAGGTGGCTTCGCGATATTTCACTTCGCCTGTAATTTGATAGAGCCGCCCCCAGTTGATCCCGAGCTGGCAATCCCCGGTCAGGCACGACCATTTCACGGTGGGTTGCCATTGCTTGTCGAAGCGCCCGGGCAGGAATCCGTTTTCGGGTAGCGCTGCAAGCATCGCATCGCCGATCTGCCGGGCGATCTTGAGGAAGTCTTCGCGTTGCGCGTATGCGCCAATTTCGAGCAGACCGCGCATGGCGTAGGCGATGGTGTGGGTGAAGGGCTGGGTGTTGTCCTGCAGGCAGTTGGTGTTGAGCCAGCCGTTGGCCTCGGCCTGGGTCAGTGCCCATTCGCAGTTGCGCACGGCAGCGTCCAGGAAGCGTTGCTCGCCAGTGATCTCGTGCGCGCGCGCCAGGCTCCAGGCCGAGCGTGTGTTGTAGGTGTTGATGTGCTTGCCGGTCATTGGCGAGCCGAACTGCCGCCAGCAGCCGTCGTCTTCCATGATGTTGCACAGCCAGTTCGCGGCGCGCACCGCCGCTTCGCGGTAGCGCTCGTCGCCTTCCTCTTCGAACGCGCGCACCCAGCCAAAGATGACCTGGCCGGTGTTGAACACGGTGGGCTGGTCAGAATCGCCGAGTGCCCCTGCCAGTACGCCGCCGGTAGGGTGCTGGATGTCGATCTCCCAGTCGGCCATGCGGCGTGCACGCTGGCGGGCGTCATCGTCGCCAGAGAGGGCTGCGTACCGGTAGAACGTCGGGATGATGTAGCCGGTGGTTTCCGGGTAGGATGGCGCCCACTTTTTCACCCGGACGAGCCAGGTCTGGGCAACGCCACCGTTGCCGGTGACATCCTGGGCGTGCTTCAGCCAGGCGATGGCGGCATCGAGATGAGTGCGGTTGTCGGTGGGGGTCGTGAGTCCGATCCCGAACTTGTCACGCAGGACAAGATACCTTTGCTGTAGTGCGTCGGTGAGTTGCATGGGGCTGTGGGTCGGCGATGGCCGTGATCAGGTGGTTGGGCGTGCATTGCATTGCAGATAATAATACTTGGATTCGGTGAGCATTCCGTGACCGAGTTGGCTCCCGGGGGTGCATGCAGCTGGTACGCAAGGCGGGGGGGAATGACACGACAATCGAGCAGGAGCCTTGTGAATGCAGTCCGGTTTTCGTATTGACCTGCAGGCGCTGCGCGGCGTGGCGGTGCTGCTGGTGCTGCTCTATCACGCAGACCTGTTTCTGCCCGGGGGCTACCTCGGGGTCGATGTCTTCTTCGTCATTTCGGGCTATCTGATCACCGGGCTGGTTGCTCGGGCGCTCGGGCGGGGCGAGTTTTCCTTTGCGGAGTTTTACTACCGCCGTGCGAAGCGGCTGCTGCCTGCGGCATATGTGACCTTCCTGGTGACAGGCTTGTTGGCGCCGGTGGTCCTCAACGACGCCGAGTTGCGGGATTTCTTTGCGCAGTTGATCGGCGCACTTACGTTTTCGTCGAACGTGGTGCTGTTCCTGCAGTCGGGCTACTTCGAGGGGGCGGCCGACCTCAAGCCACTGCTGCACATCTGGTCGCTGTCGATTGAGGAGCAGTACTACTTTCTGCTGCCGGCGGCCTTGGTGTTTCTGCCGCAGCGGTTCAGATTGCCTGCGATAAGCCTCGTGGTTGGCCTGAGTGCGCTCGCTTGCTTCGTGCTTCTCGACTACAAACCGATCGCGACCTTCTATCTCTTGCCGACTCGGGCGTGGGAGCTTGGGCTGGGCTCGATCCTGGCGCTGATGCCGAGAAATTCTGCAGGGCCTGGTGTTTGGAGCCGGTGGTTGTTCTGGCCGGCGACTAGTGCGTTGCTACTGGTGCCGCTGTTTCCCTTACCGGGCTCGCACCCGGGCTTGAACGCGGCGCTGGTTTGCCTCGCTACCGTGATCGTGATCGCGCGGCGCCACCCGGACGCGGGGCAGTCCGCGCTTGTGCGGGGGCTCGCTCGTGTTGGCGACATCTCGTATTCGTTGTATCTCGCGCACTGGCCGGTGTTCGCCTTTCTCAAGAACGCCTCCGTTTCGTCAGTTGGGCTGTGGGAGCGGTGTCTCGCGCTGGTGCTGAGCGTCGTTCTTGGTTATTGCCTGTACCGGTTTGTCGAGCGCCCCATTCGCGAGATGCCGCTCAAGGGCACCCGCGCCCAGCTTGCAGGCGTTATTGCGGTGAGCACGGCCTTGGTTGTGCTGCCGCTGCTGCTGTCTCGGGCGTTTGTGACGGAGCAGGACTTTGCGCACATCCGACGGCCGAATGATGGCTTTTCTGCAGTCTGCATATCCGAAGGTCGCTTTGAGCTCAAGGCCGAATGCAGGAGCGCCGACAAGCCGGCCGTGATGGTGTGGGGTGATTCCTACGCCATGCATCTGGTGCCCGGTGTCGTCGACACGAGTCGTGGTGGTGTTGCGCAGGCGACGATGGGCAACTGTGGGCCTGTGCTTGATATGGCGCCGACCAGTGACGTGTTTTATACGCGCCATTGGGCGGCGTCTTGTATCGCCTACAACCGGCAGGTGTTCGAGCATGTGCGGGGGGCGGCGGAGATCGAGATCGTGGTGCTGGCGAGCTCCTTCCGGCAGTACCTCATGAGTCACGACGGGCGAAGGGTATGGCGGCTGCTGACGGTGGATGCAACTGGCAACGCCCAGGAGTCTGCGGTGGGTGAAGCCTTGTTCATCGAGTATTTCACTGCAACGGTCGAGGCGTTGCGCGCCGCAGGCAAGCGCGTTGTCGTGGTCGGGCCTACGCCTTCGGCCGGCTTCAATGTCGGAGCCTGCCTCGAACGCCGTGCCAAGCAGAAGCTCGTTCTTGGCGCGCCTACAGATGACTGCACGGTACCTCATGCACAGCACCTGGAAGCGAATGGCGCCGTGATCGGCTTTCTCGACAGGCTTGAGCGGGCTGCCGACGTTGGGGTGATTCGACTTGACGAGCATCTCTGCTCAGCGGGGTCGTGCAGAGTGACGAGCGGTGAGGCGATCCTGTACGTGGATGCTGGCCACCTGACCCATGAAGGATCCGTTGCGATCGCGCGGGAAATGCGGCTTGGTGAATTGATCGAGCAGTTGGCGCGCTAAGTCTCCACCGCTTGCGCGATCAGCCGGCCGTTGCGCGATCGAAGAAATGCGCGCCTGACGTCGCCAGTGTTTCCGCACCACGCAGGTGGTCTTGCGCGCGAATCCACGTAAGCCGGGTGTTGCCGATGCGGCCCTCGTGCAGGCTGCCGGCCTGGGTGAGGTGCGCGATCAGGCGGGGTTCGCGGCGCAGTTTGTTGGCCGCAGCGGACAGCACGCGGGTGGGGACGATGTGCTCGGCGCCCGCGCTGTCGATGACGGTGCCGTTGATGGGGCTGGGCTCGTAGAGCGGCACGTCGAGCGTGTGTGCGAGCTGGTCTTCGACGAAGTGGGTGAAGGTGATCGACGAGAAGCCGGCATCCACGCACAGGATGAACGCGTTGCGCTGCAGCAGGCGGGCGAAGGGGGAGTCGGGGCCAAAGGGGCGGTCAGTGGCTTCGTGCCCGACGATGAACTCTTCGGCGCCCTTGCCCCAGGCGAGCAGCGGGTGCGTGGGGCTGAGGCTGCGTATGACGCCTTTGCCGCGCCGGAAAACCTCGGTGAGCAGGCCCATGGCAGAGGGGCTGCGGCGCACGTTCATCGGCTTTCCGGTGGCAAGGAATTCGGCCGAGCTCATGTTGTGGTAGGTGAGCGAGGGCATGACCACCAGCCCGCCTTCGCCCACGGCCTCGCGCAGCGCGGCGCAGAACTGGGCGGGCGTGCCGGTGAAGCCGTTGTTGGGGCGCCAGGACGAATGGACCATGAGCGTGTCGCCCGTGCGCACGCCGATCTGCGTGAGCTTGTTGCGCAAGGCTTGCGCGTTGTAGCTGCGGAAGTGGCGGATGTAGTGCTGCTTGAGGGTGTCGAGAAGCGAACGGGCCATGGTCGGGAGCAGGGGGGGCTGTCAGGCGTGATGACGTTAGGCGGGATTATTGCCCCATTACGCTGCGGATTTTTGTGAAGAGCCAGCTTTCTGCACCCGCCGGTCGCCCTCGGAGGGCCCACAGGCCAAACAGTGCGGCAGCGTAGCTGATTGCACCAAGGGCAATTTGCATGATCAGCACCATCGAGGTCGGAAGGCTGGCGGCGGCATCGAGGGAGCCGGTTGCGAGGACTGTGACGGCCATGAGCGCGGTGGCTGCAAGGGGGCGTAAGCAGGTTCGGGCCATGGCAGCAAGGGCGATGCCGCCATGCCTGCGGACGAACACGGCGGTGGCCAGGATGGCGCTGGCCGATACCACCAGGCGGAGGGCAGCGAGCGCTTCGGCGTCGGCGCCGGGCATGGCGACCAGTGCGAGCGCGGCGAACAGCCCCACCTGCAGCCAGATGATGGCGGTGGCCTGGGCCAGCTTGCCGAGCACGATGAGCAGATACTGGCTGCCGGCGGTGAGTGCATGGGCAATGCCGGCAAGCGCGAGGAGCTGCAGCAGTGGCACGGCCTCGACCCACTGCGCACCGAGCAGCACCGGCACGGCAAGCGGTGCGACCAGCGCCAGGCCCGTGGCGGCTGGGATGGCGATGGCGGCTTGCAGACCGAGTGCGAGCAGGAAGAGGCGCTGGCGTTCGGCCGGGTTGTCGTGCGCGGCAGCGAGGGCGGGGAACAGCGCCCTGTTCATGGGGGCGACGAGCTCGGCCGAGGGCATGGTGGCGATCTCGTGCGCGACGGTGTAGGCACCCATGACCGGCGCGCTGTTCCAGCGCCCGACCAGCATGCGGTGCAGGCTCTGGTTGAGGAAGTCGCCGATGCCGCGCAGCAGCATCCATTGCGACACGGCAAACAGTGCGCCAAAGCGCGCCAGGCTCAGGCGCGGGCGCATCGGGTGCATGAAGTAACTGAGCAGCACACCGAGCAGGCGCCCACCGAGCGTGCCGATGACCAGCGCCCAGTAGTTGCGCAGCACGACTGCGGCGACGATGGTGATGATGAAACCGGCGATGCGGCGTGCGAACAGAAAACGGAACTCGTCGCCGAACTGCATCTGCTTGTGAAAGGCGACGATGCCGATGTTTTCCAGGCCGCCGAGCAGCAGCGAGAAGGCGAGGATCTGCAGCACCGGCTGAACGCGGGCGTCCCCGAAGTAGTCAGCGGCCAGTGGGGCGGCGGCGATGATGAGCGCGGTCGAGAGCGCAGTCTGGATGAGGCGCAGTGTCCAGGCGGTGTCGTAGTGTGCCTGGGTGGCGTCGGGGTCGCGCACTAGCGCGATGTTGGTGCCGAGATCGAGCAGAACATCGGCGAGCGCGATGACGAGCGTCGCCATGGCGATGATGCCGAAGTCGGCGGGCGTGAGCAGGCGGGCGAGGATGAGCGTGCTGACGAGGCCGATGAGGCGGTCTGTCCAGCGCATTGCGACGGTGAGCAGGGTGCCTTGAACGAGGCTGCCGGGGGCGGTGGTCATGTTGTGCCGGCGCCCGAAATGTGTCGCCGAAACCCTTTCAGGGCGCGGCCTGCGAAGTGCCGCGCTGCGAGGGCGAGTCCGCGGGCACTGGCCGGGTTGAAGGCAATGAGCCCGCGGCGTTCGCGACGCAGGGGTGTCCAGTTGCGTTTGTAGGGGTCGTCGCCGATGAGGTAGTCGATGTGCTGCACGCGGTCGATGTCGATGACGTGCTGCATGAGGTGGCCGGTGAGCACGGTGCCTACGCCCAGCGCAGCGTATTGCTTGTCGTGCGCGAGCTTGACGATGTATGCGGTTCCGGCTGCGACAAGCCAGAGCTGTGCGGCGACCGTGCGGCTGTCGAGCTCGAGCAGCCCGAGGCGTAGCCAGCCCTGGTTGGCCGCGAGTGCGCACAGGCCGGGGATGAACTGCGGAAAGGGCTCGGGCTGCTTCCAGCTCAGGTTGTAGACGCGGGTGAATTCGGCGATGGCTGCAGGCAGCGCTGCATTGGCAGCGACCTGGATGCGGACGTTGAAGTCGCTGCGCCGCGCGAGCTTGCGGCGGTGACGAAGCAGGGTGTTGCGCAGTTGCGAGGGGCGGGCGGCGAGATAGTCGTCGAAGTGTTGGCCTGATACATCGGCATGCCAGTTGCCGAAGCAGAAGTAGTCATCCACGAGCCAGCCCGCCTGGCGCAGCGTGCTGCATGCGAGGGTGAAGAAGCGGTCGTCAGGTGCGAGGGGTGCGAGCTGGATGAGGTGTGGGGCGCCGGCGGTGCGGCGGATGCGGCGCCAATGCGCGCAGAGTGCCTCGGCGTCGATTGGGCCGGGACCGCTTGGGCCGAAGCGCGGGGTGTAGAAGGTGGACAGGCCGTGGAGCTCGCGCGGGGCGTCGGGCCTGCGCATGAGGTGCAGTTGCGCGGAGGCAGGCGCCGCGGCCATGCCGATGTCGAGGGTGTGAGCCGTGGTGCCGGGTGGCAGGGCGGTGTTGCGCAGCAGGGCGAACCAGGCTTCGCTGAGGTGCGGGTCCTGGCCGACGATGCTTGGCGCCGATGTGCTCATAAGGCGTCGAGCGCCTTGGCGAGCTGCTGCGCACGGGCGCGACGCGACGCCTGCGCGATATTGACTGCGGGCGCGATGCTGCGCGGAAGCGTGCCGGTGACGAACTGTTCCAGCCGGCTGGCGATGGCGGTGACGTCGTCAAGGGGCGCATCGGTTTCGATGCCGGCGGCGCGGCACCGTGCGGCGGTGTCGCCTGCTGGATCGGTGAGCGAGATGATGGGGCGCTGCGCGCGAAAGTATTCGTAGAGCTTGGCGGGGATCTGCGCGTTGCAGTTGCTTGCCTGCAGGATCAGCAGTCCATCGGCCCGGAGCATCTCTGCGAGTGCGTCGCGGTAGCCGAGGGCGGGCAGGATCTGTACGGCCTGCTGCACCCCATGCTTGGTGGCGAGGTGTTTGAGCAGGGTGTCGTGCACCGGGGCGCGAAAGCGTATCTGCAGGCCGTCATAGACCTGGGGCCGAGTCTGCTGCAGGCGGGCGAGTGCTTCGAAGAGATGGCTGGGATCGCGCTCGCTTGGGTAGACGATGCCGCTGTGGAGCAGGGTGCGCTTGCCGGGGGCGAGTGGGCCAGCAATGGCTTCGTGAGATGTCTCAGCCTGTTGGAAGGCCCCTTCATCGAAGGCGTTTTCCAGAAGATCAATGCGGTGCGCTTGCTGTGGGTAGCGGCGGCGGTAGTCGGCGACGGCGGTGGGCGTGCTGAGAAACGTGCGGCTGGCTTGGGTGACGGTGCGTTGGTCGAGGTCGGCGTAGTGGCGGCGGGTGACCGGGTCGGGTGGGTAGTCGTCCTGCGCCATGGGGTCGCGAAAGTCTGCAACCCAGGGCAGGCCGCTGCGCGCCTGGAGCGTGGCGCCGATTCGGTGGGCGGTGGCGATGGGGTAGGTTGACCAGAGTGCGTGGGGCTTGAGCTGGTGGATGGCTGACATGCCGGCGGGGACTGCGCCAAACCACCAGCTCGCCCAGCGGTCGGGGCGCGCGAGTGCGGCGGGGTAGCGGCCGCGGATGGCGAAGTGGCGCGAGGCGTCCCAGGCCTGGGCTCGAATGACCTGGAGCTCGGGTGGCAGGCTGTCGGCGAGGTCGTTGGTGGTGCTGGGGTAGGCCCGCGGATGAGCGGTGAGCACGATCGGCTGCCAGCCGAATTCGGGTAGATGCCGCGCGAAACCCAGCGTGCGCTGGATGCCGCTGCTGCCCTGAATCGGCGGGAAGTGGAAGGCGATCATGAGGAGGGATTTCATGTGGCGCGGCAGTCTGCGGGAATGGTGTGTCGCAATGGCGTCGTCTTTCGCAAACAAGCCCCTATAATACAAGCCGTTTATCGCAGATCGCCTGCGATCTGAATATCAACGACAACATGCAGGAGAGCATCGTTGGATATCACGAAAGAAGTGCTGAGCATCCTGGATGAGGTGCTCTGCCTGAACGGCCGTGCAGCTGCATTCACACACGACACCCCGCTTCTGGGCGCGGTGCCCGAACTCGACTCGATGGCGGTGGTCGGGGTAATCAACCTCATGGAAGAGCGCTTCGACTTCTTCGTCGAGGACGACGAGATCGATGGCGCGACGTTTGCCACGGTGGGCACGCTGGTCGAGTTCATCCAGGGCAAGCTGGGCTGACGAGCGCTGCAGCGCATGTGTGCGCTCGAGGCTTTTTTCATGGACGCTGCTTTCGGGCAGCGTTTTTGCATTGTGAACCGACCCGCGGGGCGGCCGCGCGGACTCGTGCTGCTGGTGCCGCCCCTGCTGGAAGAGCTGAACAAGTCGCGGCGCATGTGCGCGCTGGCTGCGCGGGCACTGGCGGATGCCGGGCTGCTTGTGCTGCGGATGGATCTGCACGGCAGCGGGGACAGCAGTGGAGATCTTGCCGAGGCGACCTGGGAGACGTGGGTCGATGATGTCGGGCGCGGTGCCGCGTGGCTGCGGTCGCAGGCCGATGGCTCATTGTTCATCTGGGCGGTGCGGAGTGGCGCCTTGCTCGCGGGTGATTGGCTGACGCGAGGCGGGCGGTGCGACGGCTTGCTGCTGTGGCACCCGGTGGTTGATGGGCGGCGAAACCTCTTGCAGTTTCTGCGCTTGATTGCCACGGCCAACTTGCAGGACGACACAAGGGCGCGCGCCTCGGCATCGGCACTTTTGTCGCGGCTGGAGGCGGGGGGCGATGTTGAGGTCGCGGGCTACCAAATGGCGCCGAAGTTGGCCGAGGGGTGGTCCGTGTCGAGGCTCGAGCTGCCCGCCGGCTTTGATGCGTCCGTGGCGGTCATGGAGCTGACTGCCACGGGCAGCGCGAAGCCGAGCCGTGCGCTGGGTGAGTGGGTAGCGCGCTGCTCGGCTACGGGGCAAGCCATACTGCATCAGAAAGTGGCCGGCTCGTTCTTCTGGCAGACGCAGGAGATCGAGGTTTCGCTGCCGCTGATCGAAGCGTCGTGTGCAGTGCTCGACGGGTGGGCGAATGCACACTGAGCGCACGGTGGTGTTCGACTGCGAGGGGGAGACGCTCGTCGGCGTGATCTCCCTGCCGGCGAGTGTCGATGTGGCGACTGCGGATACGGGTGTGCTGATCGTTGTCGGCGGGCCGCAGTACCGGGTGGGTAGTCATCGGCAGTTCGTAATGCTGGCACGCTTTCTTGCGGACAATGGCGTGCCCTGCATGCGCTTCGATTACCGCGGCATGGGGGATTCGAGCGGAGAGGCGCGGGATTTTGAAGCCGTTTCTGAAGACATCGAGGCGGCGATCGCGACATTTGCCCGTGAGGTGCCGGCGCTGAAGCGGATCGTGCTTTGGGGGCTGTGCGATGGCGCGAGTGCGATCTGCCTGAGCCTTGGCGGCAACCCGCTGGTGGCGGGCGCCGTGCTGCTGAATCCGTGGGTGCGAACGGCCGAAACCCAGGCGCGCACGATGCTCAAGCACTATTACCTGCAGCGGCTGCTGGACCCTGGTTTCTGGCGCAAGCTGTTCGGCGGTGGCGTGAATTTGCGCGGCGCGCTGGGTGGGGTTAAAGAGGCAGCCGAGGCGGCGGCAGGTGCAGGCGATACGCCGACGACATCTGATCGGGAGGGGGCGCTGCCGGAGCGCATGCTGCGTGGGTTGCTGCGTTGCGACTTACCTGTCGCGGTGTTTCTGAGCGGCCGTGACTACGTTGCGCGCGAGTTCGAGCAGTGTATTTCCGGGGATGGGGGGTGGGGGGCGTTCATAGGTTCCGGGCGCTGCCAGGTGCAGCACTTTCCAGAGGCGGATCACACGTTTTCTGCGGTGGCGCAGAGCGAGGGCGTGGCGAGGGCGACGTTGGCGTGGGTGCGAGGATTGGCCTGAAGCGCTTGGGGCTTGGCGGCCTGCTGTCTGGGCCGGGCCCGCGAAGTTACTCCGTTGGCGGGATGGTGCAAGCCGCGTTGATCACCGTCTTGCTCAGCATCACCTCCCCCAACTTCGCCGTGTAATGCGCCGGCTCCCAGAACCACCGGATGTGCTCCCCCCGCACCCCAGGCCCCGGTGGCGTCTCGTCCAGCTCGAACCCTTGCGCATTGAAGTCCCGGAACGGCACCGCTGCCGCCGCCGCGATCTCCGCAACCCTCCGCGTCCACTGCGCGTATGTCTCGCCCAGTCCCGACTCCGCGATGATGCGGTGGTAGTCGGCATGGTAGGGGTTGATGAAGACGGTGACGGCGATGCCGTGCTGTTTCGCCCATCCCAGAAAACCCTTGAGCGCCTCGAAGCTTTCGTTGCTGTGCTGGCCTGCGGGGAAGAGGCCTAGCTTCGGGTTTGCCAGGCGCTCGCGTAGCTCGGCGTTTTTCTGCGCGAAGAGCACGTGCTGGCCTTCGCTGCGGATGATGGCCTGGTAGTCGCGCCCGGGGTTGAAGCCGTCTGCGCGGCGGTCGGCGGTGAAGGGGGCGCGCTGGCGGGCGACGGTGCCGAGTGCGTCGGCCAGGGTGGTGAGCGAGAACAGGGCGCCGAGCTGGTCCTGCGCCTGCAGGTGGATGCGTTGCCAGCCGGGGGCGTTTTCGCCGGGGATTTGGAGGCGGCCGGCATAGCTGCGGGCCAGCGCCGGCCAGTTGGGCGGGGGGGCGGGGGTGGCGGTATTGGTGAGGAAGTCGAGGAAGTCGACCGCGAGCAGGGCGCGTTTGCCGCCGCCGGCCATGAGGGCGTGCTTGGCGTACTGGGTCTGCATGTAGAAGCTGGCGCCGGGGATGCCGGTGTTGAAGACGGGCTTGTGATCGTCGGGCCAGCAGGGGCTTTGCGGGTCGAGGCCGAGCTCGGGGCGCGAGTTGCCGGCGATGACGGTGGCCGGGCGGGCGACACTGGCCATGTAGGGCTTGGTGACGCGCACACGTTCGGCTGCGGTGGGCTTGACGGCGTTGAGGCCCTGGATGCGGGGTGTGCCGAACAGGCCGTAGGGGTCGACGACGTAGTTGAAGCCGGCGGCTGCGGTGCACACCAGGGCAAAGCTGAGCGCCAGCCAGAGCAGGAAGCGACGCGAGGCGGTGGGGCTGTCCATGGCGGGCTCAGAACTGGAAGTAGAGGAATTCGGAGATGCGCGTCATGGCGAGCACGGCAATGGCGGCGAGCAGGCCGATGCCGATGGCCCAGCCAGTGGTGCTGCGCCAGGCGAGTTTGTCCGCGAGGCGCGGGGCGGCCTGGAGTTCGTCTTCGGCGCGCCCGCTGTGCAGGTGCAGGCCGGGTTGGGTGTGGCGCATGATCTGCTGCGTGTTGGGCAGGATGAGCGCGACTGGTAGCAGGGCGGCGATCCATAGCCAGGTGAAGACGAACTGCGATCCGCCGCCGAGGTAGGTGCCGAAGCCGAGGCTGGCAAGCACCGGCCACGCCGCATCGAGCCGCGCTGCGATGGCGTTGGGCAGCGCGATGCCGTTGAGGCCGGCCATGCCCTGCAGCACGCTGACGGCGGCATCGAAACTGCCCGCGCGGAAGAACACCCAGCCGATGACGACGGCGACGAAGGTGACGAGCCACGACAGCACCTTGGCGAGCGGGACGGGGAGTAGCCCCTGCGGGAAGAGGCGCGTGGTGGTGTGCCGCCAGGCGTGGTTGATGCACAGATACAGTCCGTGCAGCGCGCCCCAGGCGACGAAGGTCCAGCCCGCACCGTGCCACAGGCCGCCGAGCAGCATGGTGAGCATGAGGTTGCGGTAGCGCATGAGCCGCCCGGCGCGGTTGCCGCCGAGCGCGATGTAGAGATAGTCGCGCAGGAAGGCCGACAGCGTCATGTGCCAGCGCCGCCAGAATTCGATGATGTTGGTGGCTTTGTAGGGCGAGTGGAAGTTGACCGGCAGGACGATGCCGAACATGCGCGCGGCGCCGATGGCCATGTCGGAATAGCCGGAGAAGTCGAAGTAGAGCTGCAGCGTGTAGGCGAGCGCGCCGCCCCAGGCCTCGAAGAAGCTGAGCGTGTCGCCCGCAGCAGCAGCGTCGAAGACGGGGGTGGCGTACTGGGCGACGCCGTCGGCGAGGACGGTTTTCTTGAACAGCCCGAGGGCGAAGACGCTGAGGCCGATAGCCATGTTCTGCGCGCGCGGCGTGAGCGCGCCGGGCTGCATGAACTGCGGCAGCATGTCGCGGTGATGGACGATGGGGCCGGCGATGAGCTGCGGAAAGAAGGTGACGAAGAGCGCGTAGTGGGTGAAGCGGTATTCGCGCGCCTGGCCTTGGTATGCGTCGACCAAGTAGGCGATCTGCTGGAAGGTGAAGAAGGAGATCGCCAGCGGCAGGATGATGGTGTCGAGGTGGAAGTCGGTGCCGGCGAGTGCGTTGAGGCTGTTGACGGTGAAGTTGGCGTATTTGAAGTAGCCGAGCAGGCTGAGGTTAAAGACGATGCCAGCGATCAGCCAGGCTTTGCCGGCGTGCTGGCGGCTCAGTCGGTGCGCCTGGTCGAGCAGGCTGCCGAGGCCGAAGTTGGCGAGCATCGACACGAGCAGCAACACCAGATAAACCGGCCGCCACCACGCGTAGAAGAACAGCGAGGCCAGCACCAGCCAGACGATCGCCGGCTCATGCCCGCGCCGCGCGACCCAGAAGTAGCCGGCGAGCGTGAGCGGAAGGAAGAGGAAGAGGAATTCGTAGGCGTTGAAGAGCATCGGCGGGTGCTTGTCGGTGCGCAGCGAGGACTCGAGCCGTGATATGGCGCTCTTGGTCGTGCCCATGCGGGCTTCGACTTCTTCTTGAGGAAAGGGGGCTCAAAAACCTTGGAACAAGAGGTCGACTGCGGCGACGACTTCTGTTCGCCGATGTTCGAGCGAAGCCACCGGGTGCTTCAAGATCGCCAGTGGAACCGCCGCCATGCCTTGCGTTGCCATCACGAAGCGCGCGCCTTCGATCTCGAAAACGGGGTTGAGCGCGGAGGCGTAGAACGGTACCGCTTCAACCGGCAGTAGCGGCGCCACGACGCGGGTTGCGAAATGGCTGTTGATGTCGGCTTGCAGGTCCACGAGGTAGCCAGGGCCGTCAGGGTTCTTGTAGACGGTCAGCCGGGTCATCAGAAGCTCCTGTACTTGCCAAGTGGGAGGCCGTTCTTCTCGACGTACGCATTCCAGCAATCGAACGCCTTCTGGTTTTCCGCTACCCAGAGCTCGGCGCGCTTCTCGGCGACAGCGCGCGCCACGCCCGCTTCTGCAGCCTGAGAGATGTTGATGCGCAGTTGCTTGGCCTCGGCCAGAAGGGGCTCGGCCAGCGAGACGTTGGTTGCCCGCTTGGGGACTTGTGCGTGTGCCATGGTTTGGGCCTCGAACGATGTGTGCTCCAAATGTTGGCAGAGCTGCGCATTGTTGCCAACATTGATCTACTGGGCGCGGCCAACGATTTAATGCTGCCAGCCGTCGCTTCATGAATGGTGCGCTTCATGAATTGTGAATCAATGGGGTCTGATCCCAATTTTCCGTGAGCGGTAGGAAGAGGAGTTCGTAGGCGTTGAAGAGCATCGGCGGGTGGGCGCTTACGGCTTGGCGGCGAAATGCAGGCAGGCCAGGATGTCTGCGGCTTCGAGGTCGGGAAAGTCGGCCAGGATTTCGGACTGGTCCACTCCTTGGGCAAGCATTTCCAGGATGTCAGTCCCCCGGATCCGAAGCCCTCGAATGCACGCCTGCCCGCCGCACTGACGTGGATTGAAGGTGATGCGCTGGTCTAGTTCGGTGTTCATGGTGTCGTGCTCCCTGGGGGTTTCCTGAGTAAATGGGGGCTGACCCCGTTTATTATGGAGCCTGACAAATGGGGCTGACCTCAATTTTCCGTTGATCTTTCAGCAGCCGAGCGCCTCGGGCTTGGGCATGCTCGCGTTCGGTTCCGTGGGGGAGCTGGTGTGTGGTTGACTGCGGCCGACGCTGTAGTAGTGCCAGCCGTCGTCGGCGAGGCGGTCCGGGTTGTAGAGGTTGCGGCCGTCGATGATGAGCTTGGCGCGGAGCAGCGCCTGCATCTCCTCGAAATCGGGCGCGCGGAACTGCTGCCACTCGGTGCAGATGGCTAGCGCATCGGCGCCTTCCAGCGCGCTGTACTTGTTGCCGCACAGCGCCAGGTCGAGCCGTTCGCCGTAGATGCGCCGCGTTTCGTCCATTGCTACCGGGTCATACGCTCGCACCTTTGCGCCCGCTTCCCAGAGTGCCTCGATGAGCGTACGGCTAGGGGCTTCGCGCATGTCGTCGGTGTTGGGCTTGAAGGCCAGGCCCCAGACGGCGATGGTTTTGCCGCGCAGGGCTTCGGCGCCACCGAAGTGGCGGGCGAGCTTGGCGAAGAGGGTGGTTTTCTGGCGGTTGTTGACCGCCTCGACGGCCTTGAGCAGCGGGGCGTCGTAGCCGATCTGGTCGGCGCTGCGGCCCAGGGCTTGCACGTCTTTGGGAAAGCAAGACCCGCCATAGCCGCAGCCGGGGTAGATGAAGTGATAGCCGATGCGTGGATCGGCGCCGATGCCCTTACGCACTTCCTCGATGTCGGCACCCAGGATCTCGGCCATGTTGGCCAGCTCGTTCATGAAGCTGATCTTGGTGGCGAGCATGGCGTTGGCCGCGTACTTGGTGAGCTCCGCGCTCTTCACGTCCATGAACAGGGTGCGTTCGTGGTTGCGGTTGAAGGGCTCGTAGAGCTCGCGCATGCGCTCCTGCGCCTTGGCCGAGCGGGTGCCGATGATGATGCGGTCGGGCTTGAGGAAGTCGCCGACGGCCGCGCCTTCCTTGAGGAATTCGGGGTTGGAGACGACATCGAAGGGGATCGCTTCGCCACGCTCGGCGAGGATCTGCTCGACCTTGGCCTGGACCTTGTCCGCGGTACCGACCGGGACGGTGGATTTATTGACGATGACGCGGTAGCGCGGCATGTAGCGGGCGATGGCCTCGGCCACTGCGAGCACGTACTGCAGGTCTGCCGAGCCGTCTTCGTCGGGCGGGGTGCCGACGGCGATGAACTGCACTTCGGCGTGCTTGACGGCTTCTTCCACATCGGTGGTGAAGCGCAGCCTGCCTTCGGCGACGTTGCGCTCGACGATGGGCTGCAGGCCGGGCTCCCAGATGGGGACGACGCCGGCCTGGAGCTTGTCGATCTTGCCCTGGTCGACGTCCATGCAGACCACGGTGTGGCCGACTTCCGCCAGGCAGGCGCCGGTGACGAGGCCGACGTAGCCGGTGCCGAAGATGGTGAGTTTCATGGTTGGCTCGCGCTCGCAGTGAATGAGACGGGCATCTGCACGGGGTGCTGATGCAACGCCGCAAGGCTAGCGGGTCTGGATGACAGCTTCAACGGGAAGGTGTCGCGGTCGGGGGGGGAGTAAATGGGGTCTGACCCCAGTTTCCCACTTCAGGCTGCGGCCAGTTCCAGCTTGCTCACCCGGGCAAGATTGGTGGTCTGGCGCGCAAGCCAGAGGTCGTGTGCATCCTGCATCGCCAGCCAGCTCTCGGGGCTGCGCCCCAGCGCCTTCGACAGCCGCAAGGCCATGTCGGGCGTGACGCGGCTGCTGCCCTTGAGTACGCGGCTCAAGGTCGATGCTGCGACGTCCAGGCGGCTGGCCAATTCACGACCGCTGACGCCGTGAGGCGCGAGATAGATCTCGGTGATGAATTCGCCGGGGTGGGGTGGATTATGCATGGCCATCAGTGGTAGTCCTCGTAGTCCAGAACGTAAGCGTTGCCGTCGACAAACTCGAAGGTCATCCGCCAGTTGCCGTTAACGGTGATCGACCAGCGCCCCTCGTGGTTGCCTTTGAGTGGATGCAGGCGAAAGCTCGGGATGTCCATGTCGTCGATCGACTGCGCCGTGTCCAGCGCTGCGAGCTGCATCCGCAGTCGCTTGGTGTGACTGGCCTGTATGCCCGAAGTGCTGCCTGTCTCAAAGAGTCTGCGGAGGCCTTTGTGCCGAAAGGATTTGATCATGGCGGATCGTATCGCGTTGCGCATCACGCAACAATCAGAATTTGCCGCAGGTGCTACTTTCACTGAGCAGTAAATGGGGGCTGACCCCAATTTTCCTTGCTCCCGGTCTTGTGAGGGGCAGTCAGCCTTCGGCGAAGACCTCTTCGATCGTGCGCGCGTCGAGAACCCGATCGGTCCAGGTTTCAAGTTGCTCGGGCGTGGCGTTCTCCAGTTGGCGGGTGACTTCGGCTGAGAGCGGGCCGAAGCGGCGGTTGAGCTGACGCTGGAGGCTTTGGGCGAGGCCTTGTTGGATCCCTTTTTCGATCCCTCTCGCGATTCCTTTTTCGATGCCCTGCTGGATGCCTTGCTCGATGCCTTGTTGCATGCCTTTCTTCATTCCGCGCTCGATGGCGAAGCGCTCGATGCTGCTCACGTACGTCACGTTGCGTTCTCCTTCAATGTTTTCAATATCTTGCCATAGCTGGCGTTCTAGCGAGTCAGGCAGCTTGAGCATCCAGTCGAGCACCCGGAATAGATCGATGATGCGTTGGCGAGACCAGTTGCGCTGGTAGAGCAGGCGGACGAGGCGGCGCTTGGCGTCGAAGCGTCGTGCCGGGCTCTTTCGGGTGCGGCGAGTGTACAGGTGGGCTGCGGTGATCAGGGCGAAGGGGCTGGGGTTGGCGAGCAGCGATCCTTCGTCTGCAATGTAGTCGACAAGCTTTGCGACCGGAAAGTGCAGGCTGTGGCGACAACCCAACCGCTCGTATTCGAAGCGGTCGGGGCGCCAGGTCGGGTCGTTATCGGCGAGTACGGCGAGGCTGGCGACGGGGCGGTCGTAAGTGTCGAAGATGCGGTAGTTATAGACGAACATCCGGCGTTCGAAGCCGGGGTCGACCTCGCCCTGGACTTCGATGTGCACGCAGAGCCAGTCTTCTTCGCCCGCCAGTGTGGTGACGCGGACAAGCTTGTCGACGTAGCGGCGGCCGAGTTCGCCGTCGCGGGCGATCTTCTGCAGTTCCTTGTCGAGAAAGGTGTAGCCGTACGCCCAGTCGATCTGACGGTTGATGTTGGGGAAGTAGAAGTCGATGAATTCGGGGAAGGCGTGCTCGACGACTTCCTTCCACGGACTGTCGAGGTCGTCGTGCGCTGCTGTGTTGGACATCTCCGGGCTCCGTCGTGAGGAGCTGGAATGCTAAATGGAAATATGACAAAAGGAAATTTGCGGGGTGCCGATGCCTTGGGAAATCAATCGAGTCTGATCCCATTGGTTTTGGGGTTGTAGAATCGTGGGGAGTCCATCGGAGGGCGTGCCGTGCCTGGAGTCGAGATCGAGCGGATGGTGAGCGGGGCCTTGGTCCGGTGCGGGGGCGATGCGAGTCGGCTGCTGCAGGTGCTGATCGACGTGCAGGACGGGCTTGGGTATCTGCCACCGGCGAGCATCAGCGCGGTTGCGGCGGGGCTGGGGTTGCCGCGGGCGCGGGTCGAGGGCGTGGCGGGTTTCTACAGTTTTCTGCATCTCGAGCCGGTGGGGGCGTACCGGATCCTGTTCTCGGACAACATCACCGACCGCATGCTCGGCGGGTCCGCGCTGCGCGAGGCGCTGTGCCGCGAGCTGTGGGTCCAGCGCGGCAAGCTGTCGGAGGATGGCCTGGTCAGTGTCGATGTGACGTCCTGTACCGGCATGTGCGACCAGGGGCCGGCGATGCTGGTCAATGGTCTGCCGGTGACGCGGCTGGACCACGCGCGCATCATCGAGGTTGCCGAACTGGTGCGTGCTCGGGTGCCGCTCGCGCGCTGGCCGCAGGCGCTCTTTCACGTCGATGACAACATTCGGCGGCGGGATGCGCTGCTGGGGCAGGACTTCGTCGCGGGCAGCGCGATTGCGGCGGCGGTGCGCATGGGGCGTGCGGCCTGGATCGAGGAGATGCGGCGCTCGCGCCTGCGGGGCCGGGGCGGCGCCGGGTTTACGACCTGCGTGAAGTGGGAGGCCTGCCGGGATGCGCCGGGCGAGCACAAGGTGGTGGTGTGCAATGCCGACGAGGGCGAACCGGGCACCTTCAAGGATCGTGTGCTGCTTGCCCGCTGCGCCGAGCGCGTGTTCGAGGGCATGCTGCTCGCGGCCTGGGCGATCGGTGCGCAGCAGGGTTTCGTGTACCTGCGCGGCGAGTACCGTTATCTGCGGCCGCGGCTCGAACGCACGCTGCAGGACATGCGCGACAGAGGGTTGCTCGGGGCGCACATTCTTGGCGAGGCGGGGTTCGACTTCGACATCGAGATCCACCTTGGTGCCGGCGCCTATGTGTGCGGGGAGGAGACCGCGCTGATCGAGTCGCTCGAGGGCAAGCGCGGCACGCCACGAATACGGCCGCCGTTCCCGGCGACGCATGGCTATCTGGGGCGTCCGACGGTGGTGAACAACGTCGAGACGCTGGCCAAGACGACGCTGATCGCGCTTGGCGGGGGCGCGGCCTTTGCGGCAACCGGGACGGCGCAGTCTGCGGGCACCAAGCTGCTGTCGGTGTCGGGGGACTGCGCGTTTCCGGGGATCTACGAGTATCCGTTCGGTGTGCGCATCGACCGCGTGCTCGAGGATTGCGGCGCCAGCGATGCGCACATGGTGCAGGTGGGCGGTGCGTCGGGGGTTTCGGTGGCCGGCTACGAGTTCTCGCGTGCGATCGCGTTCGAGGACGTGCCCAGCGCGGGGGCCTTCATGGTGTTCGATTCCACGCGCGACCCATTCGAGATCGCGCGCAACTTCGTGGCGTTCTTCACCCACGAGAGCTGCGGCTTCTGCACCCCCTGTCGCGTCGGTACCTCGTTGCTCAAGGGCTACATGGACAAGCTCGCCAAGGGGTACGGGGCGAAGAAGGATCTGGCGGACATCGAGTGGATCAACCGCCTGCTGCGCAACGCCAGCCACTGCGGGCTGGGTTCGACGGCGCCGAACGCGGTGGTGGATACCCTGAGCAAGTTTCGGCCCGCGTACGAGCGGCGGCTGAAGACGCTGGATTTCGAGCCGGCTTTCGACCTGGATGCCGAGCTGGAGACTGCCCGCCGCATCACCGGGCGCAACGATCCGGCGGCGCGGCTCGACAACGGCAACCATACCGAGAACGGGAGTGAGGGATGAGCCACCACTTCATGCTGGACGGCCGGCCGGTTCCCTTCGAGGCGGGGCAGACCATCCTCGAGGCGGCGCGCGCGGCGGGCTACTACATTCCGCACCTGTGCTGGCATCCGGACTTTCCGCCGCATGGCTCGTGCAAGCTGTGCATGGTCAAGGTGGGCGGGCGGCACGTCTCTTCGTGCGCGCTTGCGGCCAAGGAGGGCATGGAGGTGGAGAGCAATACGCCGGAGATGAACGGCGAGCGCCGCGCCCTGCTGCAGATGCTGTTCGTCGAGGGCAACCACTTCTGTCCCAGCTGCGAGAAGAGCGGCAACTGCGAGCTTCAGGCGCAGGCCTACGAGCTGGAAATGACGAGCACGCGCTTCGACCACTTCTTCCCGGTGCGCCCCGTCGATGCCTCGCACCCGGACATCCTGCTCGACTTCAACCGCTGCATCTTCTGCGAGCTGTGCGTGCGCGCGAGTCGCGACGTGGATGGCAAGAGCGTGTTCGCGCTGACGAACCGCGGCATCCACAAGCACCTGGTGGTGAATGCCGAGTCCGGGCGGCTCGGCGATACCGATTTCTCGGCCGACGACCTGGCTGCGCGTATCTGTCCGGTGGGGGTGATCCTGCGCAAGCGTGTGGGCTTCGAGGTCCCGATCGGCAGCCGAACCTACGACGAAGCGCCGATCTCGGTGGTGTCGATGCGCGGGCGGGAGGACACGCCATGAGCACGGTGCCCATGAAGCCCCGGCTGCGCATCGCGACCACGTCGCTCGCGGGCTGCTTCGGCTGCCACATGTCCTTTCTGGACATCGACGAGCACTTTTTCGAGCTTGCCGAGCTGGTCGAATTCGACCGCTCTCCGCTCACCGACATCAAGCACTGCGGCCCGTGTGATATCGGCCTGATCGAAGGCGGGGTGTGCAACGCCGAGAACGTGCATGTGCTGCGCGAGTTCCGTGCCCACTGCAAGACGCTGGTGGCGGTGGGCGCCTGTGCGATCAATGGCGGGCTGCCGGCGCAACGCAACCACCTCGACCTGGACGCCTGCCTGCGCGAGGTGTACGCATCCCGCGAGGGGATGCAGACCCCCGGCGTGCCGAACGACCCCGAGTTGCCCCTGCTGCTCGACAAGGTGCACCCGATCCATGAGATCGTGCGGGTGGATTACTTCATTCCCGGCTGCCCGCCTTCGGGTGAGGCGATCTGGAAATTCCTCTCCGACCTGATCGCCGGGCGCACGCCGCGCCTGTACCGCGAACTCCTGCGTTTCGATTGAGCGTCGCTTCCCCGGGAAACCCATCATGAACGACGCACTTTCCAGACTCGAAACCGCAAACGACCGCGAAACCCTGCGCCGTGTGGTCATCGACCCGGTCTCCCGCGTGGAGGGACACGGCAAGGTCACGCTGCTGCTGGACGACGCGGGCCATGTGCGCGAGGCGCGGCTGCACATCGTCGAGTTCCGCGGCTTCGAGGTGTTCATCAAGGGGCGGCCGTACTGGGAAGTGCCGGTCATGGTGCAGCGGCTGTGCGGCATCTGCCCGGTCAGCCACCACCTGGCGGCTTCGAAGGCGCTGGATCGGGTGGTCGGCGGCGTGCCGATCACCCCCACCGCCGAGAAGCTGCGGCGGCTGATGCATTACGGGCAGATCCTGCAGTCCCATGCGCTGCACTTCTTCCATCTGTCCTCGCCAGACCTGCTGTTCGGCTTCGAGAGCGAGGCCGGCCGCCGCAACATCGTCGGGGTGGCGGAGGCACATCCCGAGATTGCGCGCCAGGGCGTGCTGTTGCGCAAGTTCGGGCAGGAGGTGATCCGCGCGACGGCCGGCAAGCGCATCCATGGCACCGGCGCCGTGCCGGGCGGTGTGAACCGCCACCTGTCCGCCGAGGACCACGCGCTGCTGCGGGCGGAGGTTGGCCGCGTGGTGGAGTGGTCGCGCGCGGCGGTCGAGCTGGTAAAGCGCCTGCATCGGGCCGACCCGGCCCTGTACGACGTGTTTGGTCGCTTCGACTCGGGCTTCATGAGCATCGTGCGCGACGATGGGGCGATGGATCTGTACCACGGCCACCTGCGCTTCCGTGACGCGGAGGGGCGCATCCTGCGGGACAGCGTGCCCGACCAGGACTACCGCTCGGTGATCTGCGAGCAGGTCAAGCCGTGGAGCTACATGAAGTTCCCCTATCTGCGCGAGCTGGGGCCGGATGCGGGCTGGTACAAGGTGGGGCCGCTGGCCCGGGTGCAGAACTGCGACTTCATCCCGAGCACCTTTGCCGAGGCGGAGCGGCGCGAGTTTCTCGATCATGGCGAGGGGCGGCCGGTGCAGGCTACGCTCGCCTACCACTGGGCGCGCATGATCGAGATGCTGCATGCGGCCGAGGTGATCCGCGAACTGCTCGAAGACCCGGACCTGCTGAGCGGCGAGCGCATGGCCACTGGCGAGCGCCGGAGCGAGGGGGTGGGCATCATCGAGGCGCCGCGCGGAACGCTGATCCATCACTACCAGGTCGATGACGACGACCTGGTGAGCCTGTGCAACCTGATCGTGTCGACCACGCATAACAACCAGGCCATGAATACCGCGGTCCGTGCGGTGGCGCGCCGCTATCTCGACGGGCGCACGCTCACCGAAGGGCTGCTCAACCATATCGAAGTGGCGATACGGGCTTTCGACCCGTGCCTGTCGTGCGCGACCCATGCGCTCGGGCAGATGCCGCTGGTGCTCGAGCTGAAGGACGCCGACGGTTCGACCCTCGACCGGCTGGTGCGCGATTGAGCGGGGTCGAGCGTACGCTGGTGATCGGGATCGGCAATACGGCGCGGGGCGATGATGCGCTCGGCGTGCGCCTGCTCGAGCGGGTGAGGCAGCACTACCCGGCGGTCGGGACGCTGGAGGTGTTCCAGTTGCAGATCGAGCACGTGCTGGACCTTGCCGGCGCAGCGTGCGTGCTGTTCTGCGATGCGGCGATCGGGCTGGAGGAGCCCTGCGCGCTCCATGAGGCCCGGGCCGAGGCGTCGCGTCTGGCTTTCAGCCATGCGATGGCGCCCGAAGCCTTGCTCGAGGTCTTTGTGCGAACCCAGGGCCGCCCGCCGCCCCCGGCCTTCGTGCTCGCGCTGCGCGCCGATTCCACCGCGCTGGGCGAGGGGCTCTCGCCGGCGGGGGAGGAGGCGCTGCGCTGTGGCTGGACGATCGTCCGGCAACTGCTCTCCGATCCCAGTCCGGGCGCGTGGCGCAGCCGGGTTCGCGGGGGTTGATGCGGCGGCTGCGGGCCAGGTGAGCGTTCAGCGCCGCCGCGACAACTGCGCCATCACGACACCGAGCAGGAGCGCGAGCATCGGGTCGGTGGATTCTGCGGTGCGTCCGGGCAGAAAGAGCTGTGCGGCTTCGATCGTCGCCAGGCATAGCGCGACGGCGATGGCGGCAGGCAGGGCGCGCGCGCCGTGGCGCTGCATGAACAGGATTGCCGCGCCGTAGAGGAAGGTCTTCTCCAGCAGATTGGCGAGATTGGTGGCCATGCTGCCTTCGAGCATGCCGGTGAAGGGCACCCACGCGAAACTGCCCGGTGTGCCGCTCGGGGTGAAGGGCTGCAGGCCGGCGAGGAACACACTGAGCAGAATCGCGACGACCAGCGCGGGCAGGGCTCTTGCGTGGTGCAGCCAGGGCAGCGCGACGAGCGCCAGCCCGAGGCCGATGACGTTGCTGGCGGAGATGCCGGCGCCGAGGATGAGCACCTTGGCGCACAGGATCGCAATGCCGGTGAGCGCCTGCAGCAGCGCGGAGCGCCGCCCGGCGGCGAGCAGGTCCCACAGCTTGAAGAAGGCGGCCCAGGCGACGGCAGTGCTCAGGCTCCGCACCGGATCGAGCCGGGGGGTGAGCAGGAGCGGCTTGAGCGCGTTCTTGACGTTCTGCCAGTCGAGCGTCGGGACGAGTGGAAACCACTGGTAAGCCAGCCATGCCAGCATGAGCCCCAGCGGCACGAGCGCCGCCACGTGGCGTGCGTCAGCAAGCGAGGGGCGCAGGCGCAGCGCAAGCTGGCCGAGAACGAAGCCGAGCGCCATGCCGCCCGCGTTGATGACGGCGTCGCCCAGCGCGGGGACGCGACTCGGCAGCCAGATCTGCACGATCTGAACGCCTACCGCGACCAGCATGCCTGCGGCCGCATGGAGCAGATACGCCGGCCCAGGTCGCCGGTCCGACCTGGCCGCGAGCGCGACGAGGAAGCCGTAGGGCACGAAGAGCAGCAGGTTGCCGACGAGATCTCCGCGCTGCATCTGCAGGGAAGGCGCGGCAAACAGCGCCACGACCTCTGCCATGGCGTCCGGGCGCATGACGAAATCGAACGGGTAGAGCGACCCGTAGGCGATCAGGGCGAGGACGAGGAGAAGGAGGAAGCGCATGGGATGTCCGGTTCGAGCGTGTCGACTTTCTTTACATACGGGCGAGTACGGGGCGTCTGTCGGGGCGTGTCAGCCAGGCGGGCCGCTCACAAGTGCTTGATTCGGCATTCTTCGCAGCGTTTGGCTTTGCAGCTGAGAATGAATCTTGCTTGCGCGAGCAAGAATGCCCGACCGGTGCCTGAGGCGCCAGGTCGAGCACCTACTTTCTGGAAGGGGGCTGGAAATGGAGCAACGTACGCGCCTGAAGCTGCGGCGGCTGATCGAGTTGTGCCTCGACTCGGTCCGTCGCGGCTTCATGTCGGTGTCGCGCGCGGCGCAGACCATGGAGGCGGCGGGGGCGCCGTTCGAGGTGGTGTGTCGCGTGCTGATGCCATTCAAGCAGGGCGTGTCACACCAGCGCCTCAATGACCGCCGGATGTCCCAGGAAACGCTGCGGGCTGGCGGTGGCGCCATAGGCGCCTGACTGATAGATGGCCACCAGATCGCCAGGCTCGGCCGCAGGCAGGCTCATGCGGTCTGCGAGAAGGTCGAGCGGCGTGCACAGCGGGCCGACCACCGACACGGTCTCCATCTCGCTGGCGTCCATGCGGTTGGCGATGGCCGCCGGGTAGTTCTTGCGGATGACCTGGCCAAAGTTGCCCGAGGCCGACAGGTGGTGGTGCAGGCCGCCGTCGGTGACCAGGTAGGTGAGGCCGCGCGACACTTTCCTGTCCAGCACCCTGGCGACGTACAGGCCCGCTTCGCCAACGAAGTAGCGCCCCAGTTCGATGACGATTTCGGCTTGCGGCAGCGCCGTCTTCGCCTGCTCGACGAGGTCCGCGAGATTGGCGCCGATCGGGGTCAGGTCGAGCGGCTGTTCGCCCGGGAAGTAGGGAATGCCGAAGCCGCCGCCGAGGTTGAGGAAGCGGACCGGCGAGGGCGCATGCTCCGCCAGCCGGCAGGCGAGCGCGAAGCTCTTTTGCTGGGCCTCGATGATGGCGTCGGGCTTGAGGTTCTGCGAGCCCGCGAAGAGATGGAAGCCCTCGAAGGCCAGCCCTGCGCGGCCGATCTCGGCGAGCAGTTCGGGCACCTGCTCGGCATCCACCCCGAACTGCTTGGGCCCGCCGCCCATCTTCATGCCCGAGGACTTGAGCTCGAAATCCGGATTGACGCGCACCGCCACGCGCGCGGGCAGGCCCAGCGCCGCTTGGGCGGCCGCCAGTACGGGCAACTCGCGGAAGGACTCGACGTTGATCAGGATGCCGGCGGCGACGGCCTGGTGCAGCTCGGCTTCGGTCTTGCCCGGGCCGGCGAAGCTGATCTCCCGCGGGTCGGCACCCGCGTCCAGCGCCACCAGCAGCTCACCCGCCGAGGCCACGTCGATACCATCGACCCGGCGCGCCATGTGGCACACCAGCGCCGGCATGGGGTTGGCCTTCATCGCATAATGCAGCTTGATCGCCCGGGGCAGCGCCGCGCGCAGCTGCGCCACGCGCGCGTCCAGCAGGCTGCGGTCGTACACGTAAAACGGCGTGCGTCCCAGGCGCGCGGCGATGCGGCCGATGGGTTGGCCGTTGACGAGCAGCTCGCCGTCTTCGCTGCGGAATTGCGACATCGGGGTGTGGGCGGGGGGCTGGCGGGTCTCGGTCATGGCGAGCTCGGGTGGTTGGGCTTGGCCGGGATTGTAGCGGCTATGCAGTTCGCCTGCGCCCGCTTCGGCCCTTGGGCTGGCGCGCACCGCGCAGGACGCTGGCGATCATGGTGGCGATGAAGACGAGGAGCGTCGCGGCGTTGGCGAGCGCACCCCACTGGCGCAGGACGAGGTTCTCGGTGAGACCGCCGAACACGCGCAGCGCGAGCGACAGATGCAGCAGCGCGAGTGGCACATAGAAGAAGGGGTGGTAGGGAATCTTCACCTTGAGCACGGCCGGGAAGATGATGGCCGCGTGGCCGAACACCATGGCGAAGACGAAGCCGAGCGCGAGCGCGTGCATCGCGACGTCGTGCAGCGGGCTGGACGGGCTGAAGCCGCCGGCCAGGCCCGTGAGCGCCCCCGCGCCCAGCCACACGTAGCCGGTGAGCAGGCAGATGCCGATGAAGCGGGTGAGCCCCTGCTGCGCGGCCGTGTGACGGGCGATGTCGAACACCAGCAGCCAGACCGCCATCGCGAGCATGCCGGCCGAGAACACCCGGAGCCCGAGCGCGTCGTCGAAGGCGGCGAAGATCGCGCCGCCGAGGATCACTGCGGTGACGAGCAGGAAGCTGGGCGGCGCGGCCGGGCGCACCGGCAGGAAGCGGGTGAGCTCGAGCCGCTCGCCGGCAATGGTGAGCACCAGAAAGGCGAGCCAGAGCGGCACTGCTGCGTGCACGTTGCCGGTAGCGATCCAGGCCAGGTTGCCCGCCAGCCAGCAGGCCGCGCCCACCGCGAGCATCACCGTGAACAGCGCCGTCTGGCGCTGGGTGACCATGATGCCGCCGGCCACGAGCACGC
Source organism: Thauera sp. AutoDN2 (assembly GCF_051280715.1). Taxonomy (NCBI): domain Bacteria; kingdom Pseudomonadati; phylum Pseudomonadota; class Betaproteobacteria; order Rhodocyclales; family Zoogloeaceae; genus Thauera; species Thauera sp. AutoDN2. The sequence continues at coordinate 184,163 of NZ_JBNCAR010000001.1, read as the reverse complement.
CCGAGCCGAGCACCAGCAGGCACTGCGCGACCACGAGTGGCCCGCCGGCCAGCAGCAGCACGCCGGCGCCGCCGGAGAGCGCAGGCCCCAGATAGGGCCACAGCCCGCCGAGCGCGACCGCGCGCTCGAGGCAGATCACCGCGCCGAAGAAGGCGCCGATCATCAGGGCGGCGTGGTTGCCCGCCTGCATGGCGCCGAAATCGGGCACCACGACACCGAGCCGGGCAAGCCCGGCCAGCACGCCGGTGACGAGCGAGGCGAGCCCGAGCACCAGCAGCGGCACGCGCGCGAGCGGCGGCAGGGTGTTCATCGATTCCAGCCGAAGTGGTCGCGGGCTTCGGGGGCCATGCGCTCCGGTGTCCAGGGCGGGTCCCAGACGAGTTCGACGCGGATGTCGATCTCCGGCGGCAGCATCGGGTCGAGCACGCTATCGACGTCGTCGAGGATCATGTCGGCGAGCGGGCAGGCGGGCGAGGTCATCGTCATTTCGATGTAAACCTTGCCGGGCTCGCACTCGATCTTGTAGATGAGGCCGAGGTCGACGATGTTCAGGCCGACCTCCGGATCCATGACCAGGCGCAGGGCGCTGCGGATCGCTTCGGCGTCGGGGGTGTGCGCGGTGCTCACGAGAGGCTCCTTGTCGTCAGCCGCCATTGTGGGCGAGGACGGCGCGCCGTTCAATTCGGCGCCATCCTTCGGCGCGATCCTACGACCCGATCCGTTGGCGCGGTCGTGAGCGGTTTGCGGATCAGTCGATGCCGGCCCCATCGACGTGCTCGCGCATCCAGAGCTCCATCATGGTGAGGATCCAGACCATTTCGCCGTAATAGCCGGGGTGAGCGGGCAGATGGATGGCGAGCAGATCGTCGATGAAGGCGGGGCGGACGATGCCGCGCTTGCGGAAGCTGCCGAGCGCGTCGGTGGCGAGTGCCTTGAGGCCGGCGTGCTGGCAGGCCCACACGCCGAAGGGCAGGCCGAAACCGTGCTTCTTCTTGGCGATGATCTCGTCGGGTAGGAAGCCGCGTAGCGCTTCCTTGAAGAACCAGCGCAGCGTCAGGCGCTTGAGCTTCCATTCGGGCGGCAGCGTGGTGGAGAAGTCGGTGAGCTCGTCCGACAGCAGCGGAAAGGCCACCTCCACCCCGGCGAGCTGGGTGGTGCCGATGACCTTGGGCAGGTCGTTGTCGGCGAGGGTGTACTTCCAGTCGTAGTTGAGCATCAGGTTGATGTGTGCGCGCGCATTGGTCGCACGCCACACCTCACGTTGCTCGATATTTGGGCGGCCGGTGTCGACGCGGGCGAGGAAGTCGGGCTCGAACACGTTCTCCATGCCCAGGCGCACCAGCATGTTGTACATGTGGATACGGTCGGGCATGGGTACGCGCGCCTGCTCCACGTAGCTCATGCCTTTCTTCGCGACGGGGATGCGGTCCATGCCGGGCAGCGCCAGTGCGGGCTCGAGCAGGCCGCGGCGCAGCAGGCCGGGCACGCCGTCGTACCAGCCGAACACGCGCTGCTTGGCGTAGCGGCTGTTGCCGCCGAAGAGCTCGTCGCCACCGTCGCCGGCGAGGATGCGCTCGACGCCGTCCTCGCGTGCGCGGGTGGCGCAGATCCAGCCGGGCAGTGCCGAGGAGTTGCCGAAGGGCTGATCGTAGTGGGTCGCGACCTTGGGAATGCCGTCGACCAGGTCGTCGGGGGTGACGTAGTACTCGCGGTGGTCGGCGCCGAAGCGCTTGGCGGCGAGGCGGGCGTATTCCATTTCGTCGTAGCCGCTGGCGTCGAAGCCGATCGAGTAGGCGCGCGCGGGCTGGCCGAGCACCTTGCACAGCATGCCGGTGACGGTGGAGCTGTCGGTGCCGCCGGACAGGAAGCAGCCCACGCTGGCACCTTCGGCCTCGCGCCGCACGCCGTCCTCGATGATCTGCAGGAAACGCGCCTTGGACTGCTCGAGGTCGGGCGAACCGTGCTCGTCGAACTGCGGGTTCCACCAGCGGCGCAGCTCGGCCTTGCCGTCCTGCCATTGGATGAGGTGGCCGTGGGGCAGGCGCGCGATGCCGTCGAAAACCGTTGTCGGCGCCGGGATCATGTGGAAGAACAGATACTCGAACACCGCCTGCGGCGCGAGCTTGCGATCGATGCCCGGTACCGAGTCGGCACGGTCGGAGAAGTGCAGGCGGCCGTCGTGCGTGGCGTAGCAGATCGGCCAGGTGCCGAAGCGGTCGGTGGCGAGCACCGCCTCGCGGCCATCACTGGCGACCATCACCACGCAGAACCGGCCGGCGGCCTGTCGAACGGCCTCGTCGCCGAAGCGGGCGAAGGCCTGCGCCCAGGCGGCAGCGGCGCCCTGGCGGGTGTTGGTCTGCTGCAGCGCTTCGTCGTGGAAGCGCGGCCGGCCGAGCGCGAGGCACACCCGTCCGCTTTCCTGGTAGATGCTGGCAGCGGGCGGGTAGGCCAGGGCGCCAGCGGGGAACTGCAGCCGTGCCATGTGCCCGGGAAGGAATGTTGCGGCTTCCGGTGTACCGAGAACACCACTGAAACGTTCACGCACGAGTCTCTCCATGGCCCGCCTTGCCGGGCTGATTCTGCATCGTCGGCGGGGATGATGCCCCATGCTGCGCGAATTGTCAGTGACGCGTGTCGCACCGTGGGTGCAGGGTGTGCGTTCGGGCTGGACAAAAAAATGGCACTCCGCGTGCGGAGTGCCGAATCTCCATTGAAGGAGGGAGGGAGACAATCAACAGGTGCTCACGCTGCGGCGCAGCGCGATGAATCAGGCGACGCGGCGGGTGGCGCGGATCTGGCGCTGCCAGTTTGCGTGGAAGGCCGAGAACAGGTCTTCCATGGCGAGCAGGGGCAGACGCATCATGCGGTTCTGGCTGCGCACATAGGGCAGCACGCGCGGCGCGCACAGGGTGTTGCGCTCTTCTTCGAGCAGACGGACGAAATGGTCCATGGCCGCACCCCAGTATTCGGCGTTGCCGACCCAGCCGGTCTCGGCCGTGGCTTCGCGCACGGCTTTGCGCCACAGGGCTTCGGCGCGTTCGAGTGAAACACCCGCCTTGCGGGCATACCAGGGGAGCAGTTTCGGCGTCTTCATCGTGTTCTCCATTCGGGCCGGGTAGGGCACCGTCATCGCACCATCGGCTTTCTGGGCAGAGGGTGCTTCGTTCATGCTTTGATGCTGTGCTGCAATGTAGCGAGCGCGGCAGAAATTTCACTTGATTCTGCACAAAAAAGAGCGGGTTGTCCGTGACGGTTTACCGCAATCGCAAACTCTTTTTGTGCGTTGCACAATCCAAATTTAGCCCGTTCTGGGCGTACCGCAAGCGCACTGTTGTTGCGATGCAACAGTTGTGCGCGTCCTTGCGCGCCCCGGGATGGGTTCGGCCCCGGGCCGCTGCGCCGATACAATGCGGGGTCGAAGAAGGAATCCCGATGTCCACGCTGCTCGCCAATCTCAACACCGAACAACTGCAGGCGGTCACGCTTCCGCCGCAGCACGCCTTGATCCTCGCCGGTGCCGGCTCGGGCAAGACGCGGGTGCTCACCACCCGCATCGCCTGGCTGATCCAGTCCGGCCAGGTCGATCCGGCTGGTCTCCTTGGCGTTACATTCACGAACAAAGCAGCCAAGGAAATGCTTGCCCGCCTGTCCACGATGCTGCCGGTGAGCACCCGCGGCATGTGGATCGGCACCTTCCATGGCCTCGCCAACCGCTTGCTGCGTGCGCACCACCGCGACGCCGGGCTGCCGCAACTGTTCCAGATTCTCGACTCGGGCGACCAGCTCGCCGCCATCAAGCGTCTGCTGAAGACGCTCAACGTCGATGACGAGAAGTTCCCGCCGCGCGAACTGCAGCACTTCATCAACGGCCAGAAGGAAGCCGGCAACCGGCCGCATGCGGTGGAGGCCTGGGACGACTACACCCGCCAGCGCGTACAACTGTTTCAGGAGTATGAAACACAGTGCCAGCGCGAGTCTGTTGTGGATTTTGCGGAGTTGCTGCTACGCAGCTACGAGCTGCTCGAGCGCAACGAACCGCTGCGCCGCCACTACCAGCGCCGCTTCCGCCACATCCTGGTCGATGAGTTCCAGGACACCAACCGCCTGCAATATCGTTGGCTGAAGCTCTTCGCCGATGAGGGGCGCGAGGGCGGCGCGGCGATGTTCTGCGTCGGCGACGACGACCAGAGCATTTACCGTTTCCGCGGCGCAGAGGTCGGCAACATGCGCGACTTCGAGCGTGAGTTCCGGGTGCAGAACGTGATCCGGCTGGAGCAGAACTACCGCTCGCACAGCAACATCCTGGACGCCGCCAACGCGATCATCCGCCACAACAGCAATCGCTTGGGCAAGAACCTGTGGACCGACCAGGGCGCGGGCGAGCCGATCCGTGTGTTCGAGGCCTACTCGGACGGAGACGAAGCGCGCTGGATCGTTGAGGAGATCCAGTCGCTGGTGCGCGACGGCGCGCTACGGAGCGAGATCGCGCTGCTCTATCGCTCGAACGCGCAGTCCCGAGTGCTCGAGCATCAGTTGTTCTCGGCCGGCATTCCCTACCGCGTATATGGCGGCCTGCGCTTCTTCGAGCGCCAGGAGATCAAGCACGCGCTCGCCTACCTGCGCCTGATTGCCAACCCGGACGACGACACCTCCTTCGCGCGTGTGGTGAATTTCCCCACACGCGGCATCGGTGCGCGCTCGCTCGAGGTGCTCACGGATGCGGCGCGTACCTGGAACACGAGCCTGTACGCCACAGTCCCGCACCTCAGCGGCAAGCCCGGCACCTCGCTGGCGCAGTTCGTGCGCCTGATCGAGGACCTGCGCCGCGACACGTCCGGCCTGCCGCTGCCCGAGCTGGTCGACCATGTGCTCGACCTCAGCGGCCTGCGTGCGCACTACAAGGCCGACAAGGAAGGCCGCGAGCGGCTGGAGAACCTGGATGAGCTGATCAACGCCGCGGCGAACTTCCTCGCCGAGTCGCAGGCCCAGGCAACGTCAGGTGGCGAGGCGCCCGCCCAGCCGCATGCGCTGCTGGCGGACTTTCTCGCCCATGCCTCGCTAGAAGCGGGCGACCACCAGGCCGACCAGGGCGCGGATGCGGTGCAGTTGATGACGGTGCACTCGGCCAAGGGCCTGGAGTTCAACGTGGTGTTCCTCTCCGGGCTGGAGGAGGGGCTGTTCCCGCACGAGAACAGCATTCTCGAAACCGACGGGCTGGAGGAGGAGCGCCGGCTGATGTACGTGGCCGTGACGCGGGCGCGTGAGCGGCTGTACCTCTCCTTCGCGCAGAGCCGCATGCTGCACGGCCAGACGCGCTACAACCTGCGCTCGCGCTTCCTGGAAGAGATTCCGGTGGCGTTGGTCAAGTGGCTGACGCCGCCGAACCCGCGTTCGGCCGCGGGCGGGGCGATGGGGGGCATGGGCGGAGGCTACTTCAAGCCTTCAGCGCCTGCACAGGTGCAGCGCGCGCCGCGGCCGAACTTCGCGACCCTGCCCAATGGCTTGCGCATCGGGCAGGCGGTCAGCCACGCGAAATTCGGCCAGGGGGTGATTGTCGCTGCCGAGGGCAGCGGCAGCGACGCCAAGGTGCAGATCAACTTCGGGCCGGCCGGGGTGAAGTGGTTGCTGCTGGGGGTGGCGAAGCTCGACCCGGTCTGAAGCCGGAGGCTGGGCCTTTTTTGGGGGCGTTCCGCCGCAGGGCCGCGCCTGCGTGCGGGGCGGGCCCGCGAGTGGGGCCCGCGAGTGGGGGCTGCGAGTGGGGCGGCGCGAGTTGCGTGGCTGTGAGTTGTCTCGTTGCGAGGGGCGCTCCGGATACGCCCCCCCGATACGGATCAGAACGGCAGTGTCAGCCCCGGCCAGGCCGCCTCGATCGCACGCCGGAATTCGGCCTGGATCTCCGCCAGTGCCGCGGCGTTGTCGGCTTCGAAGCGCAGCACCACCACCGGTGTGGTGTTGGATGCACGCGCCAGGCCGAACCCGTGCGCGAACTCCACCCGCACGCCGTCGAGGGTGATGACTTCATCTGCGGCGGCAAAGCACGAGGGTGCAGCCAGCGCGGCCTGCTGCAGGCGGCGGACGAGCTCGAAGGGCTCGCCTTCCTTCATCTTGAGGTTGAGTTCCGGCGTGCTCACCGCGTCGGGCAGTGCCTTCAGCGCGGCGTTGGCGTCCGGGCGGGCGGACAGGATCTCGAGCAGGCGCGCACCGGAGTAAAGGCCGTCGTCGAAGCCGAACCAGCGCTCCTTGAAGAACATGTGGCCGCTCATCTCGCCCGCGAGCGGCGCGCCGGTCTCCTTGAGCTTGGCCTTGACCAGCGCGTGCCCGGTGTTCCACATGGTTGGCTTGCCGCCGCGCGCGCGGATCCAGGGGCCGAGGTTGCGCGTGCATTTGACGTCGTAGATGATCTCGCCGCCGGGCACGCGGGAGAGCACGTCTTCGGCGAACAGCATGAGCTGGCGGTCGGGGAAGATGATCTCGCCGTCCTTGGTCACCACACCGAGGCGGTCGCCGTCGCCGTCGAAGGCCAGCCCCAGTTCGGCGTCCGTTTCGCGCAGGGCGCGGATCACGTCCTGCAGGTTCTCCGGCTTGGAGGGGTCGGGGTGGTGGTTGGGGAAGCTGCCGTCCACCTCGCAGAACAGCTCGATGACCTCGCACCCCAGGCGGCGGAAGAGCTCGGGCGCGATGCCGCCCGCGACCCCGTTACCGCAGTCGACGACGATCTTCATCGGCCGTGCGAGCTTCACGTCGCCGACGATGCGTTCCAGATAGGCCGCACGTACATCGGCCGTGTGCAGGGCACCCGCGCCGTGGGTCAGATCGTCCTCGGCGATGCGCCGGCGCAGGGACTGGATCAGCTCGCCGAACAGGGTCTGGCCGCCGAGCACCATCTTCAGCCCGTTGTAGTCGGGCGGGTTGTGGCTGCCGGTGACCGATACGCAGGAGTCGCAACCGAGTTGGTAGGCGGCGAAGTAGGTGAGCGGCGTGGGCACGCAGCCGATGTCGATGACGTCGATGCCCGCCGCGCGGATGCCCTCGCCGAGCGCGCCAGACAGTGCCGGACCGGAGAGCCGTCCGTCGCGGCCGACCGCGATCGCCTTCTGACCACGCGCGGCGGCCTCCGAGCCGAGGGCGTGCCCGATTGCGCGCACGGCGTCGGGGGTCAGGACGGTGTCGACGATGCCGCGGATGTCGTAGGCCTTGAAGATTTCGGGGGCGGGCAGGGCGTAGCGCATGATGGGACGGGGCGTAATGGGTGCTGTGGTTGGGGAGGTCGGGCGAGATTCGGGACTGGCGGCTCCGGCGGTCCTGTCCCTGCAGGAAGGGACTGGCGGACGCGGGGCGAATTCTATGCCGCATTGCGGCGGCGCGCATGCGCAGCGTCTACAATTGCGGTCCGGCTGTTCGCGCAGCGGCATACGCACTTCATTCTCTTGAAAGACCTCTTCCGATGACGACACGCAAGGGCATCATTCTCGCCGGGGGTTCCGGCACCCGGCTGCATCCGGCCACGCTGGCGGTTTCGAAGCAGTTGCTGCCGGTCTACGACAAACCAATGGTGTATTACCCGCTCGCCACGCTGATGCTGGCGGGGATCCGTGAAATCCTGCTGATCTCCACGCCGCAGGACACGCCGCGCTTCGAGCAGCTTTTGGGGGATGGCAGCCAATGGGGGCTGAAGCTGCAGTATGCGGTGCAGCCCAGCCCGGACGGACTTGCCCAGGCGCTGGTCATCGGCGAGCCCTTTCTGGACGGGTCGCCGTCAGCGCTGGTGCTGGGCGACAACCTCTTCTACGGCCACGACTTCGCTTCCGAACTGCGGGCGGCGTCCGTGCGTACCGAAGGGGCGACGGTATTCGCTTATCCGGTGCACGATCCCGAGCGCTATGGCGTGGTGGAGTTCTCCGCCGAAGGGCGCGCGATCAGCCTGGAGGAGAAGCCGGCCCGCCCCAAGAGCCGTTACGCCGTGACCGGACTCTATTTCTACGACGGGCAGGCGCCCGGGTTTGCGCGCAATCTGGCTCCGAGCACGCGCGGTGAATTGGAGATCACTGACCTCAACCGCATCTATCTGGAGCGCGGCGAGCTCGATGTGCAGGTGATGGGCCGTGGCCATGCCTGGCTGGATACCGGCACGCACGAGAGCCTGCTCGAGGCCGGAATGTTCATCCAGACCATCGAGAAACGGCAAGGGCTGAAGATTGCCTGCCCGGAAGAGATCGCCTGGCGGGCAGGGTGGATCGATGCGGTGCAGTTGGGCGCGCTCGCTCAGCCGCTGGCCAAGAGCGGCTACGGCCAGTATCTGCTGCGGCTGCTCGAAGATCGGGTGTTCTGATGAAGGCGACACCGACCGTGTTGCCCGAGGTGCTTCTGTTCGAGCCGAAGGTGTTCGGGGATGCGCGCGGCTTCTTCCTCGAAAGCTGGAACGCGCGCAGCTTCCGCGAGTTGACCGGGCTCGACCTTGATTTCGTGCAGGACAACCATTCGCGCTCGGCGCGCGGTGTGCTGCGCGGCCTGCATTACCAGTTGCAGCAGCCACAGGGCAAGCTGGTGCGCGTGGTGCGCGGCCGGGTGTTCGATGTGGCGGTCGACCTGCGCCGCAACTCGCCGCGCTTCGGGCGCTGGGCGGGGGTCGAGCTGAGCGAGGACGATCACCGCCAGCTGTGGATCCCGCCCGGCTTCGCGCACGGGTTCCTGGTGCTGAGCGAGTCGGCCGACTTCCTCTACAAGACGACCGACTACTACGCCCCCGAGCACGAGCGCTGCATCGCCTGGGACGACGTGCAGATCGGTATCGACTGGCCGCTGGAGGGGGCGCCGCTGTTGTCGGCGAAGGACCGGTTGGGCCAGAGCCTGGCTGCAGCTGAGGTGTATGAAGGCTGAGCGAGGGCTGGGAGACCGCTGAGCGAGGGCTGACTCCGCGATGGGCGCGCACTGAACGCCCGCTTCGAGCCGCGCTGGCCGTCGTCAGTGCACCACTCTGGGCGAAAGGTCGCCGAAGTCGGACTGTTCCTGCACCGGCGAGGCGTGGTGCAGCACCATGCGCCAGCCATGGGCGCCGCGCACGAAAACGTTCGTGGCCGCGAGTGAGGCGTTGCGGCTGCCCTGCCCCGGTACGGTCAGGCGCTCGATGACGCAATGCATGGCCATGGTCGCGCTCGCGCTGCCCACGGCATGGCTCACCTCGATCTCGATGCGCGTGCCGCCGGCAAGGATGCGCCGCCAGGTTTCGTGCACGGCGGCCAGGCCGACGATGCGCGGGCCACCGGGGTGGACGCAGACGACCTCTTCCTCTTCCGACCACACTGCCATCAGCGCGTCGAGGTTGCCTTCGGCCAGCGCGCGGTAGAACGCGGCCTCGGCTTCGAGTGGCGTGGTGAAGTGGGCTGTGCTCTCTGCAGGCATGGAGTTTTGTCGACGATGTTCTGGGGGCGATGAAAAGGCACGGGGGCCGAAGCCCCCGTGTGCAGGACAGACCGCGGCCGAGCCGCCGGGTTCAGTGGTGGCCCTTGGGGCGCTCGCCGTTGAAGACGTACTGGGCGCTGCAGTATGGGCAGACGACCTCACCGGTCTTCAGGACGTCCAGGAACACGCGCGGGTGGCGGGCCCACAGCGGCGCGCCCGGGGGCGGGCAGTGCAGCGGCAGGTCCTTGGCCGTGACCATGATGGCGTGGGGCTTGTTGGCGGTTTCAGCCATGTCGCAATCCTCGGTGCGTGGAGATCAGACGTGGGCGAGCCAGTGCGCGTACTCGGGCGCACGGCCATTGACGACGTCGAAGAAGCGCGACTGGATCTTCTCGGTGATCGGACCGCGCTTGCCTTCGCCGATCTTGCGGTCGTCGAGTTCGCGGATCGGCGTGACCTCGGCGGCGGTGCCGGTGAAGAAGGCTTCGTCGGCGAGGTAGATGTCGTCACGCGTGAGGCGCTTGGTGCCGACCTCATAGCCGAGTTCGCGTGCGATGGCATGGATCGAGTCGCGCGTGATGCCGGTCAGCGCCGAGGCGATCTCGGGCTCGTAGATGCGGCCGTCCTTGATGATGAAGAGGTTCTCGCCCGCGCCTTCGGCGACGAAGCCCTGGTTGTCGAGCAGCAGCGCCTCGTCGTAGCCCATGCGGGTGACTTCGAGGTTGGCGAGGATCGAGTTCGGATAGGTTGCAGCCAGCTTGGCGCGCGGCATCGTCGAATTGACGTGGTGCCGGGTGTAGGACGAGGTCTTTACGCGGATGCCCTTCTGCAGGCCTTCCTCGCCCAGGTAGGCGCCCCAGGGCCAGGCGGCGATCGCCACATGCACGGTGGCGCCGACGGTGGAGATGCCCATCTTTTCCGAGCCGTAGAAGGCGATCGGGCGCAGATAGCACGACTCGAGCTTGTTCGCGCGCACGACCTCCTTCTGTGCCTCCATGAGTTCATCCTTGGAGTAGGGGATGTCCATCATGTAGATCTTGCCGGAGTTGATCAGGCGCTGGGTGTGCTCGGCCAGGCGGAAGATCGCGGTGCCGCTGACGGTGTTGTAGGCCCGGACGCCCTCGAATACGGCGAGGCCGTAGTGCAGCGAGTGGGTGAGGACGTGCGTGGTCGCCTCGCGCCACGGGACGAGCTTGCCGTCCTGCCAGATGAAGCCGTCGCGGTCAGCCATGGACATGATGAAGATCTCCGCCTGAAATAGGTTCGCTGGATGGTGTCGGTCGCGCCGGAGGGTGAGGCCGTCGCAGAACCCGCAAATTCTAGCGTAAAGCGCCGCCTGCGACGCGTGCCGCGTGCGCCCGCTCGTTGCCTGGCGCGTTCTGCGGCGCCTGCTCGCGCATGCGTCGTGCGCGCCCCGCGGTAGAATGCGGCGCTTGTCGTGGCTGGAGCCGAACGTGAAGGAACGACCCTGGAAACCCAACGTCACCGTCGCGGCGGTGATCGAGCGTGATGGCCGTTTCCTGCTCGTCGAGGAGGAAACCCCAGAGGGCCTGCGCTTCAATCAGCCCGCCGGTCACCTCGAGGAGGGGGAGTCGCTGCTCGATGCTGCAGTACGCGAGGCGCTGGAGGAAACCGCGCACCGCTTCGTCCCGGAGTATCTGGTCGGGGTCTACCAGTGGACCCGGCCGCAGGGCGATATCACCTACCTGCGTTTCGCCTACGGTGGGCGGGTCGAAGGGGTGGAGGACGGCCGCGCGCTCGACGAGGGGATTGTGCGTGCAGTGTGGATGACGCTGGACGAGGTGCGCGCGACCGCGGACCGGCATCGCAGTCCGCTGATCCTGCAGTGCATCGAGGACTGGCGTGCCGGGCAGCGCTATCCGGTGTCACTGGTGCATCACTGCGCGTCGGCCTGATGCGCGTCGCGGCATTGCTGCTTGTCCTTGTGCCGGCATGCGCGGCCGCGGCCTGGCCGGAGGGGGCGGGAGCTATGGAAGAAGGGGTGGAAGGGGCAGTGAGCGTGCGGGCTGGGGAGCACGCTCAGGTGAGCATCTGCTACAACTACGGCTGCAGTCGCGAAGCTGAGGTGCGGTTTCACCGCGCCCGGCTGCTGCGCCTGGGTGCGCGGCTGGGACAGGCCGCGAACGCTGAGGAAGAGCGCGCCCGCCTCGCAGGGGAGATCGGCATGCTGTACCGGATCGCTGCGACGCAGAGCCCGGTCGCCGCGGACCGGGCGGGGAATTACCTGGATGGCGGTGTGGAGGGGCGCATGGACTGCATCGACCATGCGACCTCCACCACGCGCCTGCTGAAGCTGCTGGAGGCGAGAGGCTGGCTGCGCTTCCACCGCGTGGCGGAGCCGGCGCGGCGTACGCGCTTCATCTTCCAGCATTTCAGCGCAGTGATCGAGGAGCGGTCGGTGGAGAAAGCCGGCCCGAATCCGGGCGGTGCGGATGGCGTGCCGCCCGCCAACGCGTATGTCGTCGACAGCTGGTTCGGCGACAATGGCGAGCCGGCGGTGGTGCTGCCGCTCGCGGAATGGCTCAATGGAGGTGGACCGAATGTCCAGTAAGCAGGACGGAAATGGCATGAAGGTGGTCGTCGGCATGTCCGGCGGGGTCGATTCGTCGGTGACGGCACTGCTGCTCAAGCAGCAGGGCTACCAGGTGACGGGCCTGTTCATGAAGAACTGGGAGGATGACGACGATTCCGAGTACTGCTCGACGCGGCAGGACCTGGTCGATGTGGCTTCGGTGTGCGACGTCATCGGTATCGACCTCGAGGTGGTCAACTTCAGCGCCGAGTACAAGGACCGCGTGTTCGCCGACTTCCTGTGCGAATACGAGGCTGGCCGCACGCCCAATCCGGATGTGCTGTGCAATTCCGAGATCAAGTTCCGCTGCTTCCTCGATCACGCCATGAAGATGGGCGCCGAGCGCATCGCCACCGGGCACTACGCCCAGGTGCGCGAATGGACCAACGATGGCCGCACCGAATACCAACTGCTCAAGGCCGAGGACGGCACCAAGGACCAGAGCTATTTCCTCTACCGCCTGACCCAGGAGCAATTGGCGAAGACGATGTTTCCGCTTGGCACGCTGTACAAGCGCGAGGTGCGGCGGCGCGCCGAGCAGGCCGGGCTGCACGTCGCTGCCAAGAAGGACTCGACCGGCATTTGCTTCATCGGCGAGCGCCCATTCCGCGAGTTTCTGATGCGCTATCTGCCGGCGCAGCCGGGCGAGATCCGCGCACTCGACGACGGCCGCGTCCTGGGGGAGCACCAGGGCCTGATGTACCACACCATCGGCCAGCGCAAGGGGCTCATGATCGGCGGCCTCAAGGGCAACCAGGACGAGGCCGGCGAGCACGACGCCTGGTATGTCGCAGGCAAGGACGTGAAGGCCAACCTGCTCTACGTGGTGCAGGGCCACGACCACCCGGCGCTGCTCAAGGACCGCCTGGTGGCCACCGACCTGAACTGGATCGCTGGCCGCGACCCGCACACCAACTGGGTCTACACGGCCAAACCACGCTACCGCACACCGGACCAGGCGTGCGAGATCGACCGCATCGCCGAAGGGCGTGCCGAGATCGCATTCGCCCAGCCACAGTGGGCGGTGACGCCGGGTCAGAGCGTGGTGGTGTATGAGTCCAAGGTCTGCCTGGGCGGCGGCATCATCGTCTGAGGCGCGGGGCCAGGTCGTTCGAGCGACCGCGCTGGCCCCGGGCCAGCGCGGCATCCCCCGTGCGCATGTCGCAGGACGGGGTGAATCTCAGGCGGGCAGTGGCCCGCCGGCCACGGCCAGCGGCGGATGTGCCAGCGCCTGCAGGCGCGCGGCGTAGGTTTCGCAGCGTGCAATGTATTCGCGCGCACTCTTGGGCATGGTGACACGCGCCCGGGTGATGTCGGTCACCAGGTTGCGTCCGTGCAGGATCAGACGCAGGCCGTCCGCGGCAAGCTGACGTTCATGCTCGCTGGCTGCTGGCGACAGCATCGCAGAGACCGCGCCCAGATGTTCCGAGGCGACGACGAAGTCGGCCCACACGTCGAAGATGTCGGGGTCGGTGCGCAATGTCTCGCATTTGATCTTGGCGATGCGGGTGAATTCGTACACCAGCGGGGCGAGGTTGTCGAACAGCGGCGCCGCGGAAAATGTGGTCGCCATGATCGCGCCGATGCGGTCGATCTCGCGCAGCGCCTGGGCGATCTTGATGTAGCGGCTCTCGTAGAAGGCTTCGACCGGGATCGAGAAGGCGCGGAAGGGCTCGCCCCACAACTCGTCGATGCCTTCCTCGCCGCTGCGGTGCAGCACCAGGCGACCGAGGGTGAGGGCCTCCTGCAGGCAGCGCCCGCACTCGCGCATCAGCGGGTTGTCGGTGGCGATCTCGACGCCGAGTTCCTGCAGTTCGACCAGTTTGGTGAAGATGTCGGTGGCGCGGTTGAACAGCGCGCCGGCGTACATCGCGCCCTTGACGCGCTTGCGCTCGGGGTCCTGCTCCGACGCGTAGGACTGGCGCGCGTCGTCCAGGCGTCTGCCGGGAATGTTGATGCCGTGCTCGACGTGGTTGAACAGGCGGCGCGTCAGCGCCTGGATGAGCTTCTTCTTGGCGTCGAGGGAGTCCGCCGGCGGCTCGTAGACCTTGAGCCAGTAGCCGTCGTAATGAATGCGCCGAACACCGTCGATGATCTTGACGGTGCCGTCGGGGATGAGCTCTTCCATAGCGGTGCGATGCCTGAGCGTGTGGGAGAGGGCGAAGGATACGCCGCTGTTCAGGCGCCTCCAATAGCGCCCTGCCGGGCGGCGGCGCGGATCTGGCGTGCGCGCCGGTGCTTGCGCCACTTTGCGCTCACCCGGATGCGCCAGAAGAGTTGCGTGCCCCAGTAACTGAGAATGGCGCCCGTGGCCGCCATGATGACCATGCCCACGAGCAGTGGCTGGCCGATGCCGGTGACCCACGTCCACGCCTGGTTCAGCGAGTCGATCATGCGCAGGGGGCGTTCAACATCTTCCGGGGTAAGGTCGGGCGGGGTGCGCGTACCGATGATGCCCGCACCCAGTCGATAGGCGAAGTAGTAGATCGGGCCGTAGGTCAGCGGATTGCTGACCAGGGTCGATGCCGCAGCGATGAGCAGATTACCACGCAGCAACAACGAGGCGACCGCGGCGGCCGGGATCTGGGCGATCGGGATCATGAGCCCGAAGAACACCCCCATGGCCACCCCACGCGCGACCGAACGCCGATTCACATGCCACAGCAGCGGATCGTGAACGCGCGGCCCCAGCCAGCGAAGGAGCCGGCTTTGCGTGATCGTTTCACGAGTGGGCAGAAGGCGTTCGAGCATGTTCCGGTCCGGGCAGAAGTCGGCATCTTACGCATTGCGCCGCAAAGCACAAGCGTAGCGCCGCGTGGCCGCACGAAACGGTCGCAGGCGGCTGCAAGGTGCTGATTATCCGTCGATGTGACCGTTCCCGCCGTGAGAAATTCACACGCCTGCAGCGGGGTTTTCCCTGCCCCGCCGTGCCGAGGGCAAGCAGGCGGGTCAGGCGAGGTCGCTCGGGATCACTGCGCGCAGCACGGTCTGGGATTCGCCCTCGCGGACGCGGTTGGTGAACCACCACAGCGCGCCCTTCTTGATCGTCCAGTCCGCCTCGTGGCCGGAGAGCAGCAGGGCCGCCAGGCGGCCGAGCGCGGGCTGGTGGCCGACCACGAGCGCTGCGCTGCTGGCGTCTGGCCAGCCGGTGGCGGCGAGCAGGTCGGGCACGTTGCCATCCGGCCCGAGCGAGGCGACGATCTGGAAGCTGTCGGTGAATGCGGCGGCTGTCTGCCGGGTGCGCACCGTGGGGCTGGCGAGGACCTTGAGCTGCTTCGGGCGGTGCTCGTCCAGCCATTGGGCAATGCGCCGCGCCTGCTTGTGGCCGCGGGGCGTGAGCTCGCGCGTGTGATCGGGCGTACCGTCGAAGGCTTCGGCGTGGCGCCAGAGCAGGAGGTCCATGTCGTGCTTCCGGGTTGAAAAGGCCGACATCTTCGTCTGTGGCTGTTGCAGCTTGATGACGGGGAAGCCTACCAGGGTTTCCTGCCCGACAGCAGCGGTGTGCTCTCGCGCAGCGCACGCCGCCGCAGGCGTGCATACCGCGCGGCGTGCCAGCCCAGCACGAATGCGGCTGCCGGAGCGAGGCGCGCGTCTGCCGCCACCCAGGCGGCGAGCCGCTGCTGCGCAGCGTCGACGTCCTGCAGGAAGCCGAGTGTGTCCTGGACGACCACGACCGCTTCCAGATAGCGCCGCACCGCCCGTGCGGGGAACAGCGGGGCGAAGAACTCCACCGCGTAGCGCAGTTGCTTGAATCCGATGCGCAGCGCGTGGAGACGGGTCGGCTCGAGGGTCTCGGCCGCCGCTGCGAGCCGTCGCGTGCGCTTGCGCAGCCGGTCCAGGCGCAGACGCGCAAAGGTGCGCAGGTCGGCCGCCTGGATCAGGCTGTCGATGGTGAGGCGGTGGAGGTCGGCTGTGAGTCCGAGCAGCAGGCGGCCCTGGGTGGCCATATCGAGGTTGTGACAGGCGTGTGCGCGCGCTTCCTCACGGGCGCGGCGGACGGTGCTGGCCAGGGCCGAGAAGGAGGCCTCGTCGGCCAGGCCCTCGGGGGCGACCGGGGCGAACAGTTCGGCGTGGAACACATCGAGGTCGCGGGCGTCGCCGAAGCGGTTGGCGTTCTCGCGCAGGCGCACGCTCCAGTCTGCGACGAAGGTGGCCGGCAGCGCCGGCGCGAAGAGCTTGAGCAGGGCGCGCAGGCGGCGCTGCGATACGCGCAGCTGGTGGATGAAATCGGCTGCGATGCTGTCCGGGTCCGTGTGCTCGAGCGCACCGGCAGCGTTGGCCTGCCATTGACGGACGCAGGAGAAGGCGAGGGTGCGGAAGGCATCGACCGCGTTCTGCGTGGCGTCGATCGCGGACGGCTCGGCACGCACTGCAGTGGACGGCGTGCCGAGGAACAGCCGGTAGCCGCGCTCTGCCTTGGAGAGGTCCGCAGGCATCAGCGGCAGGTCGCTGGCGAGGGTTTCGGCGAGTTCGATCAGGTCCAGCGGCTGCCCGGCTTCGAGCTCGAGTTCGAGCTCGCAGATGGGGGCGCTGCGCTCGACGCCGTCGGGTGTGTGCAGGCTCACCTCGCCGGTGTCGATCATCATCAGGATGCGCAGGTCTTCGCGCGGGCTGTACACGCGCGTTTCACGCCGGAAACGCGTGGTGAACACGGGCACCAGCGCGTCGTGGTGGCGCGCGAGCAACTGTGCCGCTTCGGGCTGGTCGATCGCGCCGAAATCGAACGCGCCGGTGTAGTCCTGCTCCCACTCCGGGCGCTGGGACAGGCCGCCACTGGACACCGCGGCACACTTGACCGTCTGTAACTGGCGACGTCCCTGGCGGCGGATGCGCAGCGCCACCTTGCGTGCCTTGAGTTGCAGCGCGGGGGTGTCGAAATAGGTGTTGTCCAGCGTCACCGCGTTGCCAAGCTTCTGCGCGGCGCTCACCAGCGGATGGCGCCGGAGTGCGGGCAGTGCGCGGTGGGGCAGGGCAAGCTTGAGTTCGATCTCGTGGCTCATGGTGATCGCCCCGTGGGGGCGTCGGAAGAAAGGGCGCCTGAATTCTAGACGCCCCGTTGTGGTGCGTCATGCTCGGTTTCGTGACATACGCGTCCGCGTTCGGCATTCACTCGCCGAACACCTCCCGCCACAGGGCGATCACCGGGGCGCGTGCGTGCCCGGCTTCTTCGGGTACCACCCGCGACGGGCGGTCATTCAGGCGCTGGCGGTGCTGCAGGCGACGCAGTTCGCGATAGCTGTCGGCGCAGGCGGCGGCCAGTTCGCGGGGGATCAGGCCGAGCTCGCCGGCGATGCGCAGCAGTGCGATGTTGCCGAGGTTGCCGGTCAGTTGCGGGTGGTCGTGGCTGAAGCCCAGCACCAGATACTGGATCAGGAACTCGACGTCGATCAGGCCGCCCGGATCGTGCTTCAGTTCGAATGTGCCATCCCCCTTGCTGCCGTGCGCATCGCGCATCTTGTTGCGCATCGCCAGCACCTCGGCGCGCAGCGCATTGCGGTCGCGCTGCATGCGCAGCACCTCGCAGCGGATGCGCTCGAAGGCCTCGCCGATGGCGCGGTCGCCCGCGGAAAAGCGGGCCCGGGTCAGCGCCTGGTGCTCCCACACCCAGGCCGATTCGCGTTGGTACTTGCGGAAGGCGTCCAGGGAGGTGACGATCAGGCCGGACTCGCCGTTCGGACGCAGGCGCAGGTCGGTATCGAAGAGCTGGCCGGCGGCGGTCTGGCTGGAGAGCCAGGTGTTGGTGCGCTGCGCGAGCCGCGTGTAGACCTCGGGGGCTTCGGGCGCGTCGTCGTCGAAGAGGAAAACGATGTCCAGGTCGGAGGCGTAGCCGAGCTCCTTGCCACCGAGCTTGCCGTAGCTGACGACGGCGAAACGCGGCGCCTCGCGGTGGCGGATCTTGATCCGACGCCAGCACAGCGGCAGCGTGAGATCGAGCATGATGTCGGCGAGCTCGGAGAGGTGATCGGCGAGCTTTTCCACCGTGAGCAGGCCAGCGATGTCCTGCGTGAGCAGGCGGAACACCTGGGCGTGGTGCTGCTCGCGCATCACGTCCATCTGGCGCTCCATGTCGGGTTCGAGCGTCTCCAGCTCGGCGGCCAGGCTGGTGCGGAAGGCGGCCCAGTCCGGGGGCGTGTCGAGATTGCGCGAATCGAGCATCTCGTCGAGCAGGATGGGATGCCGGGTGAGGAACTGTGCCGCCCAGCGCGATGCGCTCATCAGGTCGGCGACGCGCTGCAGCGCCTGCGGATATTGCTGCAGCAGCGCGAGGTAGGCGCCGCGGCGGCCGATCGCCTCGATGAGGTCGAGCATCCGCGCCAGGGTGTCGTCCGCTCCGGGCTTGGTGGCTGCGGCCTCGACCATGCGCGGCACCAGCGCGTCGAAGCGGCTCTTGATGTTGTTGGGCAGCTGGCGGTAGCGCGGGCTGGCGTGGATTGCGGCGAGACGCTCGGCGCCGGCGCCGGGATGCAGGTAGCCCAGCCCCGCAAGCGCATCGGTTGCGGCGTCGCGGTCCTCCGCGTTGGACCATACGGCGTCCAGGCTGTGATCCTCTTCCGACGGGTCGCCGAACACATGGTCGAAGTGGCGGCTCACGACCGTGCGATGTGCCGCAAGCACCCTCTGCAGGGCAGGGTAGTCGGCGAAACCCATGGCCTCCGCGATCCGCGCCTGGTCTTCCGTGTTTGCGGGCAGATCGTGCGTCTGTGCGTCGTCGAGGTACTGCAACCGATGCTCGAGTCGGCGCAGGAAGACGTAGGCCGAGGACAGCTCGGCCACCGCCTCGGGGGAGAGAATGCCGCGTTCGGGGAGCATTTCGAGCACCTTGAGCGTTGGGCGCACCTGGAGCGCGATGTCGCGGCCGCCCCGGATGAGCTGGAACACCTGGGCGATGAACTCGATCTCGCGGATACCGCCCGGGCCGAGCTTGACGTTGTTCACCCGGTCGCGGCGAGCCACCTCGCGGCGGATCTGCGCATGCAGGTCGCGCATCGCGTTGATCGCGCCGAAATCGAGATACTTGCGGAATACGAATGGACGGGCGATGTCGCGCAGCTCGGGCCAGCGCTGGCCGAGCAGCACGCGCCCCTTGATCCAGGCGTAACGTTCCCACTCGCGGCCCTGGGTGAAGAAGTAGTTCTCCAGCATGTCGAAGCAGCACACCAGCGGGCCGGAGTCGCCGTTCGGGCGCAGACGCATGTCGACCCGGAACACCTGGCCGTGCTCGGTGATCTCGGCCAGGGCCTGGATGAGCTGCTTGCCGAGGCGCTCGAAAAACTCGAAATTGCTGATGACCTTCTTGCC
The DNA here is from genome assembly GCF_051280715.1 of Thauera sp. AutoDN2. Lineage (NCBI taxonomy): Bacteria > Pseudomonadati > Pseudomonadota > Betaproteobacteria > Rhodocyclales > Zoogloeaceae > Thauera > Thauera sp. AutoDN2. The sequence continues at coordinate 164,872 of NZ_JBNCAR010000001.1, read as the reverse complement.
GCCGGTATCGCCGTCTTCCGGGTAGACGAAGATCAGGTCGATGTCCGAGGACACGTTGAGCTCTCGCCCGCCGAGCTTGCCCATGCCGATCACCAGCAGCTCCTGCTCCCAGCCGGTGGGTGAGAGCGGCTGGCCGTAGCGCTCGACGAGTCCAGCGTGCAGCACGTCGTGTGCGTGCCGGATCGCGGTTTCGGCGAGCAGCGTCATGGTCTGGATGACCTCGGCCAGCGGGGCGGCGAGCGCCAGATCGCGCACGATGAGGTGGCACAGCACCCAGGTCCGCAACTGGCGCAGGGCGGGGCGCAACGCGGCGTCCCCACCGCCGTGCACCTGCTCGCGTTCGGCAATGAAGCGCTGCATCTGGGCTTCGCCGATCGGTGCCGACATGCTCGCGACCAGCGCGGGTCCGAGCCAGGGCTGGCTGTCGAGCATGCGCGACAGATAGCGCGACATGCGCCGGGCCTGCTGCACTTCCGGGGGCAGGCCTGGCGCGCTGGCGCTGGGGAGGGTGGACATGGCGTGGCTCCAGTGCGGACGCGGATCGTTGGTAGAATGCGGCCGTTCCGGCGCAATGCCCGCCGGTACCGCAGAGACGTCCATTTTATCCGCCCGCGCAGCCGGCCGGCATGACGATCGTGGCGATGTGCCACACAGCTATCGAGCATTTCCCTGAACACGCAAGATTCTGGCTCGGCCGCAGCTCCTCCGCCCCCCGTGGCGGTTTCGGTGTCGCCTCCGCGCACGGCGGAGCGGCTGCGCCGTGCGTTCGCGCGCGCTGCGTTCGCACTCGTGCTGCTGTGGTGTGCCGGGGCTTCGCTGATGCTCGTGGCGCGCCATGTCCTGCTGCCCGCGGTGGGCGAGTTTCGCGGGCCGATCGAGCGTGCGCTGGCGGCGCAGATCGGCCTGCCGGTCTCCATCGGCCAGCTTGAGGGCGGCTGGGCGGGGTGGCGTCCGCGCCTGCGCATGGCCGACATCGGCATCGCCGACGTCGACGGCCGGCCCGCGCTCACCCTGCGGGCGGTCGATGCCACGCTGGCGTGGAGCTCGCTGCTTCGCCTGCGGCCCTATTTCCACCGCCTGGAAATCGTCGCCCCCGAGCTTGCGCTGCGCCGTGATGCAGAAGGCATGCTGCATGTCGCCGGCGTGCCTGTTCGTGGAGGCGGGCCGGATGGCGCGGGGCTGCAATGGCTGTTCGCACAGCGCCAGATCTTCATCCATGGCGCGCGGCTGAGCTGGGAGGACGAGACCCGGGCCGCGCCGCTGCTCGTGCTCGACAAGGTGTCGTTTCGTCTTGACCGGCGCGGCTTCGCCACGCGCATGGCGTTCGAGGCCGAACCTCCCCCCGCGATCGCAGCGCGCCTGAGCGTACGTGCCGAGGTGCGCGAACTGGATCTGACTGGCGGCGCGCGCGCGCCGCTCGCGCACGTTCGCGGCAGTTTTCATGTGGCGCTGGACGAGGCCGAGCTCGGTGCATGGCGGCCATGGCTCGACTATCCCCTGCCGCTCGACGGCCGCGGCGCGGCGCGGGCCTGGATCGATGCGGACGGAAGGGGAGGTTTTGCGCTTACTGCGGATCTCGCGCTCTACGGCGTGCGCACCCGGCTCGCCGAAGGGCTGTCTGAACTGGCGCTGAAGCGGCTGGAAGGCAGGCTGGGCCTTGCGCGTGATGCGAAGCATTGGCGGGTGAGCACACATGCGCTGGCGCTGGAGCAGGACGCGGGCTTGCGCCTGGCCCCCGCCGACCTGATGTTCGAGCTCGCGCACGGCGAGGAGGATGGCGCTGCGGCGGCGGGCGGGCAGTTGCGCGCAAACCGGCTCGATTTCGCCGCGCTGGCGGCGCTTGCCGCACACCTGCCGCTCGACGAGGGGGTGCGCGCACGCCTGGCGGGCTTCGAGCCTCGCGGACGGGTGAACGACCTGCGTCTGTCGTGGCAGGGCCCCGCCGCGGCGCCCGCGCACTGGGCGCTGGCGGCACGGTTCGAGGGGCTGGGGGTGCGGGCGCAGGCGAATCTTCCTGGCATGGGCGGTCTGTCGGGAAGTGTCGAGGGGGATGGCGAACGTGGCCGCTTCCGTCTCGACGGCGAGGACATGCACATCGATCTACCGGCCGTGTTCGAACAGGGGCGGCTCGATTTCGCGCGTTTCCGTGCCGATGGTGGCTGGTCGCAGCGTGAAGGCAGGCTGGAGGTGGTGCTGGACGGAGCCGAGTTCGAGAACGCTGACGCGGCGGGCAGCGCATCGGGTCGTTACTGGCCCGATGGCGGGGCGGGCGAGATCGACCTGCAGGCCAGACTGCACCGGGCCGAGGGCACCTCGGTTTGGCGCTATCTGCCCAGCGTGGTCAATGCGCACACACGGGCATGGGTGCAGCATGCGATCCGTCAGGCGACGGTGCCCGAGGCGCGCCTGCGGCTGAAGGGCGCCCTGTCGGATTTTCCTTTCCGCGATGGCAGTGGACAGTTCCTGGTCACGGTGCGGATTACCGATGCCGTGCTTGACTACGCGCCGGGCTGGCCCGGTATCGAGGGTATCGCCGGCGAGCTTCGCTTCGAGGCAGCGGGCATGCGCATGGCGGCAAGCCAGGGCAGGATCCTCGGGGTCGCGCTGCGCGATGTGGTGGCCGAGATCCCTGACCTGGATGCGCGGCCGACGCCCGTCATGCAGATCCGGGGGCAAGCAGCCGGCGCGACTGCAGATTTTCTGCGCTTCGTGGCCGAGAGCCCGGTCGCCCGGCGCGTGGGCCGGTTTACTGCAGGTATCGCCGCCCAGGGCGAGGGGGTGCTCGCGCTCGAACTGGACATGCCGTTGCACGCGGTTGCCGAGACCCGTGTGGGTGGAGATTTCCGCTTTGCCGGCAACCGCATCCGCCTGCTGGAGGCGTTGCCTGCACTTGAGGGTGCGGCGGGGCAGATCCGGTTTACTGGGGATTCGCTCTCCATCCCCGAGGCGCGTGCCCGCTTGTTCGGACACCCGCTGCGGTTGGTCGCGAAAACGCTGAAGGACGGCGGCGTCCGCTTCGAAGCCAGCGGCAGGGCAGGCGCCGATGCGGTACGCGCGGCCTACGACCTGCACCTGCTCAACGCAATCTCGGGGGATGTGGGCTGGAAGGCCGCGGTTTCGGTGCAGGGGCAGGGTACGCAGGTCGAAGTGAGCTCTGATCTCGTCGGTCTGTCCTCCAGCCTGCCTGCGCCGCTGAACAAATCGGCCGGTGAGGCATGGGCGACGGAGTTCCGCTTCGAGCATTCCGGGCCTGATGCGGCTGAAACCTACGCCTTGCGCGCAGGCGCGCTGCTGCGCGCGGCCCTCAGCCGGCAGGAGGGTGCGCACCCCGCGCTGCGTGGCGGTGTAGCGCTGGGGCGGGCGACGGTCGATGCACCACCGGCTTCGGCCGACGGGGTGCGCATTGCGGCCGTGCTCGACCGGCTCGACCTCGATGCCTGGCAGCGGGCGCTTGAATCGGGGGGCGGCGAGATGCCTGCGATCGGCGAGGTGCCTGCGTGGTCGGAAGTTGCGCTGGCGGCGGATGAGCTGAGCGTTCTCGGGCAGACCCTCAAGGCGGTCGATCTGCGCGCCACGGCGGACGCCGGGGGGTGGAAGGCGCGCCTTGAGAGCGATGTCGCCGATGGCGAGTTCGACTGGCGCCATGCGGGCAGCGGCGCGCTGTTGGCGCGCTTCCGCCACCTGAGCCTGGTGCGCGGTGCGGATGCGCGCAAGGGCACGGAGGACGCAGCCGTGGCGGATGGCGAGCCAGAGCCTGCTGGGGACGAGGTGGCGGCAGAAGGGCGCGACCCGGGCAGTCTGCCTGCGCTTGACATCGTCGCCGAGCGTTTCGTGCTCGACGGACTGGAACTCGGCCGGCTGGAACTCCTTGCCCGCAACCGCGGCAGGTTGTGGCAGCTCGAGCGCCTTGCGCTCCACAACGAGGACGGCCGGGTGGTCGGCCACGGTGAATGGCGGTCATCGGGCCTGCAACGTACGCAGCTCGAATTCACCCTCTCGACTTCCAGCATGGGGCAGCTGGTGCGCCGCTTGGGCTACGCAGACGTTGTGCGCGGGGGCGCCGCCGATCTGTCCGGCCGCCTTGCCTGGCGGGGGGCGCCTACGCGCATCGACCATCCGACGCTTTCGGGTGCGCTCCAGTTCGAGACGGGTGCCGGGCAGTTCAACAAGCTCGAGCCCGGCGTCGGGCGTCTGCTCGGCATCCTAAGCCTGCAGTCCCTGCCGCGCCGGATCACGCTCGATTTCCGTGACGTGTTCTCGGAGGGATTCGCCTTCGACCGCATTTCCGGTAGCATCGAACTCGCTTCCGGTGTCCTGCGTACCGACGACCTCGACATCCGCGGGCCCGCGGCGCGGGTGCGCATGAGCGGCACGGCGGACGTGGTCGCCGAAACCCAGGATCTGCAGGTGTTCGTCCAGCCGACCCTGTCCGAATCGGTGGCGATTGGTGCAGCGGCGGGGCTGCTGAACCCGGCCGTGGGGGTCGTGACCTATCTCGCGCAGAAGGTGCTGAGCGATCCGATCGAGAAGCTCTTCACCTTCGAGTATTCGATCACCGGCAGCTGGAGTGATCCGCTGGTGGCGCGACGGACCGGTGCCGAGGCGCGGCCGGCGCAGTAGGCATCGTGTGCAGACCTTGCCGATCCCGTTTCCCGGGCCGTTCCGGCCCATCCTCTTCTCGCGAACTTCGCCAGGCCAACCGTTTGCAATTGAGCACCGAAATGACGCAGCAGACTCCCGCTTCGACCGTGCACATCGCAGCCATCCAGACCGTATCCGGCCCCGATGTACAGGCCAACCTGGAACAGATCGCCGGCCTGGTGGCCGAGGCCGCCGCGGCGGGCGCGCGGCTGGTCGCGCTGCCGGAGTACTTCCCGCTCATTAGCGCCGATGAGGGCGCCAAGGTGCGCATCCGTGAGCGCGCGGATGGCGGGCCGCTGCAGGACTTCCTCGCCGATATGGCGCGGCGCCATGGTGTGTGGCTGGTGGGCGGCACCATCCCGCTCGAGTCCGGCGCGCCGGAAAAGGTGCGCAACACCACCCTCGTGTTCGATGACTGCGGCCGGCAGGTCGCGCGCTACGACAAGATTCACCTGTTCGGCTTCCAGCGCGGCGAAGAGCGTTATGACGAGTCCGCCACGATCGAGGCGGGCGATGCGGTGCGTTGCTTCGACACGCCCTTCGGTCGGGTCGGACTCTCCGTCTGCTACGACCTGCGCTTTCCCGAACTCTTCCGTGCCATGGGACCGGTCGATCTGATCGTGCTGCCCGCGGCCTTCACCCACACCACCGGCCGCGCACATTGGGAGGTGCTGTTGCGCGCGCGCGCGATCGAGAATCAGTGCTACGTGATGGCGCCTGCGCAGGGTGGCAGGCACCCGAGCGGACGCGTGACCTGGGGGCACACCATGATCATCGACCCCTGGGGCGAGGTGCTCGCCTGCCGCGAGGAAGGCCCGGGGGTGGTGCTCGCCGCGCTGGATCCGGCCAGAATCGCCGCAGTCCGTGAGAGTCTCCCGGCGCTGGCGCATCGGCGATTGGGCTGAGCAGCGCGGTGACGGCGCGTGCGCCCGGCCAGTACCTATGCGTTGACGGCCGCTCGCGTGAGCGGTGGGTAGCGCTGGATGATCGTTTTCGTCGTGTGCCGGTCGAAGCCGGCATGAACAACAAGGAATTCCGATGAGCAAGAGCCAGAACCCCCTCAAGGTCGCCGACCGTTACCTGCTGTCGCCTTACGGCCTGGGCGGGGCAGAACTCGAGAAGACCTTCCGCAAGCTGATGCGGCACGACATCGATTTTGCCGACCTGTACTTCCAGTACCAGCGCTCCGAGGCCTGGAGTCTGGAAGAGGGCATCGTCAAGTCGGGCAGTTTCGATATCGAGCAGGGTGTGGGTGTGCGTGCGATCAGCGGCGAGAAGACCGCCTTCGCCTACTCCGACGACATTTCGGTCGACGCCCTCATCGACGCGGCCACCGCCACGCGCGCGATCGCCGCGGCGGGGGAGCGGCGTGAGGTCGGCATCCGGCCGCACAAGCTGCGCACCCGCCTGTACCGCGCCGATGATCCGCTCGACTCGCTGGACGATACCGCCAAGGTCCGGCTGCTTGAGCGCCTGGAGGGGTTCGCCCGTGATGCGGATGCGCGTGTGTCCCAGGTCATGGCGCACATCGCCGGCTCCTGGGAGGTGGTGATGGTGGTGCGCAGCGATGGCCACCAGGCCGCCGACGTGCGCCCGCTGGTGCGTGTGTCGATCACCGTGATCATGGAGGACAACGGTCGCCGCGAGCAGGGCAGCGCCGGCGGCGGCGGGCGCTACGACTACGGCTTTTTCACCGACGAGCGCCTGCAGGAGTATGCGCAGGCCGCGGTGCACCAGGCGCGCGTGAACCTGGGCGCCGATCCCGCACCGGCCGGCACCATGCCGGTGGTGCTCGGGCCGGGCTGGCCGGGCATCCTGCTGCACGAGGCGATCGGTCATGGCCTGGAGGGTGATTTCAACCGCAAGGGCAGCTCGGCGTTTTCGGGGCGGATCGGCCAGCAGGTGGCTGCAAAGGGCGTCACCGTGGTCGATGACGGTACGCTGCCCGACCGTCGCGGTTCGCTCTCGATCGACGACGAGGGCAACCCTACCGCGCGTACCGTGTTGATCGAGGACGGCGTCCTCACCGGCTACATGCAGGACATGATGAACGCGCGTCTGATGGGGATGGGCCTCACCGGCAACGGCCGACGCGAGTCCTTTGCCCACCTGCCGCTGCCGCGCATGACCAACACCTACATGCTCAACGGCGACCGGGACCCGCAGGAGATCATCAAGTCCGTGAAGAAGGGGCTGTATGCGGCCAATTTCGGCGGCGGTCAGGTGGACATCACCTCGGGCAAGTTCGTGTTTTCGACCTCCGAGGCGTACCTGATCGAGAACGGCAAGGTCACGCGCCCGGTCAAGGGTGCGACGCTGATCGGTAATGGGCCGGATGCGCTGACCAAGGTGAAGATGGTCGGCAACGACATGGCGCTCGACCCGGGCGTGGGCACCTGCGGCAAGGACGGCCAGAGCGTGCCGGTGGGCGTCGGCCAGCCGACCCTTCGCATCGACGGCCTGACCGTGGGTGGGACGGCCTGAGGTTCAGGGAGCCGGCGGCCCCTCGCGGAAGAGGCCGGGCGTGAGCCCGTGGCGCTGCAGCAGGCGGTAGAACTCGGTGCGGTTGCGCTCCGCCAGGCGCGCTGCGTCGGAGACGTTGCCCGCGGTGAGCTTGAGCAACTGGATCAGGTAGTTGTGTTCGAAGCGACGCTTGGCCTCGGTGTAGCCGAGTGCCTCGATCGGTTGCACCCGCAGCGCGCGCTCAACCAGGGCGCGCGGGATCACGGGCGTGGTTGCAAGCGCGCACACCTGCTCGACGACGTTGTGCAGCTGGCGCACGTTGCCCGGCCAGGGGGCGGTGCTCAGCGCCTCCAGCGCCTCCGGCGCGAAGCCGCCCAAGCGCTTGCCGTATTTCTGCGCCAGGCCGCGCAGGAAGTGCGCGGCGAGCAGCGGGATGTCCTCGCGGCGCTCGGCCAGCGTGGGCAACTCCAGGCTCACCACGTTGATGCGGTAGTACAGATCCTCACGGAACTGCCCCTCGCTCAGCGCGGTATCGAGATCGCGATGGGTTGCGGACAGGATGCGCAGGTCCACCGGCTGGGCGTGTGTGGCGCCGACCGGTCGTACCGCGCGCTCCTGCAGTACCCGCAGCAGCTTGACCTGCAGCGCGGGCGGCATGTCGCCGATCTCGTCGAGGAACAGCGTGCCCCCATGCGCGGCCTGGACCAGGCCCGTGTGCGCAGTGCTCGCCCCGGTGAAGGCGCCGCGTACGTGGCCGAAGAGCTCGGACTCGAGCAGGGGCTCGGGGATCGCGCCGCAGTTGATCGCGATGAAGGGCGCGGTGGCGCGCGGGCTGGCAAGGTGGATGGCGCGGGCGAGCACTTCCTTGCCGGTGCCGCTGGCGCCGCGGATCAGCACGCTGGCGTCGGAGGCAGCGACCAGCCGGGCCTCGTCGAGCAGGGCGTGCATGCGGGTGCTGCGGCTGATGATGTCCGCACGCCAGCCGGCATCGACCTGGGGCGGGCTCTGGTCGGCCGGGGTGCCGTGCGACAGGGCCTGCGCGATGCGCTGCAGCAGGTCGCGGCTGTCGAAAGGCTTGGTCAGGTAGCCGGCCACGCCGTGTGACGTCGCCTCGACGGCGTCCGGGATGCTGCCGTGCGCGGTGAGCAGAATCACGGGCAGTGCAGGGTGCTGGGCGCGGATGTCCCGGAACAGCGCCAGTCCGTCCCCATCCGGCAGCCGGACATCGCTGAGCACGAGGTCGAAGTGGTCGATGCTCAGGTGCGCGCGTGCCTGTGCCGCATTCTCGGCGCCGACCACCTGATAGCCGCTGGCGCGCAGCCGCATGCCGAGCAGCCGCAGCAGATCGGGGTCGTCGTCGACCACCAGCAGGCGCGCGCGCGTCTGCGCTGTACCCCGTCGGCCTGCGAGTCCGACGCTCATCGTTCGAGTCCGGGTGTGGCCGGGGCCGGAAGACGGCGTTCGATCTCGCCGAGTGCGTCGAGCTTGTGCTGGAGCGCGTCCCGCGCGAGCAGGGCTTCTGCCAGCGCCGCCTCCAGCGCCTGGGCCCTTGCGTCCCGGTCGGCGATGGCCGCGTCGCGCTCGCGCACGAGCTGCTCGTTGTGTGCGATCAGGCGTTGCCGCTCGCGGATCTGCTCGAGCAGCGCGCGCGCGTAGGGGTGGTGCGCGCGGGCTTCGGTGCTGCCATCGGCGAGCAGGCCTTCGAGCGCACGGCGGGCCTGCTGCAGCCGCGCCTGTCCGGGCTGCAGAGCCTGCACTGCGGTATGCAGACGCTCCTGGGCGGCTTCATGTGCGCTGGTGTCGGCGGGCGCGGTGACGATTGCCCCGGGGGATGTCGTGCGATCGTGGAGGCCGGTGCAGCCGGCCAGGGAGATGCAGGCTATCGCCGTGGCCCGGAGCAGGAGCGTGGCGGGGCGGCGGTGGCCGGTGAGGTGGTGGCCGGTGAGGCGGGCACGGTGCTGTTCAGGCATATGGCAGTTCGATTCGGAAATGCGCCCCGCAGGCGCTCGGGAGAGCACGTACCCTGCCCTGGTGGGCCGTGACGAATTCACGCACGATGGCCAGGCCGATCCCGTTGCCCTGGACCGGGGCGGGCGGATTGTGGCGTCCCTGATAGAAGGGTTCGAATACGCGTTCGAGTTCGTCGGGGTCGATCCCCGGGCCTTCGTCCAGACAGTCAACGATGACCCGCTCGCCGTCGCTGCCGGCGAGCAGTTCGATGCGCCCGCCCATTGGGCTGAAGGCGATGGCGTTGGCCAGCAGGTTGGCGAAGGCGATGCGCAGCTTGCCGGCATCGGCGCGCACGGCCGGGGCGTCGCCACGGACATGGATGCTGACCTCCCGGCTCTCGGCAAGCAGGCGCTGTTCGGCGCCGACCTCACGCAGCAGCGGCAGCAGGACGGTGTCACGCAGATCCAGCCTGCGCGCATCGAACTGGCTCGCGTTGTATTGCAGGAGCTGCTCGATACGTGACTGCAGCGCCTGCGTACTGTGTTCCAGAATGCTCGCGACCTCGCGCTGGCGCGCGTCGAGCTCGCCGAGCACGCCGTCGGAGAGCAAGGCGATGCCTTCGCGTAGCGAGGCCAGCGGGGTTTTAAGCTCGTGCGAGACGTGGCGCAGCACCCGGTTGCGGTTCGCTTCCAGTTCGGCGAGGCGCAGGCGCAGCCAGTCGAGGCGTTCGCCGAGCTGGCGCAGGTCGGCCGGGCCGGCGATGCGGATCGGCTCACTGAGCCGGTTCTCGCCGATCGCGCCGATCGCGTGCTCGATACGCACGAGGGGGCGCAGCAACCACCAGGCGCTCGCCGCGGCGAGCAGGGCGGAGACGGTGAGCGCGATGGCAATCTGGAGGATCACGCTGTCGCGGGCCGCGTCCAGGGACTGCAACAGCGCCTGGTTGCGCTGCGCGAGATGTGCGCGCAGCTGCCGGTCCAGTGCTGCGGCCTGTACGGACAGGGCGGTGAAGTCCTCGTCGAGGAGTGGCATGGGGGCGCCGCCCTGTCCGGCGAGGATGGCGCGGTGGATGCGCATCGCGGCCTCACGCCAGGCAGCGAGGGGCCCGGAAGGGCTTCCCGCGCTGGATTCGAGGGTGGCGATCGTGATCTGGGCGTCGTCGAGCGCTACCTGGAAGCGCTCGACGAGCGCGTGGTCACCGAGCACGATGAACTGGCGCGCCGCACGCTCGAGATCGACGCTGCGCTCGGACAGTCTTGCGGTAGCGGCGCTCAGCGTCAGTGCGGTGTGGTTTTCATCATGGATCCGGTGGGCCAGGGCTTCGATGCTCAGCCACCCACTCACCGTGATGGTGCTCAGGATGCCGGCCACCAGCAGGAAGCCAAGCAACAGGATGGCGCGGAAGGACAGGCGTGGCATGGAAGCTGCTCTGCGGAAAACGGTGGGGTTTGCTTGAACGCGCGCCCACTCCACGCTTCGTTCGATTCATGACGATCGAGTGGCGCTGGAGCAGCCGACCCGCGCGAGTCTAGGCCAGGAAACGCCCCGGGCAGAGCGTGCAAATGCAAGCCAACGTAAGCGCCGTGCGGGTGTCGCCTGCGGGCGACATGTGCAAGCGCCGGCGCTTCAGCGGCTTGCGTGTCCACGCAGAATAACTGTCGCCATCGCCCGACAGTTCTTCCCCTGCAGCCTGGATGAGGCTCCGTCCCGCGCCGGACTGCGGTTGCCAAGTGTCTGAGCACAATGCCGATTTCTGCGCAGGCATGGTGTTTGCTAGAAGGGTATGGTCTGTAGCGCCAGGGCTGCAGCCCCGACTCAAGGAGAAATCATGTTCAACAAGCCCAATCTGTTCCACAAAAGCAGCGAAACCGCCTCCAGCCGCAGCAACGGGCGCCCGGTGGGGAGCGGCACCGCTGCCAGTTCAGCGACGGCTTTCGGTGAGCGCCAGTCTTCCGCGGCCACGCCGGAGACCGCCCGCACCAGCCCGCAAACAGGCACCACGGCCGGGCGCGACGACGCCGGCGAGCGGTTGGAGGAAAAGGCGGGTGCGCCTGCCGCAGAGGGCACGGGGGAGAGCCGCCTGATCGTTGGACCGGAGGTAAAGCTCAAGGGCGCCGAGATCCTGGATTGCGACACGCTGGTGGTGGAAGGTCGGGTCGAGGCCACGATGGACAGCCGTGTGCTGCGCATCGCGGAGAAGGGCGCCTACAAGGGTACGGTCGGCATCGACATTGCCGAGATCCACGGCCACTTTGAGGGCGAACTCACGGCGCGCAAGCAACTGCTGATTCACGCCACCGGGCGCGTGAGCGGCAAGATCCGCTACGGCAAGATCCTGATCGAGGAAGGCGGGGAGCTGTCGGGCGATGTGCAGGCGCTGAGCGCCGTCGCCAAGGAGGGGTTGCGCGCGATCGAAGGCAAACCTGCCGAGCCGCGCCCACTCGCCGCCGTGGCGGGCTGAGGCGACACTCATCGAGATCGGGCGGCCTCGTTGGGCGGGGGGCGGACCGCCGCGGCGAGTTGCTGAGGCGTCCAGGTCCAGTGCTTTTCCCAGGCGGTGCGCACGAGGTTGGGGTACTGCGGTTTGCCCAGGCTGCCGTTGTAGCGGCCGAGGGCGCGGAAGAGGTCACCCTTCTCGATGTCGAGGTAGTGGCGCAGGATGGTGCAGCCGTAACGCAGGTTGGTGCGCATGTGAAAGAGGTTGTCGTCCTCGCGGCCGATGACCTTGATCCAGAATGGCATCACCTGCATGTAGCCGCGTGCACCTGCCGACGAGATCGCGTATTTCCGGAAGGCGCTCTCGACCTGGATCAGGCCGAGCACCATCTGCGGGTCCAGCCCGGCACGGGTGGCCTCGTAGTGGATGCTGGTGAGGAGTTCCGTGCGGTAGGCCTCGTCCGGGATGCGCTTCGCCAGCCGGCGTGACATCTCGGCGAGCCATTGCGCGCGCTCGCCGGCATCCGGAATCGGCAGCGTCGGTGCCGCGGCATCGCTGACTGCGGCATACAGCGCGGCGCGTACGCTCGCGGCCATGGGCTCGTACTGCTGCGCCCCGGCGTGTGCGCCGCCGGCCGCCACCGCGAACGCACATGCGGCGGCGAGCTGGCGGAACGGGGCGGGTAAAGGGCGCATGCGGATCTTCCCGCGCTCAGCCCTGGTTCAGGCGCTCGAGCACATGGCCCAGGATTTCCCCGGCGGGCGGCTTGACCGCTTCGGCGTCGCGCCGGCCCTGGTACTCGACCACGCCTTCCTTGAGGCCGCGGTCGCCGATGGTGACGCGGTGCGGCACGCCGATCAGTTCCCAGTCGGCGAACATCACCCCGGGACGCTCGTCGCGGTCGTCGAGGATGGCGTCCACGCCGGCGGCGATGAGCGCGTCGTAGAGCTTCTGCGCCTCGTCGCGCACGGCCTCGGATTTGCCCCAGCCCACCGGGCAGATCACCACCTCGAAGGGCGCGATCGCGCGCGGCCAGAGGATGCCGCGGGCGTCGTGGTTCTGCTCGATCGCGGCGCCCAGAATGCGGGTGACACCGATGCCGTAGCAGCCCATTTCGAAGTGCTTGGGCTTGCCGTCCTCGTCGAGGAAGGTGGCATTCATCGCCTTGGAGTACTTGGTGCCGAGGTAGAACACGTGGCCGACCTCGATGCCGCGCTGGATGGCGAGCACGCCGCGGCCGTCCGGGCTGGGGTCGCCTTCGACCACGTTGCGGAGGTCGGCGACCAGGTCGGGCTCGGGCAGGTCGCGGCCCCAGTTGACGCCGGTGAAGTGGAAGTCCGCGTCGTTGGCGCCGCAGATGAAATCGGCCATGTGGGCGACGGTGCGGTCGGCAATGACCTTGACCGGCTTCTTCAGGCCGAGGGGGCCGAGATAGCCCGGCTTGCAGCCGAAGTGCTCGAGGATCTCGGCTTCGGTCGCGAAGCGGAAGCCCGCCTTCAGGCCTTCCAGCTTGCCGGCCTTGACCTCGTTCAGCGCATGGTCGCCGCGCACCAGCAGCAGCCACACGGTGACGCCAGCGGGTTTGCCCTTTTCGTCGATGTCGTCGGTGGCGAGCACCAGCGACTTCACCGTGGTCGCGAGCGGTACACCGAGTAGTTTGGCGACGTCCTCGCAGGTGGCCTTGCCCGGTGTGGGGGTCTTCTCGAGCGCCTTGGCCGGTTCGGCGCGGCGCGCGAGCAAAGACACGGCCTCGGCGAGCTCGATGTTGGCGGCGTAGTCGGAGTCGGGGCAGTAGACGATGGCGTCCTCGCCGGTGTCGGCGATGACCTGGAACTCGTGCGAGCGGTCGCCGCCGATGGCACCGGTGTCGGCCGCCACGGCGCGGTACTCCAGACCCAGGCGGTCGAAGATGCGCTTGTAGGCGGCGAACATGATGTCGTAGCTGCGGCCTGCTGCTTCCTCGCTGCGGTCGAAGGAGTAGGCGTCCTTCATCGTGAACTCGCGCCCGCGCATGATGCCGAAGCGCGGCCGGCGTTCGTCTCGGAACTTGGTCTGGATCTGGTAGAAGTTCTTCGGCAACTGGCGATAGCTCTTGAGCTCCTGGCGCGCGATGTCGGTGACGACCTCCTCGGAGGTGGGCTGCAGTGCGAAGTCGCGTTCGTGGCGGTCCTTGAAGCGCAGCAGCTCGTCGCCCATCTTGTCCCAGCGCCCGGTCTCGTTCCACAGCTCGGCGGGCTGCACCATCGGCATGATCAGCTCCATTGCGCCGGCGCGATCCATCTCCTCGCGCACGATGGTCTCGACCTTGCGGATGGCACGCAGCCCCATCGGCATATAGCTGTAGATGCCGGCGGCGACCTTGCGGATCATGCCGGCACGCAGCATCAGCTTCTGGCTGACGACTTCCGCATCCGACGGGGCTTCCTTGAGGGTGAACAGGTGGAACTGGCTGGCGCGCATGAGGGTCTTCGACTGTATGGCTTGGTAGGACAGGAGCGCGGGATTTTAGCGCATGGCACCGCCGCGCAACGCTCCGTGCGTCATGAGCTTAGTCGATGCACGTCAGCGGTGTGCTTTCAAAGCATGCGCAAGTGTGAAAAAATCGCATCCAATCAACCGAAATTGAAGGTTTGTCATGCTTGACCGTGAAGGCTTTCGCCCGAACGTCGGCATCATTCTGGTCAATGCGCGCAATGAGGTGTTCTGGGGCAAGCGTATCCGCGAACATTCCTGGCAGTTCCCGCAGGGTGGCATCAAGCACGGCGAGTCGCCGGAGCAGGCCATGTACCGGGAGCTTTTCGAGGAAGTCGGGCTGCGCCCGGAACACGTCAAGATCCTCGGCCGCACACGCGGCTGGCTGCGCTACGAGGTGCCCAAGCACTGGATACGGCGTGAATGGCGCAACACCTACCGCGGCCAGAAACAGATCTGGTTCCTGCTGCGGCTGGTGGGGCGCGATTCGGACGTCTGTCTGCGTGCGAGCACCCATCCGGAATTTGATGCCTGGCGCTGGAGCAACTACTGGGTACCGCTCGAGGCGGTGATCGAGTTCAAACGGCAGGTGTACCAGCTCGCGCTGATCGAACTGGCGCGCATCCTGTTTCGTTCCCGTGCGTTCGAACTGCCTGACGCGTATCGCCTGCCGGAGCCGCCGGTCGCGCCGGAGCCGGTGCGTGTCATGCTGGGTCAGCAGGCGCGACGGGACTTGGCACACAAAGGCTAGTCGAGTCGGAGTCGGGGCCGCGCGGGAGGGCCTGCGCGCCAATCATGCGGAGATCTGCACTCTTGAAGACATCTTTTGTTCGTGGCTGGCTTGCCGGCCTGGCGCTGGCCGCCGGCATGGTGGCGCCCGCAGTGGCGGGCCTGCTCGTGGAGGCTGATCCCGACTGGCAGGAGGGGGAGGTGGAACTGCCGGCGGCGCCTGCGGAGGCCGGTCTGCGCACATTCGACATTGGCTCGCCTTCACCCAACCGCTTCTTTGTGGACGAGGAAAGCGTTCGCGTCGGCACGGATGGCGTGGTGCGCTACACGCTGGTGGTGCGCACGCCGGGAGGTGCGGAGAATGTGACCTTCGAGGGCATCCGCTGTGCGACCGGCGAGCGCCGCATCTATGCGAGCGGGCGCAAGGACGGAAGTTGGACGTTGCTGAAGAACAGCGACTGGCAGCCGATCCGCGACAACCGGTACAACCGTCCGCGTGCCGCGCTGGCCTATGATTATTTTTGCGATGGGGCGGCTGGTCCGCGCGACCGCAAACAGGCCTTGCGTCTGCTGCAGCAGAGGCGTGAGCCCACTGATCCTCTTGGAGTCCGCCAATGATGATCGATCAGGCCATCATCGAGTTCGACAAAGCCCTGCGCACCGTCTTTGCGCAGGCGCGAAGCGTTCGTCCCGTACCTGGCGATGGGATACCAGAATCGGAGATGAGCGATGCCGAGCGCGCGCATGCGGCAGCGCTGATGCGGGTGAACCACGTTGGAGAAGTCTGCGCGCAGGCGCTCTACCAGGGGCAGGCGATCATGTCGCGCGATGCGGCGGTCCGGGATGCGATGCGCGAGGCCTCGCAGGAAGAAACGGAGCACCTGGCCTGGACCGAGCGCCGCATCTCCGAGCTGGGGGGGCGCAAGAGTCTGCTCAATCCCGTTTGGTACGGTGGCGCGCTCGCGCTCGGGATGCTCGCGGGACGCTTCGGGGAGCGCTGGAACCTGGGCTTCCTCGCCGAAACCGAGCGCCAGGTCGAGCAGCACCTGAAGGGCCATCTCGACACGCTGCCGCCAACGGATCAGCGTTCGCGTGCGATCGTCGAGCAGATGAAGGTGGATGAAGCCGAGCATGCCGAGATGGCGGTTCGGCTGGGTGCGCACGCGCTTCCTGCACCGGCAAGGACAGCGATGAAGCTCGCCGCGCGGGTGATGACGACGCTCGCCTACCGCGTCTGATCCAGCCCCGGGCTCGGCTGCAGCCTCGGGGGCGGGCCGCAGGGCGAGTCAATCCAGCTCGACGAGCTCGACCTCGTGGGTGATCGCGGCCGTCTTCGCCAGCATGATCGAAGCCGAGCAGTATTTGTCTGCGGAGAGGTGGACGGCACGCTCCACGCTTTCGCGCTTCAGGTTGCGCCCGCTCACGGTGTAGATGAATCGGATCCGGGTGAACACCTTCGGGTCCGCGTCTGCCCGCTCAGCTTCGAGGCGCACACTGCAGCCGCGAATGTCGTGACGGCCGCGCTTGAGGATCATCACCACGTCGAAAGCCGTACAGCCGCCCGCGCCAGCAAGAAGAAGCTCCATCGGCCGTGGTGCGAGGTTGCGCCCGCCCGCTTCGGGGGCTCCGTCCATGGCAAGAAGGTGACCCGATCCGGTTTCTGCGACAAAGCTCATGCCGTCGAACCATTTGACGGTGCATTCCATAGGTTTTCACTCCTGGGGCAGGGCCCTCTTCTCGCTCTGGGTTGTCAGGGAGGCGCGATCTTACCGCAGGGGCGGGCAGTAGAGGGGGTGGCTGCCGGCCGCCGTGGATTGAAGGTGGCGGCCGGTCCGCCATACGGTAGCGTAGTGCCGCACTGCGCAAAAAGTACTGCTTGGAATGACAAAGGAATTGTCAGAGGCGCTTCTGTGGGACGCTCCTTGGTGGAGAAATTTGATCTAAAACAAGGCGTTTGATTAAAATAGAGGCTGCTTATGGGTAAATCAAAACTTTTCTTACGCAATGCACAAAAGCGCTCTTGCACGCGCTGCGTGAGACATGGATAATTCGTCCCAGTCGGATCGCTGACGCGGCAAGATGTTTCAAGTGCTCGCGCCGGTCCAAACGATGTCTCCTCCACCCTCCTCCTTTGGTGTGGATTTAACGCAGTCCAGTCGGACTGCGTTTTTTTTGGTATGCGCTGCCCGCAAAACCGTCGACGCCGTTTTCGGCGATTGACAGGTGCTACCTATTGGACGTAGGATTGCGAGCTTTCCGTTTGACGGCCATCTCTTACGGCCCGACAAGATCGAGGATTCACATGAAGACGTTTTCCGCCAAGCCGCACGAGGTCAAGCGCGACTGGTTCGTTGTCGACGGCACGGACAAGGTGCTTGGCCGTCTCGCCGCCGAAGTCGCCCGTCGCCTGCGTGGCAAGCACAAGGCCATCTACACCCCGCACGTGGATACCGGCGACTACATCGTCGTGGTCAACGTGGACAAGCTGCGCGTAACCGGTAACAAGGCGCAGGACAAGAAGTACTACCGTCACTCGGGTTACCCGGGCGGTATCTACGAAACCAACTTCACCAAGCTCCAGCAGCGCTTCCCCGAGCGCGTGCTCGAGAAGGCGGTGAAGGGCATGCTGCCGAAGGGCCCGCTGGGCTACGCCATGCTGAAGAAGCTGAAGTGCTACGCGGGTCCCGCTCACCCGCACACCGCTCAGCAGCCGCAAGTTCTCGAGATCTGAAGGAGCCGACAATGGCTGTGACTTACAACTACGGTACCGGTCGTCGCAAGACTGCGGTCGCTCGTGTGTTCATCAAGCCGGGTACCGGCAACATCGTCGTCAACGGCAAGCCGGTCGACGAGTTTTTCTCGCGTGAAACCGGCCGCATGATCGTGCGTCAGCCGCTGGTTCTCACCGGCAACGAAGGCAAGTTCGACATCATGGTCAACGTCGTCGGCGGTGGCGAGTCCGGTCAGGCCGGCGCCGTGCGTCACGGCATCACCCGTGCGCTGGTGGACTACAACGCCGAGCTGAAGGGTGAACTCCGTTCCGCAGGCTTCGTAACCCGCGATGCTCGCGAGGTGGAGCGTAAGAAGGTCGGTCTGCGCAAGGCCCGCCGCGCGAAGCAGTTCTCCAAGCGCTGATCCGGTTCCCGGTTTTGTGCTGCAGTCAAAAGCCGTCCCTTGGGGCGGCTTTTGCGCTTCTGGAGTGGGGTTCGAGGCGAGCGGTGTGGACGCGCGCTGCGCAGCGGTATCAGGAGTGCGATAATCCCCCGTCTGAAGTCATTTGCTGCGAGGAGTTAGCATGGTCAAGGTTGGAGTCGTAGGCGGTACCGGATACACCGGCGTGGAACTGCTGCGCCTGCTTTCGCGCCACCCGCAGGTGGAGCTGGTCGCCATCACCTCGCGTGGTGAGGCGGGCATGGCGGTTGCAGACATGTTCCCGAGCTTGCGCGGGCGGGTGAACCTGAAGTTCGTGACACCGCAGGATGCCGAACTCGAGAAGTGCGACGCCGTCTTTTTTGCGACCCCCAACGGCATCGCCATGAAACAGGCGACCGAGCTGGTCGCTGCCGGTGTGCGCGTGATCGACCTCGCAGCCGATTTCCGCATCCGTGACATCGCAGAATGGCAGAAATGGTATGGCATGGAGCATGCGGCGCCCGAGTTGGTCGCCGAGGCGGTGTACGGCCTTCCCGAGGTCAATCGCGCGCAGATCCGCCAGGCGCGCGTGCTGGCTAACCCCGGTTGCTATCCGACCGCGGTGCAGCTCGGTTTCCTGCCTCTGGTCGAGGCGGGTCTGATCGAGATCGACCACCTGATCGCGGACGCCAAGTCCGGTGTATCGGGTGCGGGCCGCAAGGCTGAGGTGCATACCCTGCTGCCCGAGGCGGCGGACAGCTTCAAGGCGTATGGGGTGCCCGGGCATCGCCACCTGCCGGAAATCCGCCAGGGGCTCTCACTGGCGGCTGGAAAGCCGGTTGGCCTGACCTTTGTTCCGCATCTCACGCCGATGATTCGCGGCATTCATGCCACGCTCTACGGTCGGCTCAAGCCGGGTGTCGATGCTTCCGATCTGCAGGGGCTGTACGAGAAGCGCTACGCTGGCGAGGCCTTCGTCGATGTAATGCCTGCTGGCAGCCACCCGGAAACACGGTCGGTGCGCGCCTCCAATCTGTGCCGCATCGCGGTGCATCGTCCGCAGGGCAGCGATACCGTGGTGGTGCTTTCGGTGATCGACAACCTGGTGAAGGGTGCTGCTGGGCAGGCGGTGCAGAACCTCAACATCATGTTCGGTTGCGACGAGCAAGCCGGGCTGGACATCGTTCCGGTCAGCCCCTGACGGGAACTTGCACAGCGGACGACGATCCGATTTTGACGATTCGGCCGCGGAAGGCGCATCATTCGCGGCACCCCCCAACAGAGGAGAAAACATGAGCGCAGAAGTCGAAACCCCCGATATCCTTGTCTTTACCGACAGCGCCGCAAACAAGGTGCGAGAGCTGATCGAGGAAGAAGGCAATCCCGATCTCAAGCTGCGCGTCTTCGTGTCCGGTGGTGGCTGCTCCGGCTTCCAGTACGGCTTCACCTTCGATGAGGAGGTGAACGAGGACGATACGACCTACGAGAAGAATGGTGTGATGTTGTTGATCGACCCGATGAGCTATCAGTACCTGCTCGGCGCGGAGATCGACTACACCGAAGGTCTCGAGGGCTCGCAGTTCGTGATTCGGAATCCGAACGCTACCAGCACCTGCGGCTGCGGTTCTTCGTTCACCGTCTGAACTGGGCCGCTGAAGGAAAAACGGGGCGCTGTGCGCCCCGTTTGTTCTTTAGCCTTGCTGGCGCGGCTCAGCGCGCGTCTGCAAACTCGTAGTTGAGCAGCGCAAAGCGCTGACGTAGCGGTGCCGTGTCTTGCTTGAAGGCAGCGAGCTCCTTGGCGCTGAACGAATCCGCTGCGGGCAGGGCGACCGTCATCGGATCGGAGGGGCGCCCCTTGATGCGAACCTCGTAGTGCAGGTGCGGCCCGGTGCACCAGCCCGTGCAGCCGACAAAGCCGATCACGTCGCCCTGACTCACGACCTGACCCTTGGAGAGGCCCTTGGCAAAGCCGTTGAGGTGTGCGTAGTACGTGGTGATCTCGTTGCGGTGCTTGAGAATGATCAGGTTGCCAAAGCCGCGCTGCTTGCCGACGAAGTCGACCGTGGCGTCGGAAGAGGCCATCACCGGGGTTCCGGTCGGTGCTGCGAAATCGGTACCGTTGTGCTCACGCCACTTGCCCTTGATCGGATGCAGGCGGCGGCCGAAGTTCGAACTGACGCGCGAGAACTCCAGTGGCGTGCGCAGGAAGCCCTGCTGCAGGCTGCGGCCGTCGTCGCTGTAGTATTGCTCCCTGCCGCTGGGGCCCTTGTAACGGACGACGGCGTAGCGTTCGCCGTTGTTGATGAACTCTGCGGCCAGGATGCGTCCGGCGCGAACCGGGTTGCCTTCCTCGTAGATCGCCTCGTAGACGACGTTGAATCGGTCGCCTTTGCGCAGGTCGGCGCGAAAATCGATCCAGGTGCCGAAGAGCGTGGCGAGCTGCGTCGCAATGTTGTCGGGCAGGCCGGCGGCTTCCGTGGCACCGAACAGGGAGTGCGTGATCGTGCCCGAGCGCATCTCGACCATCGTGGTCTGTTCGGTGCTCGTGGAGTCGCGCAGTGCCAGGCCGTCATCACCGCGCTCGAGGACGAGGTCCTGCGCGGTGTTGCCCATCGGAAGGTTCAGGGAGAGCAGCTTGCCCGCGGGCGAAACGACCGCCGTGACCGTACGATCAGCCCGCATCATGCGGATCGCCTGCTTGCCTTCGTCGGAGGCGGTAAGGTGGTTCAGCGCTTCGGCGTCGTCGATGCCGAGGCGGGTGAAGATCGCCTGCAATGTATCTCCGGTGCGGATCTGCTCGACCTGGATGAAGGGCAGGTCGTCGGTGTTGGCGATCTCCAGCTCCGGCGCGGGCAGGTTTTCGACGACGCGCTCGAACAGGATGTCCGGGGGTAGGGTGTCCGGCGTGACGGCCGTGGCTGCGACGACGCCCATCAACGACGCCCCTGCCACGCCGGCTGCGATCCAGGTCCGTGGGCGGGAGAGGAGACGGGCCGGCAGATCGGCTAGAATTCGGGTCTTTCTGGCCTTCATGAGCTCGGTTCGCTTGAACGCTGGGAAAAATTTTCGGAAGTGTAGCAAAGGTGCGCTTCAGTTCGGCAAAGTATTTTTGGAGAAATTGAATGTCTGATGTTCAGGCTGCGATCGACCTGATCAAGCGTGGCACCGATGCCATCCTGATCGAGGCCGAACTGGTCGAGAAGCTCAAGCGCGGCAAGCCTTTGCGGGTGAAGGCCGGCTTCGACCCCACCGCACCCGACCTCCACCTCGGCCACACCGTGCTGATCAACAAGATGCGTCATTTCCAGGAACTCGGCCACACCGTCCAGTTCCTGATTGGCGACTTCACCGGCATGATCGGTGACCCGAGCGGCAAGAACACCACGCGGCCGCCGCTGTCTCGCGAGCAGATCGTGGAGAACGCGAAGACCTACCAGGAGCAGGTGTTCAAGATCCTCGACCCGGAGAAGACCGAGATCTGCTTCAACTCGGCCTGGATGAACGATCTCGGCGCCGCCGGCATGATCCGCCTGGCGGCGCAGCAGACCGTAGCGCGCATGCTCGAGCGCGACGACTTTGCCAAGCGCTACGGCAACAACCAGCCGATCGCGATCCATGAGTTCCTCTACCCCTTGTGCCAAGGGTATGACTCGGTGGCGATGCAGTCCGACGTTGAGCTCGGTGGTACCGATCAGCGCTTCAATCTGCTCATGGGCCGAGAACTGCAGAAGCACTTCGGTCAGGCGCCGCAGTGCGTAGTGATGGTGCCTCTGCTCGAGGGGCTGGACGGCGTGAACAAGATGTCCAAATCGCTGGGCAACTACATCGGCATCGCCGAGCCGGCGAAGGAGATCTTCGGCAAGACCATGTCGGTTTCCGACACGCTGATGTGGCGCTACTACGAGTTGCTGTCCTTCCGCTCTACCACCGAGATCGCGCAGTTGCGCGCGGATGTGGAGGGAGGGCGTAACCCGCGTGATGTGAAGGTGATGCTGGCGATGGAGTTCGTCGCTCGCTTCCATGGGCAGCGTGCCGCCGAAGAGGCGCTCGCCGATTTCCAGGCACGTTTCCAGCGCAACGCGATCCCCGATGACATTGCGCAGGTGAGCGTGCGTGTCGGTGCAGAGGGCATGCCGCTGTTCCAGGTGCTGAAGCAGGCCGGGCTCACCGGCACGACTTCGGAGGCGATGCGCATGATCGAGCAGGGGGGGGTGCGCATCGATGGCGAGCGCGCAGAAGACAAGGGCTTGCTGCTTCGCGCCGGTGAGACCGTCGTGCTGCAGGTCGGTAAGCGCAAGTTCGCCTCGGTGGTGCTGTCTTGATGCGTCATCAGTGCCGCCCGGGAGCAGGGCGATGAGTGCGCCCGCGCGCCCGATCGGGGTGTTCGATTCCGGCGTGGGCGGGCTCACCGTGGTGCGCGCGCTGATGGAGCGTCTGCCGCTCGAGGACATCGTCTATTTCGGCGATACCGCCCGCGTGCCCTACGGCGTCAAATCAGTCGCCACGATCGAGCACTTCACCGCGCAGATCACCGAGTTCCTGCTGAAGCGCGACGTCAAGATGCTGATCATCGCCTGCAATACCATTGCTGCGGTCGCTGCCGAGGTGGTGCACCGCCTCGCGGCCGGCATTCCGGTGCTGGACGTCATCGAGGCGGGCGCACGTGCCGCAGTGGCGAGCTCGCCCGGGCGCCGCGTGGGCGTGATCGGGACGCCCACGACCATCAACAGCAACGCCTATGCCCGTCGCATGCACGAGCTCGACCCTTCGGTGCGTGTGTATTCGCAGGCCTGCCCGCTGTTCGTGCCGCTGGTGGAGGAGGGCTGGCTGGATCATCCCGTCACCCGCCTGACCGCGCAGGAGTATCTGCGGCCGGTACTGGCCGAGGAGGTCGACAGTCTGGTCCTGGGGTGCACCCACTATCCGCTGCTGAAGCCCTTGCTGCGCGACGTGATCGGGCCGCGCGTGCAACTCATCGATTCTGCCGTGACCACCGCCGAATTCGCCGCGCAGCGACTGCAGCGGGATGGTCTGGCGCGCGCTGGGGGTGAGCCTGCCGCATATCGATTCGTGGTCAGCGACGTGCCGCTGCGCTTCCAGACCATCGGCGAGCGCTTCCTCGGGCGCTCGCTCGGCGAGGTGGAGAAGGTCGACTGGTGAGGGACACGCGCAATGCGCAGGGTCGGGCTTGCACGGCCAAGGCTTGGCTTCAGGCTGGGCGCGTGCGCACGGGGCGCGAAGGGTCGGCGCACCACTCGCTCCACGACCCGGCGTACAGGCGGGAGCCGGTGAGTCCGGCGAGCTCCATCGCGAGCACATTCACGCAGCCTGAAACGCCCGAGCCGCACTGATGCACGATCTCGTGCGCGTCGTGTGTGCCGAGCAGATTCAGGAATTCCGCGCGCAGGTCCAAGGGTGCCTTGAAGCGTCCGCGTTCGTCCATGTTGTCGCGGTAGAAGCGGTTCACCGCGCCAGGGATGTGGCCGGCCACCGGATCGAGCATTTCGTTCTCGCCGCGGAAACGGTCCGGGCTGCGGGCGTCCACGAGCAGCATCTCCGGGCTGCCGAGGTGTGCGAGTACCTCGTCGACCGTCACTCCTTGTGGTCCTGGCTTGCCGTCAAACTGCGCAGCGCGCGCAGCGGGCGGGGCGGCCGTGACGGGAAGGCTGGCCTCCAGCCAGGCCTGGAAGCCGCCGTCCAGTACAGCGACGCGGGTGTGGCCCAGCCAGCGCAGCAGCCACCATAGTCTGGCCGCTGACATGCCGCCAGCGTCGTCGTAGGCGACGACCTGGCTGCCCTTTCCCACGCCGCAGGCGGCGAGGCGTGCGGACAGGCGTGCGGAATCGGGCAGCGGGTGGCGGCCGTTGAATCCGCTCTTCGGGCCTGAGAGGTCCTCTTCCAAATCGAGGAAGAACGCGCCGGGCAGATGACTGTCGGCGTAGGCCCGGCGTCCGAAGCTTGCGTCCGCGAGGTCGAAGCGGCAGTCGAAAACGACCCAGCCCGGATCGTCGATGTGTGGTGCCAGCGTGTCTACCGTGACGAGGGTCGAGAAGCCTGCACCCATGACGGCATTCGGGCCTGCGCTCACGATTCGGCAGACGCCTCAGCGTCCGCGGCCAGCCAGCCGCGTGCTTCCTGCTCGTCGTCGAAGACCTTGACTTCGGCGTCGACGAAGAACTGCGAAACCCAAGCGCTCCAGGTCAGCCACTCGTCTTCGGTGATCACTGCGATGCGGCCGAAGTCCTTTGCGTGTTCGCGCGAGAACTTGATCTCCTCCCACGCGACGTCGAGCGTGAAGCCCGCCATCTGGCGCAGGTCGAGCAGTACGTCTATGCGGCCGCTGAACTGGATGTGGTAGTTCGCCAGTTCCTCGAATTCCTTGTAGTCGGCCAGAGTGAATTCACCGAATACGGTGACCGAAACCAGCTTGTCCGTGTGCTCGGTACTGATCATGACAGCCTCCATGAGTTCGCCGCGAAGGGTGGCCGTACGATGATGGCCAAGGATGGCTCCACTATATCCGCGACCGGGAACGGGCTCAATTGCGCGTCGATGCGTGCTCCGGCGTGGGTGTGTCGGTCGGCGCGGGCCTGCTGCGGGTGGCCAGCGACACCGTGATGGCGCCGGCGATGATCAGGCCGATGGCGGCCCAGGACGACCATGGCATGCGCTCGTCCCATAGCAGCATGCCGAACAGGCTGGCGAAGATCACCGTGGCGTAGCTGAGATTGGCCGACACCACCGTGCGACCGTAGCGGTAGGAACGCGTCATCGCGAGCTGGGCGAGGCCGCCGAACAGGCCGACCCCGGCCAGGGTCGCGAACTCGGAGTCGTCGGGTGTGTGGATCTCCCCGGTCAGCGCCCAGCTCAGGCCGACGACGGTGGTCATCACCGAGAACCAGAATACCGTCCGCACCTCCGGTTCGCCGGCCCGGCCGAGTTCGCGCAGGCTGATGTAAGCCAGGCTCGCCATGGCGCCCGAGCCCAGGCCAACCGCGGCACCGATCCATTGCTCGGGTTGCAGGGTGGGGCGCAGCAGCAGGATCACCCCCGCAAAGCCCGCAAGCACGGCGAGGCTGGCCGTCCAGCGCAGGCGTTCGCCGAAGAAGAGCGCGAGCAGGAGGGCGACGAACAGCGGCGATGTGTAGT
The DNA here is from genome assembly GCF_051280715.1 of Thauera sp. AutoDN2. Taxonomy (NCBI): domain Bacteria; kingdom Pseudomonadati; phylum Pseudomonadota; class Betaproteobacteria; order Rhodocyclales; family Zoogloeaceae; genus Thauera; species Thauera sp. AutoDN2. The sequence continues at coordinate 139,899 of NZ_JBNCAR010000001.1, read as the reverse complement.
TGAGTGTGACCGCGGTGGCCAGCGGCAGCAGGCCGATCGCGAAGAAGTAGCAACCCAGTGCGATCGACCCCGACAGGCTGCGCGAAACATGCATGCGCCAGTTCGGTGTGCGCAGCGGTATGCCGCGCGTGGCGGCGAGGGCGAGCATCATCAGCCCGCTCACGAAGCCGCGGTAGAAGACGATCTCTCCGGTCGAGAACTCGGCCGAGGCAAGCTTTACGCATACGCCCATGCAGGCGAAGAGGAAGCACGAAATGATCATCCAGAAGGCGGGCATGGCGATTGTTGCACTGCAGCGTGGAAGCCGCTCATTGGAACACAATGCAGCCCTGTGCGGAGGAGCAGCGGCAATCGACAGCGAGCGCACCGAGACGGCGGTGCGAGGCGTATTGCGGCGTACAGGGGCCTGTTGGGGCGTATAGGGGCGTATAGGGGGCACGCGCGGGGCCGCTGCCGCGAAAATTTGCCGGGGGCGCGGCCGTGCTTGGCCGGAGTCGCCCCAGAACCGTGTTTCGGGGTTAGGCTTGCGTCATCGTACGCACGCACCGACCGGAGATCACCATGGCTTACCTGCTCGCCCTCGACCAGGGCACGACCAGTTCGCGCGCCATCGTGTTCGATGAGGGCTTGCGCGTGTGTGGCCTCGCGCAGGCCGAGTTCGCCCAGCACTTCCCCGCGCCGGACCGGGTCGAGCATGATGCGAACGACATTTTGCGCACCCAGCTCGATTGTGCGCGCGAGGCGCTCGCCAATGCCGGTGTTCCGGCACGTGCGGTGACCGCGATCGGCATCGCCAACCAGCGCGAGACCACCGTGTTGTGGGAGCGCGCAAGCGGACGTGCACTCGCCCCCGCGATCGTGTGGCAGGACCGCCGCACCGCCGCCGAGTGCGAGCGCTTGCGCGCTCTGGGCTGGGCGGAAGAGCTGCGTGAGCGCACGGGGCTGGAACTCGATCCGTATTTTTCCGCGACCAAACTGGCCTGGTTGCTCGACAGCGTCCCCGGGGCCCGCGTGCGTGCCGAGGCGGGGGAACTTGCCTTCGGCACGGTGGACAGCTGGCTCGTGTGGCACCTGAGCGGCGGACGCCTGCACGTCACCGATCCCGGTAACGCCTCGCGCACGCTGCTCTTCAACCTTCGTGCGCTGGACTGGGACCCGGTGCTGCTCGAGCGCTTTCGCATCCCGCGTGCGCTGCTGCCGCGAGTGGTGCCGAGTAGCGGTGTTTGCGGCGAGACGGATGCGCGGGTTTTCGGTGCGGCCATCCCGATCGCCGGCATTGGCGGCGACCAGCAGGCAGCGACCTTCGGCCAGGCGTGCCTGCGCCCCGGCATGGCGAAGAACACCTATGGTACGGGCTGCTTCCTGCTCATGAACACCGGCACGCGTCCGGTGATCTCGCGCAACCGGCTGCTGAGCACGGTGGGCTGGTGCAGCGCCGGCGGACAGGCCAGTTATGCGCTCGAAGGCAGCGTGTTCATGGGCGGCGCCGTGGTGCAGTGGCTGCGGGACGGACTTGGGCTGGTGAAGAAGGCTGCCGAGGTGGAGGCGCTCGCGGCGAGTGTGCCCGACAGTGGCGGGGTGGTGCTGGTGCCGGCGTTTACCGGCCTAGGGGCACCGTACTGGGATGCACGTGCACGCGGCACGCTGCTGGGGCTGTCGCGTGGCAGCGGTGCGGCGCACATCGCGCGCGCGGCGCTGGAGGCAATCGCGCTGCAGAGCGCAGACTTGGTCGATGCCATGGCCCGTGATGGCGCGGCTGCGTTGAACGAACTGCGTGTAGACGGCGGTGCGGCGGCCAACGATCTGCTGATGCAGTTGCAGGCGGATGTGCTGGGGGTGCCGGTGCTGCGCCCGCGCTTGCTCGAAACCACTGCGTTGGGCGCGGCGTGTCTTGCCGCGCTGGGGTGCGGCCTGTGGCAGGACGAGGATGAGATCGCCGCGCGCTGGCAACTCGACCGCTGCTTCGAGCCTCGCTGGTCGCCGGCACGTCGGGCCGAGGCGCGTGTATTGTGGGCACGGGCGGTCGAACGTGCGCGCGATTGGGCGCAGGAGGTGGGGCAGGGGGCGGAGTCCGTCTGAATGTCCGCCCCCTATTCCCGTGACGCCCTGTTGGCGCGGCTGGCAGCGACGCCGTCATGGGACGTGCTTGTCATCGGCGGCGGTGCCACTGGCCTCGGTTGCGCGCTCGATGCCGCGGCGCGCGGGTATTCGGTGCTGCTGGTCGAAGCGCGTGACTTTGCCGCGGGGACCAGTTCTCGCTCGACCAAGCTGATCCATGGCGGCGTGCGCTACCTTGCGCAGGGCCGGTTTTCGCTCGTGCGCGAGGCCCTTCGTGAGCGCGGTCATCTGCTGCGCAACGCGCCGGCCCTGGTACGCCCGCTGCGCTTTGTGGTGCCGGCGCGTGGGCGGCTCGACCGGCTGCGTTTGCGGGTGGGCCTGGGACTCTACGACCGGCTTGCGGGCGGGCTGCGCATTGCACCCTGTGAGGGGCTGGGGCCGGCAGCCCTGGGTGCGATGATGCCAGGGGTTCTCACCCCGGGGGCAGGTGGCGTGGCGTACTGGGATGCGCAGTTCGACGATGCCGCACTGGCACTCTCGCTCGCCCGCAGCGCCAGCCAGCATGGGGCGCTGGTGTTGAACCACTGCCGGGCGGACGGGCTGCTGCAAGCGGGTGGCCGCGTGTGCGGCGCGGTGCTGGCCGAGCGTGCGAGCGGACGCAGTTTCGAAGTGTTGGCGCGGGTCGTGGTCAACGCCACCGGGGTCTGGGGCGATGCGGTGCGGCGCATGGCAGACCCGCGGGCGCATACGCTGCTCCAGCCCAGCCAGGGCGTGCATCTGGTGGTCGATGCGGCGTTCCTCCCGGGGCTAGATGCACTGCTCGTGCCGCACACTGATGACGGGCGGGTGCTGTTCATGATTCCCTGGCAGGGCAAGCTGCTGATTGGTACGACCGACACGCCCCGAGACGATGTGGCGGAGGAGCCGGCGCCGCTTGCCGGAGAGGTCGAGGGCTTGCTTGCCGCCGCAGGGCGCTGGCTGGTGCGTGCGCCTGGCATGGCGGATGTGCGCAGCGTGTTCGCCGGCTTGCGTCCGCTGCTGGGCGGGTCATCCGCCGAGGCGAGCAGTCGCATCTCGCGCGAGCACCGGGTTGAGGTGTCGGCGCGGGGCCTGGTGAGCGTGCTGGGCGGAAAGTGGACCACGTACCGCAGCATGGCGGAGCAGGCGATCGATCGCGCGGAGGCGGTGGCGGGCCTTGCGCACCGGGCCTCGCCGACGGCCACCTTGGGGCTGGATTGCGACATGCCCTGGGGCTGCACTGCCCCGCATGATGCGGCGCTGCTGCCGGGTGGCCAGCGTGCCGGCCTGCTGCCCGGGGTGGATGCGGTGCGCCATGCCGTGCGTGAGGGCTTCGCGCTCGATGTGGAGGACGTGCTCGCGCGGCGCAGCCGGGTGTTGTTCCTGGATGCGGCGGCAGCGCAAGCAGCCGCTGCGCCGGTGGCGGACATCCTCGCCGCGGAACTGGGCTGGAGCGCGGAGCGTCGTGCCGAGTCGCTGGCGGCTTTCCACGCGCTGGCGGGCCGCTACCGCAGCGGCAGCTGTACGCAGGCCTCGAGTCCGCCCTGAGGGTGATTACGCAGGCTCACCTCGCCGCCCTGGCCGCGCAGCAGGTTGCGGGCGATCGCCAGCCCCAGTCCGGTGCCGCCAGTCTCGCGGTTGCGCGATGATTCGGTGCGGTAGAAGGGCTCGAACACCTTCTCGAATTCGGCTTCGGGCAAGCCGGGGCCATGGTCGCGGACGAGGATCTCGCAGTGTGCCGCGTCGCATGCGAACGTGAGCTCGACCGTCTCGCCGAACTTCACCCCGTTCTCGATCAGGTTCCACAGTGCGCGGCGCAGTGCGGGCGGGTTGCCGATGACCCGTCCGCTGCAGTCCTCGGGCACCCGCACCATCCAGCCCATGTCGCGCGCATCCTCGGCAAGCGCCTGCAGCAGCGGGCCGAGCTCGATTGGCTGCGGTGCGGTGCGCTCGTCCAGGCTGCGCGCATAGGCCAGGCCCTCCTTGACCAGCCCCTGCATCGCGTCGAGGTCCGACTGGATGCGGGTGCGCAGGTCTTCGTCCTCGACCATCTCGGCGCGCAATCGCAGTCGGGTGATCGGTGTCTGCAGATCGTGCGAGATGGCCGCCAGGATGCGGGTGCGCTCGGTGACGTGTTCCGAGATGCGTTGCTGCATCTGGTTGAATGCGGCGGCTGCCTGTGCGACCTCGGTTGGGCCGCGCACCGCCATCGGGGCCCGCCCGGGGTCTTCGCCCAGTGCGCGTGCAGCCTCGGCCATGCGTGACAGCGGGCGGGTGGCCAGCCGCACTGCGATCCAGGTGAGCAGGCCTACGCCCAGCACCAGCGCCGCAAGTGCAGCAAGCAGACGCTCGGGCGCACGCTGGATCACCGGTGGCGCGGGGGGAATGTCGGGCAGGCGGATCTGCAGCGGTGTACCGTCGGCCAGATGAACGAGTACGAGCAGCATCGGATGCGAGCGTTCGTTGCGGCGGTGGGTGTACATGTCGAAGCTGCGCTGCGGCATCGCCGCTTGCAGCGCGGTGCGCAGCGGGTGTTCGCCGGCGAGTGGGCGAAGGTGTTCGTGCGGCGGCCGCAGCGCCAGGCGCAGGCGGCGGCGACCGATCTCGTCGAGCCAGCGCTCGCGTTCGGGGCCGGACATGGAATCGAGCAGATCGGCTGCGGTGGCGATCTCCTGAGCGACACCTTCGAACAGCGCACTGCGCCCCACGCGTTCGCGCTCGCCGACGAAGAGGGCGAAGCTCACCGCGAGCACCAGCGCGATGCCGACCATCCAGATCAGCATCAGGCGGGCAAAGAGCGTGCGCGGCGCGAGGCGGTGCAGCCAGGATGGCCCGTGCAGGTTCATGGGGTGCTGCCTAGCGGCGCAGTGTCGCCGACGCTGACTTCGCTGGCGAGCACATAGCCTTCGTTGCGCACCGTCTTGATGATGGACGACTCCCGCGCGTTGTCGCCCAGGCGCTGGCGCAGGCGGCTCACCAGCAGGTCGATCGAGCGATCGAACACGTCCGCTTCGCGCCCCTGGGTGAGTTCCATCAGTTGGTCGCGCGAGAGAACCTTCTGCGGGTGCGACAGGAACACGCTCAACATGCGGTATTCCGCACCCGAGAGCGCGACCACGCTGCCGTCCGCATCGATGAGGTGACGGTTGACCGTGTCTAGCAGCCAGTGCGCGAAGCGCAGCGTACGCGCGTTGGCCGGCGGCGCGGCCTCCAGATTGGGCGGCAGCGCGCGGGTGCGGCGCAGCACCGCGCGGATGCGCGCGAACAGTTCGCGTGGCACGAAGGGTTTGGGCAGGTAATCGTCCGCGCCCATCTCCAGACCGATGATGCGGTCCATGTCCTCGCCGCGTGCGGTCAGCATCAGGATCGGGGTGTTCGCGTGCGCCCCGCCGCCTGCGCGCAGGTTGCGGCACAGGCTCAGGCCGTCCTCACCGGGCATCATCACGTCGAGCACGATCATGTCGATACGGTGTGCCTCGAGTGCCGCCTTCATCTCGCGGCCGTCGGCCGCAGTGGTGCAGCGCAGCCCCTGCTTCTCGAGGTAGTCGGCGAGCAACTGGCGGATGTCGCGGTCGTCATCGACGATCAGGATGTGGTCGGCGGTGTTCATGCAGGATTCTCCATGGCCGGGATCATAAGCGCGGGTGAGGGGAGGTTTGTATCCCAGCGTATCAAACACGGCCTCTGAGACAAGAGGCTGCAAAAGCGCCGCTGCCGGACAAATGGGGCTTACACCGCGGTGATGTAATGGCTCCGTCGCCCAAGCGAACGGGCAACACCCACTTGGAAACCCACAGGAGAACGATCATGAAAACCTGGATGAAAACTTCGCTCGCTGCTGCCCTCATCGCCACTGGCGCAATGGGTTCCACCGCGGTACTCGCATGGGGTGGTCACTGCGACGGCATGCGCGGCGGCAAGGCGGGCTGGACGCAGGTCGAACCCGAGCAGGTGAAGGCCCGCATGGCCCAGCGTGCTGAGCTTCATATGGCCCGCCTGGAGTTGTCGCTTGCGCTGAAGCCCGAGCAGAAGGCAGCCTTTGAGACTTTCAAGTCCGACATGAAGGCGCGTGCCGAGCGTATGGCGACGGGCATGGCCGAGCGTAGTGCGGCGGGTGTGGCGCAGACTGCGCTGCAGCGCATGCAGCGCATGGAAGAGATGGGCTCCCTGCGTCAGACCGAGATGGCCCAGGCGCGCAAATCGGTCGAAACCTTCTATGCGACCTTGAGTGATGCGCAGAAGACGGTGTTCGACGCCGAGTTCCAGAACATGGGGCGCAAGGGCGACCGCGGCATGCGTGGCGGCAGGGGCGGACCGCATAACGGTAGCGGCATGGGGCCGGGCCGCGGCTGATCCTCAGATTTCGCGGATGCGTTGACGAAGAAGGGCTGCCCTGCGGGGCGGCCCTGTCGTGGGCGGGGCTCGAACGCGGGCGCATCCCGCTATCGCCGGCTCAAAGAAAAGGCCACCCCGCAGGATGGCCTCGTCTCCTCCCCCTTGTTATGCGGGGATGCAGTTTCTTAGTGGAACTGCTCTTCTTCGGTCGAGCCGGTCAGCGCCTTGACCGAGGACGAGCCGCCCTGGATCACGGTGGTGACTTCGTCGAAGTAGCCGGTGCCGACTTCCTGCTGGTGGGACACGAAGGTGTAGCCTTGTTCGCGCGCGGCGAATTCCGGCTCCTGGACCATTTCGACGTAGTGCTTCATGCCTTCGCCGCGAGCGTAAGCGTGGGCGAACTTGAAGGTGTTGTACCAGTTGACGTGGATACCAGCCAGGGTGATGAACTGGTACTTGTAGCCCAGCGCCGACAGCTCTTCCTGGAAGGAGGCGATCTGCGAGTCGTTGAGGTTCTTCTTCCAGTTGAAGGACGGCGAGCAGTTGTAGGACAGCAGCTTGCCCGGGCAGGCGGCCAGCACGGCCTGGGCGAACTCGCGGGCGAAGCCGATATCGGGCACGCCGGTTTCGCACCACACCAGGTCGGCGTAGGGAGCGTAAGCGACGCCGCGGGAGATCGACTGCTCCAGACCGTTCTTGACGCGGTAGAAGCCTTCCTGGGTGCGCTCGCCGGTGAGGAAGGGCTTGTCGTTGGCGTCGTAGTCGGAGGTGATCAGGTTGGCAGCCTCGGCATCGGTACGGGCCAGAATCAGGGTGGGCACACCCATGACGTCGGCGGCGAAACGCGCGGAGATCAGCTTCTCGATGGCTTCACGGGTCGGCACCAGCACCTTGCCACCCATGTGGCCGCACTTCTTGGCGGCGGCCAGCTGGTCTTCGAAGTGCACCCCGGCGGCACCCGCGGCGATCATGTTCTTCATCAGTTCGAAGGCGTTCAGCACGCCGCCGAAACCGGCTTCAGCGTCAGCGACGATCGGCAGGAAGTAGTCGATGAATTCCTTGTCGCCCGGGTTGACACCACGCGACCACTGGATTTCGTCCGCGCGCTTGAAGGTGTTGTTGATGCGACGAACCATGGTCGGCACCGAGTCGTAGGCGTACAGCGACTGATCCGGGTACATGGTCTCGGAGGTGTTGCCGTCGGCGGCGACCTGCCAGCCCGACAGATACACGGCTTCCAGGCCAGCCTTGGCCTGCTGCATGGCCTGACCGGCGGTGATCGCGCCGAAGGCGTTCACATAACCCTTCTTGGCGCCGCCGTTGACCTTCTCCCACAGCACCTTGGCGCCACGCTGGGCCAGGGTGTACTCGGGCTGCAGGCTGCCGCGCAGGCGGACGACGTCGGCGGCGGTGTAACCGCGCTTGACGCCCTTCCAACGGGGGTTCTCGGCCCAGTCTTTTTCCAGGGCGGCGATTTGCTGTTCGCGGGTCAGAGTCATGATGCGTCCTTGTCAGTGCAGAAGGGGGTCAACCATCGCGGCGGTTTCAGGCACCGGTCGCGGTGTTACGGCTGCAGCTGGCTCGAGGGAGAAACCTGCTGCAGATGGGACGGAAGTATAGGGGTCATTCTGCGCAGCAGCAATATGTCTTATATAAGACATAAGAAAAAATCTTCTTCTTGAAAAACAGTTGCTTGGATCTTATTTTTTGTATCGTGAAAGAATGTGGAGCGCTGTGAAATGGTTTTTCACCTCTTTCGTGTTGCGCTGCACGCAGCGCCGGTGGCGAAGCCGGTGGGCCGCCACCGGATCGCCTCCAGCCCGTTTCGGCAGCGACAGGTTTACAGCAGGGCTTCGGCGCTGACGATCACGCCATCCTCGTCCGCGTAGACGTAGTGGCCCGGCTGGAAGGTGACGCCACCGAAGCTCACCGGCACGTCAATCTCGCCGGTGTTACGCTTGACCGTCTTCTTTGGATGGGTGCCGAGCGCGAACACGCCGAGGTCCATCTCGCCAATCGCTTTCGAGTCGCGGATGCAGCCATAGACGAGGATGCCTGCCCAGCCGTTCTTCACCGCCAGCTCGGCGAGCTGGTCGCCGACGAGCGCGCAGCGCATCGAGGCGCCGCCGTCTATGACGAGTACGCGACCTTCGCCCGGGCTCTCCACCGCCTTGCGCACGAAGGAGTTGTCCTCGAACAGCTTCAACGTGGAGATCGGTCCGCCGAAGGCGGCGCGGCCTCCGTAGCTGGCGAACATGGGTGCCACGACGGCGAGCTTGTCTTCGTGGGCGTCGCAAAGGTCGGCTGTCTGGATATTCATGCTGGCTCCTCGAAAGAAGGGGGCTATGCGTCGGGCGACCGGCGCGGGAGCGGGCATGATAAACGAGACGATCCGCGAAGCGTTCTGTGCCTTGTGCGCCTGGGCTTGGGGCGCTGCGTGGGAGCGGTATGAAAAAAACGGCACGCCGCGTTACCGCAGGCGTGCCGTCTTGCCGCAGAGGCGCATGGATCAGGCGGTGGCCGCTTCCGTTTCCTCGAAAACGAGCTTGACCTTGTCGTTCTCGTCGAGGTCGATGGTGACCTTGCCACCATTGACCAGGCGACCGAACAGCAGCTCGTCGGCGAGCGCGGCGCGGATGGTGTCCTGGATCAGGCGGGCCATCGGACGGGCGCCCATCAGCGGGTCGAAGCCGGTTTCCGCCAGCCAGGCCTTGAGTTCCTCGCTGAAATGGGCCTCGACCTTCTTCTCGTGCAACTGCGCCTCGAGCTGCATCAGGAACTTGTCGACCACGCGCAGGATGATCTCGTTGTCGAGCGCCTTGAAGGAAATCATTGCATCCAGCCGGTTACGGAACTCCGGCGTGAACAGGCGCTTGATCTCGCTCATCTCGTCGCCCGCCTCGCGCTTGGCCGAGAAGCCGATCACCGACTTCTGCATGGCCTCCGCGCCCGCGTTGGTGGTCATGACGAGGATCACATTGCGGAAGTCCGCCTGGCGGCCGTTGTTGTCCGTCAGCGTGCCGTGGTCCATGACCTGCAGCAAGATGTTATAGATGTCCGGGTGGGCCTTCTCGATCTCGTCGAGCAGCAGGACGCAGTGCGGCTTCTTGCTGATCTGCTCGGTCAGCAGGCCACCCTGGTCGAAGCCGACGTAACCCGGGGGAGCGCCGATCAGGCGGCTGACGGCATGGCGCTCCATGTACTCGGACATGTCGAAGCGCACCAGCTCGATGCCCAGGGTGTAGGCGAGCTGTCGGGCGACCTCGGTCTTGCCGACACCGGTGGGGCCGGAGAACAGGAAGGAGCCGATCGGCTTCTGGGGGTTGCCGAGACCGGAGCGTGACATCTTGATTGCCTTGGCCAGCGCCTCGATCGCAGCGTTCTGGCCGAAAACGACATTCTTGAGGTCGCGCTCAAGTGTCTTCAGTGCCGCCTTGTCGTCGTTGGACACCGTGCGCGGCGGGATGCGGGCGATCTTGGCGACGATCTCCTCGATCTCGTTCTTGCCGATGGTCTTCTTCTGCTTCGACTTGGGCAGAATGCGCTGTGCCGCGCCGGCCTCGTCGATGACGTCGATCGCCTTGTCCGGCAGGTGGCGGTCGTTGATGTACTTGGCTGACAGTTCGGCCGCGCTCGAGAGCGCCGAACTGCTGTACTTGATCCCGTGGTGCTCCTCGAAACGGGTCTTGAGCCCCTTGAGGATCTCGATGGTCTCGGCGACGGACGGCTCGACCACGTCGATCTTCTGGAAGCGCCTGGAGAGGGCGTGGTCCTTCTCGAACACCTGGCGGAACTCGTTGTAGGTCGTGGCGCCGATGCACTTCAGCTGACCGGAGGAGAGCGCCGGCTTGAGCAGGTTGGATGCGTCCAGCGTGCCGCCCGAAGCTGCACCCGCACCGATCAGCGTGTGGATCTCGTCGATGAACAGGATGGAGCTCGGGCTCTCGGTGAGTTGCTTGAGCACCGCCTTCAGGCGCTGCTCGAAGTCACCCCTGTATTTGGTGCCCGCGAGCAGCGAGCCCATGTCGAGCGCATAGACCTGGGCATCCTCCAGAATCTCGGGTACGCGGCCTTCGACAATGCGGCGTGCCAGTCCTTCGGCAATCGCGGTCTTGCCCACGCCGGCTTCTCCGACGAGCAAGGGGTTGTTCTTGCGCCGACGGCACAGGGTCTGGATGACGCGTTCGACCTCTTTCTCGCGGCCGATCAGGGGGTCGATCTTGCCCACCAGGGCCTGCTGGTTGAGGTTCTGCGTGTAGGCTTCGAGTGCGCCGCCGCCTTGCTTGTCTTCCTGCTCCTGCTCACCTGCTTCCGCTTCGCCACGGGAGGGGGCCGAACCACCTTGCGGCGGCGTCTTGGCGATGCCGTGCGAGATGAAGTTCACCACGTCGAGGCGGGAGATGTTCTGCTTCTGCAGGAAATACACCGCATGCGAATCCTTCTCACCGAAGATTGCGACCAGCACGTTCGCGCCGGTGACCTCCTTCTTGCCGGAGGACTGGACGTGAAGGATGGCGCGCTGGATGACGCGCTGGAAGCCAAGCGTCGGTTGCGTGTCGATGTCCTCGGTGCCTTCGATGCGGGGCGTGTGCTCCTCGATGAAATTCGCCAGTTCGCGGCGCAAATCGGCGACTTCCGCATTGCAGGCGCGTAGCACCTGTGCCGCGGACGGGTTATCCAACAGGGCAAGCAGAAGATGCTCCACGGTGATGAACTCGTGGCGTTTCTGACGTGCCTCGACGAAAGCCATATGCAGGCTGACTTCAAGCTCTTGCGCGATCATTCAATTCTCCTCCATCACGCATGCCAGCGGATGCTGATGCTGACGAGCAAACGAGGTGACCTGCTCTACCTTGGTCGTGGCGATGTCTCTTGGGAAGACGCCGCATACCCCCATGCCCTCTCTGTGGACTTGGAGCATGACTCGCGTGGCACGTTCGCGATCCATGCCGAAATATTTCTGCAGCACGGCGATGACGAAATCCATCGGCGTGTAATCGTCGTTCAACAGAAGCACCCTGAAAAGGGGGGGCGGACGCGTCTGTGTCCGCTTTGCTTCGAGAATGACTTCATCTTGTTTTCGGGTGCCCATGAAACCATTCTAATGAAGTCGAACGAGAGTGCAACACGGCAGATGAGCGGCAAATGAGCGGCAGCCGGGCCTTGAACTGTGATCAGTCAAAACGCTGGCTGCGCGCACGTCGGCAGGCGGACGAGCGGCTGAAGGCAGGCGCACACGCGAGCGCTGATGGATCTTGCGGCGCGCGCGCCGGTGTTGTTTCGGCGCGAAGGTGAAGGCATCGATCGTGCAATGCGCAATGCGCCGAAGCCCTTTTGCCTCGCGGCCTGGAGGTCCGCGGGGCGCATCGGGAGGGTGATCGATGCTGCGCTGCGGTATCCGTGGGGGTGCGAAAGACCGTTGACGCTGCCGTGCCGAATGCGTAAAACCGGCTGCGTGCGCAGGCCGGGACTTGATGCCGAGGAGATCCGAGGTAGTACTGATCCTTCGTCGGCGCCACAGCAACCGCAGCAGCACCGCTGCGGAGTAAAGAGCAACCTTGAAGGATTCAAGCAATATGGCAACTGGTACCGTCAAGTGGTTCAACGATTCCAAGGGTTTCGGCTTCATCACGCCGGATGATGGAAGCGAGGACTTGTTTGCGCATTTCTCGGCCATCAACATGAACGGCTTCAAGTCGCTCAAGGAAGGCGAGAAGGTCTCCTTCGAGGTGACCCAGGGTCCGAAGGGCAAGCAAGCCTCGAACATCCAGCGTGCATGATGCAGCAGGTCGGCCGGCAGGCCGGCCTTGCGTGAAACGCGGGTATTGAAACACGAAGGCCATCAGCGAGCTGATGGCCTTCGTGCATTCTGGAGCTGACGCAGCTTGCGCTGCCGACCGGCGCATTGCGGGGAGATTCCGCGCAACGTCGCGGGCGGCAAGCGCCCGCACAAGCCTTACTTGAGCTTGATTTCCTTGTACGGCACGTGCTTGCGAGCGACGGGGTCGTACTTGTTGAACTCGAGCTTACCGGGGGTGGTGCGCTTGTTCTTCGTGGTCGTGTAGAAGTGACCCGTACCGGCGGTCGACTCCAGCTTGATCTTCTCGCGGATGCCCTTGGCCATGGCTTTCTCCGTTCAGTTCGGTTGCTTAAAGCTTCTCGCCACGGGCGCGAAGCTCGGCAACGACGACGTCGATGCCTTTCTTGTCGATCGTGCGAAGACCGGCGTTGGAAACGCGCAGGCGGATCCAGCGGTTCTCGCCTTCGCTCCAGAAGCGACGGCTCTGCAGGTTGGGCAGAAAACGGCGCTTGGTTTTGTTGTTAGCGTGGGAAACGTTATTTCCCACCATCGGTGCTTTACCGGTCACTTGGCAGACGCGAGCCATACGATGCTCCAGGGAATTCTGATTGCGGAAAACGCAAAAGGATAAACGAACATGTGCGCTCATGGCAAGCCCCGCGCCGGGATCGTGCGCGTGAATTTCGTGAGCTGTTCGTGGGAAAACTGCCGGTGTGCTGGCCGGTAAGGGCTTACAGCAGGCCGCGTTCGGCGAATGATACCGGAGATCCGTGTGCCGGGACCACGAAATGGTCGAGTACGCGCACATCGACGAGGCCGAGCGCATCTTTCAGTGCGCGGGTGAGCAACTCGTCCGCGGTGCTGGGTTCGGCGGCGCCGGAGGGGTGGTTGTGGGCGAGGATGACCGCTGCGGCGTTGTGTGCGAGGGCGAGTTTGACGACCTCGCGCGGGTAAACCGAGGTTTGGGTGAGGGTCCCCCTAAACAGGTCTACGGCGTCGATCAGGCAATGTCTCGCATCGAGCAGGAGAATGCAGAAGGTTTCGTGCGGAAGGTGGCCCAGACGCAGGCGCAACCAGTCGCGCACGACCTGCGGCGAATCGAACAGCGGGCGTTCGCGCAGGGTTTCGGTCAGGGCTCGCCTCGACAGTTCCATCGCGGCCTGCAGTTGGGCATACTTCGCCAGGCCCATGCCGGGTACCGCGGAGAAGTCCCGTGCACTCGCGCCGCACATGCGGGTCAGGCTGCCGAAGCGAACGAGAAGCACGCGTGCCAGATCCACCGCGCTCTGGCCCGGGATGCCCACGCGCAGGAAGATCGCCAGCAGCTCGGCGTCGGACAGGGCTGCAGCGCCGCGGGCAAGCAGTTTTTCGCGGGGGCGCTCTTCTGCCGGCCAGTCGGTGATCGCCATCGTACGGGACTCCTCAGGGCGCGCGCCGCGCCAGTGACAAGGGCATGAACTGCCATCGATTATAAGCGTACGTCATGAATATTCTGAAGGGCCGCAGGATTGTTCTCGGGGTCACCGGTGGCATCGCCGCCTACAAGGCTGCCGAGCTCGTACGACTGCTCGGCAAGGCGGGGGCCGATGTGCACGTGGTGCTGAGCGAGGGCGGAGCGCGCTTTGTCACCGCGGTCACCTTCCAGGCGCTCTCGGGCAACCGGGTGTGGACCGAGCTCTGGGATGTGCGCATGGACAACAACATGGCGCACATCGACCTCGGGCGCGATGCGGATGCGATTCTGGTGGCGCCCGCGACTGCCGATTTCATCGCGCGGCTCGCCCAGGGGCGCGCCGACGATCTGCTCAGCACCCTGTGCCTTGCGCGTGACGTACCGCTGATCGTCGCGCCGGCGATGAACCGCCAGATGTGGGCGTCACCGCCGACGCAGCGCAACCTGGCGCAGGTACGTGCCGATGGGGTCACGGTGTTCGGTCCCGCGGCGGGCGACCAGGCCTGTGGCGAGACGGGCATGGGGCGCATGCTCGAGGCCGAGGAGTTGGTGGAGCATCTTTCGGCATTCTTCGTGCCCAAGCGGCTCGCCGGCCGCAAGGTGGTGATCACTGCGGGGCCGACCTTCGAGGCGATTGACCCGGTGCGTGGCATCACCAACATCAGTTCGGGCAAGATGGGATATGCGCTGGCACGTGCCTGCGCGCAGGCCGGAGCCGAGGTCGCGCTGGTGAGCGGGCCGGTGGGGCTGCCAGCGCCGGTCGGGGTGCGACGTGTGGACGTGACCGGGGCGCTGCAGATGCGCGAAGCGGTGTTCGCGGCCTTGCCGGGCGCTGACGTGTTCATTGGCGTGGCGGCGGTGGCCGATTACCGCCCGCAGCAGGTGGCCGAACACAAGATGAAAAAAAGTGGGGATACGCTCACGATCACGCTCACGCCGAACCCGGACATCCTCGCTGAAGTGGCCGCGCTGGAGCGCCCGCCCTTCTGCGTGGGTTTTGCGGCCGAAAGCCGCGACCTGGACGCCTACGCGGAAGGCAAGCGGCGCAACAAGCGGCTGCCGATGCTGGTGGGCAATCTGGTCAGCGACGGTATGGGGGGGGACGACAACACCGTGATCATCTATGACGATGCCGGCCGTCACCCCCTGCCGCGCGCGCCCAAGGCCGAGGTCGCGCGGGACATCGTTACCCATCTCGCGGACCTTCTCGGACGGCGGGAACACTGAAACCTCAGCCGCGCGCTGCCATCGCAGCCATGCGGGATGGAGAACCGCTTATGCACCGCATCGACGTCAAGCTGCTCGATGAGCGCCTCAGGACACACCCGCCCGCGTATGCGACCGAGGGCGCGGCGGGGCTTGACCTGCGCGCCTGCCTCCCGGGCCCGATCACCCTTCACCCCGGCGAGACGACGCTGGTGCCGAGCGGCCTGGCCATCCATCTCGCGGACCCCGGTCTCGCCGCGATGGTGCTGCCGCGCTCCGGCCTGGGGCACAAGCATGGGATCGTGCTTGGCAACCTGGTGGGGTTGATCGATTCGGACTACCAGGGCCAGGTCTTCGTATCCGTCTGGAATCGGGGGCGGGCCAGCTTCACGATCCAGCCGATGGAGCGCATTGCCCAACTGGTGGTGGTGCCGGTGTTGCAGGTGGGCTTCAACATCGTCGACAGCTTCGAGCACAGCGTGCGCGGTGCTGAAGGCTTCGGCAGCACGGGCAAGCATTGATGCATGCCGGCATTCCCACCGGGGTGCACGTGATCTGCAGGCGTGCGGGGCGGATTCTGCTCATGCGCCGCGCAGGGACGGGCTTTTTCGACGGTCTGTACAGCTTGCCGGGCGGGCACGTGGAGCCGGGCGAGCCGGTGCGGGCTGCAGCTTGCCGGGAGTTGCTCGAGGAAACAGGGCTTCGGGTCGCGAGCGCGTCGCTGTCCTGGATGGGTGTGGTGCACCGGCTTTCAGACACCAATCGCATCGACTTTTTCTTCGAAGCGACCGATGTCGATGGTGCGCCGCGGATCTGCGAGCCGGACAAGTGTGACCGGCTCGACTGGTATGCGGAGGATGCCCTGCCGGACGAAATGGTCGAATACGTCCGCTGCGCACTGCAAG
This sequence comes from Thauera sp. AutoDN2, assembly GCF_051280715.1. Classification (NCBI taxonomy): domain Bacteria; kingdom Pseudomonadati; phylum Pseudomonadota; class Betaproteobacteria; order Rhodocyclales; family Zoogloeaceae; genus Thauera; species Thauera sp. AutoDN2. The sequence goes on along the minus strand of NZ_JBNCAR010000001.1, from coordinate 124,124 downwards.
CGGGGGCGGCTCCATGGATGCTGGAGCTGGGCTGGACCGCAGAGCGCTGAGGTCAGGCGCGCGGCAACGGCGAGATCTCCGTGTGCAAGCGTGTGGCGGCGCGACCGTGCTGCTTGGGCGGTAACGCGGAATGTGATGCAGCGGAGTCTGATCGATCAGGTTCTGATCTGTTAGTTTCGATCTTGTCCAAAGTATGGCGGAATTCTTATAATCCTCCGTGATGATCAGACGCCACGCAGGTGCGCGGCGAGCGGAGAGCCGCGAGGAGAGCGCGATGAAGATCTGGAAGAGGCTGGCCGTTTCCTGTGCTGTGGGCCTTGCGACGCCGCTGGCGATCGCTTCGGGCGAACTGCCCGAGGTCGATCTGGCTCGCGCGGCCGAGATCAGCGGCGGGCGCTGTGCGCTTTGCCACGGTCCGGAGGGTGACAGCTCTTCGCCGCTCTATCCGCGTCTGGCCGGACAGCACCATCAGTACATCGCCAAGCAGCTCGCGGACTTCCAGTCCGGGCGGCGCCAGAGCGACACCATGAACGGCATGGCGCAGGACCTCACCAAGGACGAGATGCTCGCCCTCGGCGTGTATTTCGAGAAGAAGCCGACCAAGGCCCGTCCGGCGCGAGATGAAGAGCTCGCCGCGATCGGGCGCTTCATCTTTCATCGCGGAAACGAATACTCGGGTGTGGCGGCGTGCACCGGCTGCCATGGCGACAACGGCCACGGGACGGAGGAGTTGCCGCGCCTCGCCGGCCAAGTGCCGCGATATACCGAATCGCAGTTGAAGTCCTTCAACAAGCGCGAGCGCACCAACGACAACGAGATCATGCACTCCATCGCCTCCAAGCTCACCGAGCTCGAGGTCAAGGCGGTTGCCCTGTACATCAGTACATTGGAGTGAGTCCAGCGGCGCGCCCGAAGGGCGGTCCCGCGGGGCATGAAGAAAGGGGGCCAGCGGCCCCCTTCGTTTTGTTGCGTGCTGCGCTCAGGCGAGCATGTCGGCCCAGATGTTGCGCGCCCACGCGAGCGCGGCCTTGGCCTCGATCTCGTTGGCCATCGGCGAGAGCCCGCCCGCGCCACTGACCGGCATCGGCTGCTTTTTGTCGGCGTCGTACTGGTGCACCGAGGCGACGTGTACGACGTTGCGGCTGTCGACGAAGCTGTAGCAGGTGTTCATGACCACGGGCGTGGGATTGGGCGGCAGACCCTCGAACAGGTTGAGGATGGCTGCGGCGACAACCTTGCCGTGCTGGTTGGCCATGTGCCCCGATTTCGGCATCGTCGGCGCCGGGAAGAGGGCGTCGCCGATCACATGAACACCTGGCATGCCCTTGGCTTCGAGCGTGAGCCAGTCCACGTCCACCCAGGCGTCGTTGACCAGCGGCAGGCCGGACTTCGTTGCGATGTCGCCCGCGCGCATCGGCGGGATCACGTTGAGCACGTCCGCCTTGATCGAGTCGAATTCCAGCTCGGCGGTGAGCGTGGCGGCATCCACCGACTGCAGTGCGCTGTTGGGTACGTACTCTACGAGGGCGCCGTAGCGCTCGAACGCCTGGCTGAACAAGGCTTTCTTGGACTGGATATCGCCGTTGGCGTCGAGCACCAGGACCTTGGACTTGGGCTTGGCTTCGCGCAGATAGTTGGCCACCAGGCATGCGCGCTCGTAGGGGCCGGGCGGGCAGCGGTAGGGCGCGCGCGGGATGTGCATGGCGAACACGCCGCCGTCGGGCATGGTCTCGAGCTGCTTGCGCAGCGTCACCGTCTGCGGGCCTGCCTTCCAGGCATGGGGGATACGCTCCTCATTGCCGGCAAGACCGCCGATGCGTTCCGGCACGAAATCGATGCCGGGGGAGAGCACGACACGGTCGTAGTGGAGCGTGCCGTGCTTGGCCGTGGTCACGCTCTGCTTTTCGACGTCGATCGCAGTCGCCTCGTCGGTGATCAGCTTCACGCCCCATTTCGATACGAGGTTGTCGTAGCTGACCGTGATGTCCTCGATCTGCTTGAGGCCGCCGATCACGAGGTTGGAAATGGGGCAGGACACGAACTGGGCGTTGCGCTCGATGAGCGTCACGTCGACCTTGCCCTTGCTCCACATGCGCAGGTACTTGGCCGTGGTGGCGCCGCCATAGCCGCCGCCCACGATGACGACGTGGCGGCGCGCGCCACCGGATGCTGCGGTTGCGCTGCCCGAGAGTCCGGGGAGTCCGGCGCCTGCTGCGGCAGCGATGGCCGAGGCCTTGAGGAAGTTGCGTCTGTTCAGCATCGTTCTTGTCTCCCCGTCATTTCTGTTCGGCAAACCAGGTGGTGATGAGATCGAGCTGCTCATCGGTATAGCCGGCCGCGATCTGGTGCATGATCGTCGCCGGCTTGTCCCCCGAGCGGAAATCGGCGAGCTTCTGCATCAGCTTCTCCTTCGATTCTCCCGCAAGGGAGTCCATCCCGCCCACGCTGTGGCCGTTTGTGCCGTGGCAGTTCGCGCAGGTTGCTGCAAGGTTGCGCGCGAGGTTCGGGTCTTGTGCGTGCAGTCCCCCGCTCAGCGCGAGCAGGCCGAGTGCGGCGATGAAGCTTCTTGTTCTCATGGATGGTCCCTCCGTCTTTGGTTCCAAGGGGTGGTACTGCCTGCACAACGCCAGACCCGTCGTCCGCTGTTCCGCGCGACCGCGCCTGGTCGAATCGCGCGCCTGGCTGGCCGGATGGGCAAGCAGGATGTGCTGAATTCTGCCATCGGAAACCGGTTTGCTGTGGCGCACAAATATTAGTGCTTGACTATATGATTGAAGACTTTTAGATTTGATCCATGTCAAAAATGATCTCATAAAAGAGACTGATATGGATGAGCTCGAAAAAGTCTTCGAAAGCGCCGCGCAGTACTTCGGCCTGCTCTCAGAGCCTTCGCGCCTGAAGATCATGCACTGCCTGTGCGACGGGGAGCGCTCGGTCAATGAGGTGGTCGAGGCGTCCGGGCTCAACCAGGCCAATGTTTCCCGCCACCTGAGCCTGCTCTACCGGGCCGGGGTGCTCGGTCGTCGCCGGGACGGCGCTCAGGTGTTCTATCGCCTGACCGACCCCGATTTCACGGACCTGTGCCGGACGGTGTGCGTGCGCATCGCCTCGCGGGGTCAGCCGGGCGCGGTCGGTGACACCGGGTTGCTCAAGCCCGGGCTCGGAACCGGGCAGCAAGCGGGGCCGTTGCGGCAGTGATAGTTGGTCGTGCATCGAGACAACGAAGGGGGAGACAAAGCATGACGATGTTCGAGACCCGGCCCGGCCGGGTGAGGCCTGCGCCCGAGAATTTCCTCACCGACGCGCAGATCGCCGCGGTCAAGGATGGCCGACGCGATTTCCTGCGCAAGGCGTTCGTCACCGCGTCGGCCGCCATGGCCGTACCTGCGGTGGCTCGCGCTGCCGTCGAAGGCGACCCGGCAATCCTGGAGTTGCCGCAGTGGTCGACCACGCTGGGCTTGCCGGTGGCGGCCAATCCGTACGGCATGCCTTCACAGTACGAGCGTGGCCTGCAGCGTCGCGAGAGCCCGGGTCTGACCCGCGTGGGCGGTTCCTCGGTAGCCTTTACGCCGCTGCAGGGCCTGTTCGGCATCATCACGCCCTCGGGCCTGCACTTCGAACGCCACCACCAGGGCTGGCACGACATCGATCCCTCGAAGCATCGCCTGATGATCAACGGCCTGGTCAAGACCAACGCGGTCTTCACCATGGACGACATCATGCGTCTGCCCTCGGTGTCGCGCATCCACTTCATCGAGTGCGGCGCCAACACCGGCATGGAGTGGGGCAACGTCGCGGTGCCGACCGTGCAGTATTCGCACGGCATGCTGTCCTGTGCGGAATTCACGGGCGTGCCGTTGAAGGAAATCCTCGACATGTGCGGCGCCGACTACAAGACCGGCCGCTTCGTGCTCGCCGAGGGCGCTGATGGTTCGTCGATGACGCGCACGATCCCGATGGAGATGATCGAGTCGGGCGAGGTGCTGGTCGCCTACGGCATGAACGGCGAGATGCTGCGCCCCGAGAATGGCTATCCGCTGCGCCTCGTGGTGCCGGGCGTGCAGGGCGTGAGCTGGGTGAAGTGGCTGCGCCGCATCGAGGTGGGCGACCAGCCCTGGGGGGCGAAGGACGAGGCGGTGCACTACATCGACCTGATGCCCGATGGCCAGCATCGTCAGTACACTTCGATCCAGGAGTGCAAGTCGGTCATCACGACCCCCTCGGGCGGCCAGCTGTTGCTCGACAAGGGTTTCTACAACGTCTCCGGCATGGCGTGGTCGGGGCGCGGCAAGATCACCCGCGTCGATGTGTCGGCCGACGGCGGCATCAACTGGCGCCAGGCGCGCCTTGAGACGCCGGTGCTGTCCAAGGCGATCACGCGCTTCAACATCGACTGGGTGTGGGACGGCAAGCCCGCGATCCTGCAGTCGCGCGCCGTCGACGAGACTGGCTACGTGCAGCCGAGCTATGGCCAGCTGCGCGCGGCGCGCGGGACCAAGTCCATCTATCACAACAACGCCATCCAGTCCTGGAAGGTGGTCGAGTCCGGGGAGGTGAGCAATGTCCAGGTTCTCTAAGACGCTGATCGCGCTGCTCGTCGCCGGCGCCAGCACCGCAGCCATGGCCTGGGAAGACCGCTTCCCCGGCATCGGCCGAGAAGCCACGCCGGCCGAGGTGAAGGCCTGGGACATCGATGTGCGTCCGGATTTCGTCGGCCTGCCCAAGGGGCGTGGCAATGTCGATGACGGCATGGTGCTGTGGGAAACCCACTGTGCGAGCTGCCACGGCATCTTCGGCGAGTCGAACGAAGTATTCACCCCCATCGTCGGCGGCACCACGCTGAAGGACATCGAGACCGGCCACGTCGAGTCGCTCGTCACCGGCTCCTTTCCGCAGCGCACCACGCTGATGAAAGTGCCGACGGTGTCGACGCTGTTCGACTACATTCAGCGTGCCATGCCCTGGACCGCGCCCAAGTCCCTGAATCCGGACGAGGTGTATGCGATCCTCGCCTACCTGCTCAACCTCGCCGAGGTGGTTCCGGCCGACTACGAGCTCAGCGACGAGAACATCCGCGAGGTACAGGCACGCATGCCCAACCGCAACGGCATGACCACCGATCACGGCATGTGGCCGGGTGCGGCGGGTGACAAGGGCGGCATCGGCAACGGCGGCACGCCCGACGTGCAGAGCGTGGCCTGCATGCAGGACTGCAAGAAGGCGGTCGAGATCGCCTCCGCGCTGCCCGATTACGCGCAGGACGCACACGGCAACCTCGCCGAGCAGAACCGCCCGATCGGTCCCGCGCGCGGCAAGCCCACGGGGGCGCCCGCCGCCTCGGGCGAGGCGGGAGCCGCGCCCGAGTCCGCCGGGGCAGCGGCGAGCCTCGCGCTCGCCAACGCCAAGGGCTGCATGGCCTGCCATGGCGTCGCACACAAGATCGTTGGCCCCGGCTACAACGAGATCGCGGCCAAGTACCAGGGCCAGGCCGATGCCCAGGCGACGCTGGTCGCCAAGGCCAAGGCCGGGGGCCAGGGTGTCTGGGGGGCGGTGCCCATGCCGCCGCAAGGGCACGTCAAGGACGAGGAGCTCCAGCAACTCGTGAAGTGGATTCTGGAAGGCGCGAAAGCGCAGTAACCCCTAAACAAGGAGAGACGGGATGAACAATCAACGCAGGGACACCCTCAAGGCCGGCAGCGGTCTGGGCATGCTCGGTCTGCTCGCAGCGGCCGGCTTCATCAAGCCCGAACTGGCGCACGCCGCCTGGAACCAAGCCGCGTTCGACGCCAAGAACATGGACGCGGCCTTTGGCGCCTTCAACGCCGGCAAGCCGGCCGAGAGCGCGGACGTGGTGATCACCGCGCCGGACATCGCCGAGAACGGTGCCGTGGTGCCGGTGGGCGTGGTCAGCAAGCTGCCCAAGACCGAGCAGATCGTGATCCTCATCGAGAAGAATCCGAACATGGTCGCCGCCACCTTCACCTTGCCCGAAGGCACGGTCGCAGACGTGCAGACGCGCGTGAAGATGGGCCAGACCTCGGACGTGTATGCGATGGTCAAGGCCGACGGCAAGTTCTACATGGCCAAGAAGGAAGTCAAGGTCACCCTCGGCGGCTGCGGCGGCTGATCCTCAGTACAGATCAAGGAGATAATCGATATGGCAAACCCGATGCGCATTCGCGCCGCCGCCAAGGATGGCGTCACCGAAGTCCGTGTGCTGATGTCGCACGTCATGGAAACCGGCCAGCGCAAGGACTCGTCCGGTGCCCCGATCCCGGCCCACTTCATTACCGAACTCACCGCCAAGCACAACGACAAGGTCGTGCTCAGCGCCGAGTTCGGCCCCTCCGTGTCCACAAACCCCTACCTCGCCTTCAAGTTCAACGGCGGCGCCAAGGGCGAGAAGCTCTCGGTGAGCTGGGTCGACAACAAGGGCGACAGCCGTACCGACGAAGTTCAGATTTCCTGATCGGAGGGCGGTGGCTGCGCGTCCGCGGGCGCAGCCTCGGTCGTTGCCGGCGAGGGGCCGGCAGCCCGAAAACAAGTGGGACCGCTCGAACGGCCCCTGGAGGAGAGACGATGAAAAGACAAGTCATGTTTGCCGCGCTCGGCGCCGCGACGATGCTGGGTGGCCCGCTCGCATCGGCGCAGCAGGAGCTCAACTTCGACGCCTACCGCGAGATGCTCGCCGACGGCAACCCGGCCGAGCTCTACGAGATGGAAGGCGAAGAGCTGTGGCGCACCGCGCGTGGCCCCAAGAACGCCACGCTCGAGCAGTGCGACCTCGGCATGGGGCCCGGCGTGGTGGAAGGCGCCGCTGCGCAGCTGCCGCGCTTCTTCGAGGACACCGGCAAGGTGCAGGACCTCGAGTCGCGCCTGATGCACTGCATGGAAACCCAGCAGGGCATCCCGCCCGATGAAATCATCAAGGGCAAGTTCGGCCAGGGCGAGCGTGCCAAGGTCGCGGCCCTGGTGGCCTACGTCGTCACCCACTCCAAGGGCAAGCCGATCGCGGTCGACCTGTCGCATCCGAAGATGAAGGAGATGTACGACATGGGTGAGCGCGTCTTCTTCTACCGCACCGGCGCCATGGATTTCGCCTGTTCCTCCTGCCACAGCCAGGACGACAAGCGCATCCGCGCCACGCAGCTGCCCAACATCACCAAGCCCGAGGGCGCGGCCGCCGGCTGGGGGTCGTGGCCCGCCTACCGTGTGTCGAACTCGCAGTTCTGGACCATGCAGCACCGCCTGTGGGACTGCTTCCGCCAGCAGCGCACGGCCGAGCCGGTGTTCGCATCGGACGTGACCATCGCGTTGTCGGTGTTCATGGCGGGCAAGGGCAACGGTGCCGAGGCCCAGTGGCCGGGCGTGAAGCGCTAAGGAGGACATGAGATGAAGAAACTGATGTTTGCGATCCCGCTGGCGCTCGCCGCGTCCTTCGCCCAGGCTGACGAGCTTCAGGCCAAGGTCGAGCAGATGATGGTGTCTTCGTTCAAGGCGAACGGCATCGCCAGCCTCGATCGCCAGAAACAGGATGCGATCCAGAAGGCGTGCTCGAGCCTGACACCGCTGGACGCCGAGACCATGAAACGCCTCGAGGCCGCCGAGTTCGAAACGATCCAGTGGCCTTCCGACGGTAACTACACCGGTGGCGACTGGAAGCAGGGGCAGAAGATCGCGGCCAGCGGCCGTGGTCTGACCTGGACCGACAAGAGCCCCGACAACAATGGCGGTGGCTGCTACAACTGCCACGCCATGGACCCGAACGAGGTGTCCGAGGGCACGATCGGCGTGAGTCTCGAAGGCTACGGCAAGCTGCGCGGCAACTCGGAAGAGGTCGTCAAGTACACCTGGGGCAAGCTGTGGAACTCCAAGGCCTACAACGCATGCAGCGACATGCCGCGTAACGGCTATGGCGGCATCCTCACCGAAGAGCAGATCCGCCACGTCATGGCCTATCTGTTTGACCCGGCCTCACCGGTCAACCAGTAACCGGCGCCAGGCTGGCGCTCCGGATCGGGCCCGCGGCTTCGGCCCCGGGCCCGTTTTGCTTGGCGCGCCTTCGTCTCCAGATCACTCGAAAAGGGTATTCCATGTCGATGAATCGTCGTGAATTCATGCAGATGCTCGCGGTCGCCGCAGCAGGCGGCATGACGCTGCATTCGAACTTCGCGCGTGCCGAGAAGTCGGCCGAAGCGCTCTACGACCTCCCGCCGTTCGGCAACGTCAGCCTGCTGCACATGACCGACTGCCACGCGCAGCTGCTGCCGATCCATTTCCGCGAGCCCAACGTCAACCTTGGCGTGGGTGGCATGATGGGCAACGCGCCGCACATCGTCGGCGAGGGCTTCCTCAGGCACTTCGGCATCAAGCCGGGCAGCATCGAGGCCCATGCCTTCACCTATCTCGACTTCGTCGAGGCTGCGAGGACTTACGGCAAGGTCGGCGGCTTTGCCCACCTGGCCACCCTGGTCAAGAAGATGAAGGCCAGCCGCCCCGGCGCGCTGCTGCTCGACGGCGGCGACACCTGGCAGGGCTCGGGCACTGCGCTGTGGACCAACGCGCAGGACATGGTCGACGCCTGCAAGCTGCTCGGCGTGGACGTGATGACGCTGCACTGGGAATCGAGCTACGGCGCCGATCGCGTCAAGGAGATCGAGGAGAAGGACTTCGCGGGCAAGATCGACATCGTCGCCCAGAACGTGAAGACCACCGACTTCGAGGATCCGGTCTTCAAGCCCTACGTCATCAAGAATATCAACGGCGTTCCGGTGGCCATCGTCGGCCAGGCCTTCCCCTACACCCCGATCGCCAACCCGCGCTGGCATACGCCGGACTGGAGCTTCGGCATCCGCGACGAGGACATGCAGCAGGCGGTGGACGCCGCACGCGGCGAGGGCGCCCAGGTGGTGGTGGTGCTGTCGCACAACGGCATGGATGTGGACCTGAAGATGGCAAGCCGCGTTACCGGCATCGACGCCATCTTCGGCGGCCACACCCACGACGGCATGCCGGCGCCCACCATCGTCGAGAACGCGGGCGGCAAGACGCTGGTGACCAACGCCGGCTCCAACGGCAAGTTCCTCGGCGTGATGGATTTCGACGTGCGCGACGGCAAGGTGGCGGACTTCCGCTACAAGCTGCTGCCGGTGTTCTCCAACCTGCTGCCTGCCCACCCCGAGATGGCCGCGTTCATCGACAAGACGCGCGCGCCCTTCCTCGAGAAGCTCACCGAAAAGCTCGCCGTCACCGAAGGCCTGCTGTACCGCCGCGGCAACTTCAACGGTTCGTGGGACCAGCTCATCGTCGATGCGCTGATCGCCGAGAAGGACGCCGAGATTGCCTTCTCGCCCGGCTTCCGCTGGGGCACCTCGCTGTTGCCGGGTGACACCATCACCATGGAGCATCTGCTCGACCAGACCGCGATCACCTACCCGTGGACCACGCTCACCGAGATGAGCGGCGAGATGATCAAGACCATTCTGGAGGACGTCGCCGACAACCTCTTCAACCCCGACCCCTACTACCAGCAGGGCGGCGACATGGTGCGCGTGGGCGGGCTGCAATACACCTGCGACCCGAATGCGGCGATGGGCAAGCGCATCGACAACATGATGCTCAAGGGCACGCCGATCGAAGCCGGCAAGACCTACAAGGTCGCCGGCTGGGCGCCGGTGTCGGAGGAGGCCAAGGACTCCGGCCCGGCGGTCTGGGACGTGGTCGCCGACTACCTTCGCGGCCAGAAGGTGATCACCCAGCGCGCGCTCAACCTGCCCACGCTCAAGGGTATGGACGGCAACCCGGGCGTGGCGATCTAAGCCCCACCCGCTGAAAGTGAGGCAGTCCGTCGTCGTGCGCTCGGTACGGCGACGGGCTGCATCCTTTGCAGCACCCTCCTAAATGTGCTCGTTTGCCGGAAACAGATTGCAAAAGCGCAACTCGAGCGGGTAGGGGAAAAAGTCTTCCACGTAGCCATCGCGGATGCGCTGCTGCGCCTGCTGCCAGAACTTCGGCGCGAGCAGGTCGCGGTGGTGCTTGAGGAAGGCCTTGCGCACGCGCGGCACGCCGAGCAGGAAGGTGGCGAACTCCTCGGGGAACACGTCCATCGGCCCCGCCGAATACCAGGGCTCGGCCGACATCTCCATTTCCTCATAGGGCGCGGGCGGGATGGCGCGGAAGTTCATGTCGGTCATGTACTCGATCTCGTCGTAGTCGTAGAACACGACCCGGCCGTAGCGCGTCACGCCGAAGTTCTTCCACAGCATGTCGCCAGGGAAGATGTTGGCGATCGCGAGCTCGCGGATCGCGTTGCCGTATTCCCGGACCGCCTCTTCCAGTTCCGTATCGTTCGCCTTCTCCAGGTAGATGTTGAGCGGCGTCATGCGGCGCTCGATGTAGAGGTGCTTGATGATCACCTTGTCGCCGTCGATCTCGAAGCTCGAGGGTGCGAGGGTGCGCAGCTCGTCCAGCAACTCGGGATGGAAGCGCGACAGCGGCAGCGCGGCGTAGGAGAACTCCAGCGTGTCGGCCATGCGGCCGACGCGGTCGACGTGCTTGACCATCAGGTACTTGCGCTTGACCGTGGCACGATCCATGTTCTTCGAGCTGCCGAAGGTGTCCTTGATGATCTTGAACACGTAGGGGAAGGAGGGCAGCGTGAACACCAGCATCACCAGGCCGCGGATGCCGGGCGCGATGATGAACTGGTCGTTCGAGTGGCGCAGGTGCGAGACCAGGTCGCGGAAGAACATGGTCTTGCCCTGCTTGCCCAGGCCCAGCATGGTGTAGAGCTCGCTGCGCGGCTTGTTGGGCATGATCGAGCGCAGGAACTGCACGTAGCCCGAGGGCACCTCCATGTCGACGAGGAAGTAGGCGCGCGACAGCGAGAACAGCACCGAGATCCGCCACGGGTCGAGGATCAGCGTGTCCAGATAGAGCAGGCCGCGCGCGTTGTGGCGCACGGCGATGGCGAAGGGGTATTCCTGGTAGCCGTTGACCGTCTTGCCGATGATGTAGGCGGTCTTGTTGCGATAGAAGGCCGAGTACAGCACCTGGATCTGGCAGTTGACCTCCATCTGCGGCCACTCGCCCAGGTGCGCCAGCGCGGCGCGCATCACCTGGTGGACGTCGCGCTCCAGGTCCTCGAAGCTGCGCTGCCAGTCGAAGTCCTCGACGATACGGCGGATGGTGGCGCGCAGGCCGCGCTCCTGCGGGTAGTAGCTCGAGTACACCGGCGGGTAGGATTCGATGAACTCAGTCGAGATCGCCGGGCGCGCAAACAGGTAGTCATTGTTGAAGTAACTGCGGTGCAGGATCTTGGTCGTCACCGAGTTGAAGAAGGTTTCGGCGAGTTCGGGCTGGCGGTGATTGATCAGCATGCCGATGAACTGCAGCTTGACCTGCTGCCAGGTGGCGTCATCGAGCGCGTCGGCGTCGAACTCGTCGAGCAGGCGGGCCACCGTCTCGGCTACGCGATCGTCGTAGAACTGCACCCGTTCGCGCACCGAATCGAGCTGCTTCTGCCATTGAGCGCCCTCGAACAGCTCTTTCGCGCGGCGCGAGGTTTCGCGAAAGATCCGGTAGTGCTTGTTGAAGCCCTCCACCAGGGCCTGGGCGATCGCCTGTGCGACCGGGTTCTCTCCCAACTGCACGTCCATCGAGCCTCCTCGGGGGTCTGGCGGGGGCCGTTCCGGCCCGCCCAACGGTGGCTCAGTCTATCACCCGCTCATGTGCCGGGCGGGGGCGTTGGGGCACGGCGGCGGTGCGTTTTTCCGTCCCCTGCCGGGAAGGCGCTTTCTTTCGGGCCGCGTTCTTTTGGAGGATAATGCGCCCTCGGTACAGGGCTGCGATGCGCCCGGTTCGCCGTCGCGCCCTTCCGTTGCTGTCACCACAGACCAGAACCGCGGACCCGTTCGCGGTCATTGAGAGAGGGAGCAGGCATGAGCGAATCCAAGATCACGGTACCCGCGGGCGGCCAGAAAATCGTCCCGGGGCAAGCGGTTCCGGACCACCCCATCATCCCGTTTATCGAAGGCGACGGCATCGGCGTGGACATCACGCCGGTGATGATCAAGGTCATCGACGCTGCGGTCGAGAAGGCCTACGGCGGCAAGAAGAAGATCCACTGGATGGAAGTCTACGCCGGCGAGAAGTCGACGCAGATCTATGGCCCGGACCAGTGGCTGCCGAAGGAAACCTTCGACGCCCTCAAGACCTACTCGGTGTCGATCAAGGGCCCGATGACCACGCCGGTGGGCGGCGGCATCCGCTCGCTCAACGTGGCGCTGCGTCAGGAACTCGACCTCTACCAGTGCGTGCGTCCGGTGCGCTACTTCAAGGGCGTGCCCAGCCCGCTCAAGCGCCCCGAGCTGACCGACATGGTCATCTTCCGCGAGAACACCGAGGACATCTATGCCGGCGTCGAGTGGCAGGCAGGCTCCGATGCGGCCAACAAGGTCATCCAGTTCCTGCGCGAAGAGATGGGGGTGCAGAAGATCCGCTTCCCGCAGGATTGCGGCATCGGCGTCAAGCCGGTTTCGGTCGAGGGCACCACGCGCCTGGTGCGCGCCGCGATCCGGTATGCGATCGACAACGACCGCAAGAGCGTGACCCTGGTGCACAAGGGCAACATCATGAAGTTCACCGAGGGCCTGTTCCGCGACGTCGGCTACAAGGTGGCGCAGGAGGAATTCGGTGCGCAGCCGATCGACGGCGGCCCGTGGTGCAAGTTCGCCAACCCTAAGACCGGCCGCGAGATCCTCGTCAAGGACGCCATCGCCGACGCCTTCCTGCAGCAGATCCTGTTGCGCCCGGCCGAATACGACGTGATCGCCACGCTCAACCTCAACGGCGACTACATCTCGGACGCGCTCGCAGCGCAGGTGGGTGGCATCGGCATCGCGCCGGGGGCGAACATCTCCGACCAGTACGCCTGCTTCGAGGCCACCCACGGCACCGCGCCCAAGTACGCGGGGCTGGACAAGGTGAATCCGGGCTCGCTGATCCTGTCGGCCGAGATGATGCTGCGCCACCTGGGCTGGAAGGAAGCGGCCGACCTCGTCATCCAGGGCATGGAGGCGGCGATCGCCGACAAGCAGGTCACCTACGACTTCGCCCGCCTGATGGAAGGCGCCAACGAGGTGTCGTGCTCCGAGTTCGGCGACGCGATGATCGCGCGCATGTAAGCCGTTCCGCCCCGCAAGAACCCGCCCGCTCTGCCCGAGCCGGCGGGTTTTTTGTTGCCTGTGCTTCACCCCGTCGGCGTCGGCGGATTCGATCGGTTCATTCCTGACACGCGCTGTAAGGGATAAGTAAGACTGATGTTTCTATAATTCGCACACTGCTGCATGGGCTGGAGTTGTCTCTTGCCGGTTCACGCAGTGGCGGTGTTTCACAGACAACGAGGAGACATGATGGAAAACAACAGTGCAGCTGGCTACTGGAAAGCCACACTGGGCCTCCTGACCAAGATCATGGTCGTGTGGTTCCTGGTGTCCTACGGGGCTGGAATCCTTTTCGCAGACGCGCTCAACAGCATCCATCTCGGCGGCTATCCGCTCGGGTTCTGGTTTGCACAGCAGGGCTCGATCTATGTGTTCATCGCACTGATCTTCTTCTACGCGAAGAAGATGGGTGAGATCGACCGCAAGTTCGACGTTCACGAAGAATAAACGGGGGGACGGACACATGGATCTTCAAACTATGACCTACCTGGTGGTGGGCGCGTCCTTCGCGCTCTACATCGGGATCGCAATCTGGGCGCGCGCAGGCAGCACCAGCGACTTCTACGTCGCCGGCGGCGGTGTGCACCCGGTCACCAACGGCATGGCAACGGCCGCTGACTGGATGTCGGCTGCGTCCTTCATCTCCATGGCCGGCCTGATCTCCAACATGGGCTACGGCGGCTCGCTGTTCCTCATGGGCTGGACCGGCGGCTACGTGATTCTGGCCATGTGGCTGGCGCCGTACCTGCGCAAGTTCGGCAAGTTCACCGTGCCCCAGTTCATCGGCGACCGCTTCTACTCGAAGACGGCCAGCACGGTGGCGGTGGTCTGCCTGCTGGTGGCCTCGATCACCTACGTGATCGGCCAGATGACTGGCGTCGGCGTGGCCTTCTCCCGCTTCCTGGGCGTGAGCAACGAGACCGGCATCTACCTCGGCATGGGCATCGTGTTCGCCTACGCGGTGTTCGGCGGGATGAAGGGCATCACCTACACCCAGGTGGCCCAGTACATCGTGCTGATCCTGGCCTACACCATTCCGGCGATCTTCATCTCCCTGAACCTGACCGGCAACTTCCTGCCGCAGCTGGGTCTGGGCGGTTCGCTGGTCGGCACCGACACCACCCTGCTCGAGCGCCTGAACCAGGTCGTGGTCGACCTCGGCTTTGCCGAGTACACCACCTCGGTGCCGGGTAGCAAGCTGAACATGTTTGTCTACACGGTGTCGCTGATGATCGGTACCGCCGGTCTGCCGCACGTCATCATCCGCTTCTTCACGGTGCCGAAGGTTTCCGACGCCCGTTACTCCGCAGGCTGGGCGCTGGTCTTCATCGCCATCCTGTACACCACCGCGCCCGCTGTTGCCGCGATGGCCAAGTACAACCTGCACAAGACGGTCAACGTCGCGATCGAAGCCAACGGCGACCTGTACGCCGCGGAGTCGAGCCTCAAGTACGACGAGCGTCCGGACTGGATGTCGCGTTGGGAGAAGACCGGCCTGCTGAAGTGGGAAGACAAGAACGGCGACGGTCGCATCCAGTACTACAACGACAAGACCAAGAACGCCGACGTGCTGGCCAAGGCCGAGCAGGCTGGCTGGAAGGGCAGCGAGCTGACGGTCAACGCCGACATCATGGTGATGGCCAACCCGGAAATCGCGCTGCTGCCGAACTGGGTGATCGCGCTGGTTGCCGCGGGCGGTGTGGCTGCTGCGCTGTCGACCGCTGCCGGTCTGCTGCTGGCGATCTCTTCGGCGGTGTCGCATGACCTGGTGAAGAACGTGTTCGCGCCCAACATGTCGGACAAGAACGAGCTGATGGTCGGCAAGATCTCGATGGTGTTCGCGATCGTGCTCGCCGGCTACCTCGGTCTGAACCCGCCGGGCTTCGCGGCCGGTACGGTGGCGCTGGCCTTCGGTATTGCGGCCTCGTCGCTGTTCCCCGCGATCATGATGGGCATCTTCTCCAAGAAGATGAACAAGGAAGGCGCGATCGCCGGCATGCTGTCCGGTCTGTTCGTGACCCTGTTCTACGTGTTCGCACACAAGGGCATCGTGTTCATCAAGGGCACCGAGTACCTCGACCTGATCGGTGGTGCGAACAGCTTCTTCGGCATCACGCCGGAAGCCTTCGGTGCGATCGGTGCGCTGGTGAACTTCATCGTCGCCTTCGCAGTGGATAAGGTCACGAAGGAGCCGCCGGAGCACATCCAGCACCTGGTGGAAGAAGTCCGCATCCCGCGTGGCGCCAAGGCGGTGGATGGCGCGCACTAAGCAGTTCGCAGCATGAACCCGGTCCGTCACCCTCGGGTGGCGGCGGGAACGAAAGCCCCGCCTGCGTCTCTCGATGGCGGGGCTTTCCATTTTGTGGCACCTTGCCACAAGGGCTCCCGGCATCCGCGGCGCCCGCAGTGACTGGAGCAGCACATGGTTTTCGACATCAGCATGGCAGTGACCTGGATCCTCTTCCTGGCCCTGTTTCCGATCGCCTTTTTCTGGCTGCGGCGCGCCTGGCGCATCCTGGTCAAGCGCGATTTCTCCGAGGTTGCGCTCAAACGCGGCCTGCCCCCCGCCAATCCTGCGAAGTTCGCGCCCTTCACCGCGGTCATCAACCTCGTGTGCGGGGTGATCGTCGTGTTCGTGATCTTCGGCGTCGTTACCGCACGGCTCGACTACGACACCTGGAGTTCGACCGCAGGCATCACGATCTGGAGCAAGTTCCTGCTCGACTTCATCCTCAGCCGTCACGCGCACCCGATCGAATGGGGGCGCAAGAAGAAGGCGGCCGACGAATCGGCCGTCTCGCAGGGAAAGTAAGACAGGGTCAGCAATCTGCCGCGCGTGCCGGCATGCGCGGCACGCGCCTGTGAGGCCCAGTCTGCCCATGAGCCCCGGGCTGGGCGTTCCTCCGCGATGCGGTCGTTCAGCGCCGCCCGTCGACGCGGAAGCGTCGATCCATGCGATTCATCACGGTCACGTAGACCACGATGATCACGAGATACACGATCAGCGCACCCTGGGCGAAGATGTAGAAGCCGAGCGGAAAACCCAGAAACTCGATCTGGTTGAGCGCCTCCGCGTAAAAGCCGGCGACGAAGGTGGTGCCGAACCACAACGTGAGCAGCGCGAGCGTCAGCCACAGGTTGCGGCGCCAGTAGGCGCGTTGCAGGTCGGATCGGTTCATGGTTGCTTGCGCGGCTTCTGCGATGTCGGCCGGCCCGGTTGCCCGAGCCGGCGCTGCGGGCTCAGTGCGCGCCGTTTTCGCCACCATTGGCGTGGGCACGCGCGAGTTCGGATTGTACGTCCTGCGGCGCGGGCTCGTGACCGCCTGCTTCGAGCACGAATTCGCTTTCCCCCGCGCAGATCGCCTTCAGCCGGCTCTCGAAGCCTTCGAGCGCCGCCATCGGTACACGCGCCGAGATCAGCGTCCATCCGGGCGCCGGGCTGTCGGTGGCGGTGAGGCGGCCGCGCCGGCCGGCGAGCTCGGCGCTGACTTCACCGAACAGCGCGTCCGCCACCTTCACCTGTACGTCGAGCAGGGGTTCGAGCACCACGGGTCGCGCCGCGAGCACGGCTTCGATCAGTGCATGGCGGCCTGCGGTGACGAAGGAGACCTCGTTCGAATCCACCGCGTGATGCTTTCCGTCCGTGACCACGACGCGGAGGTCCTGTAGCGGGAAGCCGGCCAACGCCCCCTCGGAGAGGGCCTGGCGCACACCCTTTTCGACCGCAGGCATGAAGTGGGTCGGAATGGTGCCACCCTTGACCTCGTCGCCCAGCTCGATGCCGGCGCCGCGCGTCAGCGGCTCCACCCGCAGGGCCACTTCACCGAACTGGCCGGCGCCGCCACTCTGCTTCTTGTGGCGGTAACGCGCCTCGGCGACGACCGTAATCGTCTCACGATACGGAATACTGGGTGTCGCCGTGTCGAGCTGCAGGTTCCAGCGTGCCGACAACTCGTCGAGCACGATCTTCAGGTGTTGCTCGCCCAGACCGCGCACGACGGTACGCCGGTTGCGGCTGTCGAAGCTGACCTCCAGGCACGGATCCTCTTCCATCAGCCTCGCCAGCGCTTCGGACAGCTTCTGCTCGTCGGCGGGCTTGCGCGTCATCAGCGCGAGCCCGAACACCGGCTGCGGCCAGGCGGCGGGCGCGAGGTGGTAATAATCCTCGTCGTGGGAGTCGTGCAGCACGGCGTCGCGGCAGACCCCGTCCACGCGCGCTACCGCACACAGATCGCCCGGAACCGCGAGCGTGCTCTCCACCGTGTTCTTGCCTTGCATGCGGAGCAGGTGCGCTACCTTGAACGGCTTGCGCCCATCGCCCACGTAGAGCAGCGAGTTGGGTGTGACCTGTCCCTGATGGACGCGGAACATGCCTAGCTTGCCGCGATAGGGGTCGTTGGCGATCTGGAAGACATGGGCGACGACGTGGCGTTCGGGATCGAGCGCGAGTTTCACCGCCTCGGCCGCGGCGCCTTCACCCTTGAGGAAGGCGGGCGGGTTGCCCTCGGTGGGGTCGGGTGCGAGCTTGCCGAGGATGTCGAGCAGTTCGCGCACGCCTGCGCCGCTGCGCGCGGAGACGAAGCACACGGGCACCAGATGGCCTTCGCGCAAGGCCTGCTCGAAGGGCGCATGCAGCTGCTCGGGGTCGAGGGATTCGCCCTGCTCGAGGTACTTCGCCATCAGATCCTCGTCCAGCTCGACGACCTGGTCGACGATCGCGTCGTGCGCGGCGGAGGGGCTGGAGAAGGCGGTGGCCGCGGCATTGTCGGGGGCGAAGAAGCAGTCGATCACGTGGTTGCCGTCGGCGGAGGGCAGGTTGATCGGCAGGCATTCGCGACCGAAGGCGGCCGCGATTGAATCCATCAGGGCGCCGAGGTCGGTGCCAGCCGCATCGATCTTGTTGACCACGATCATGCGGCACTTGCCTTGCGCGGCGTCCATCATGCGCTGCGTCCCGCTCTCGATGCCAGCGGCGGCGTTGATCGTGACCAGGGCGGTGTCGACGGCGGGCAGGGCAACGAGTGCGCGACCGGCGAGGTCAGGCAGGCCCGGGGTGTCGAGCAGGTTGATCCAGTGTCCCGCCCACTCGAGGTGGACCAGTGCCGAATGCAGGGAGTGGCCCATGGCCTTCTCCTGCGGGTCGAAATCCGCGACAGTGTCGCCGCGCTCGACGCTGCCCGGTGCGTTGATCTCGCCGGCGGCAGCGAGCAGGGCTTCGACCAGGGTGGTTTTGCCGCTGCCGGTATGGCCGAAGAGGGCCAGGTTGCGGATGTCGTGAACCGAACTGGGTGTCATCATGGACCTCGCTTTTCTTGTTTGTGCGGGATGCCCTCAAGTGTCCGCTTGCTTTGATCCGAAGGCAATGCGCGCGCTCGGTCGAATGCTCGTCGGCGCTACGCTTCGGGTCAGGCGCTACGCAGTCGGGTGATGCGGGTGAAGAGGATGGCGCTCAGCGGCAGCGCGAGCCCGATCAGCGTGACGGTGATCAGCATGGCGCCGAGTTCGCCGTAGTCTGCGGGCGTGGTGACCGCGCCCGTCACCGCATCCTTCACTTCGCGCGTAATCGTGTACAACTGGTTGAGGTACTTGGTGCCCAGTTGTGAGGCCGACAGCGCGAGGTTGGTGAAGGACGCCATCACCGCGAAGAAGGTGGCCTTGAGGTGCGGCGGCGCGGAGTTTGCGATCCACGCCAGCATTGGCACCATCGAAACCTGTCCGAGCGGGGATTCGAGCGCAGTGTTGGCGATCGCGATGAAGCGCGCGTCGACCACGCCGCCAGTGTGCGCCGCGGTCCAGTCGTGCAGGCCGTGGAACATCCCGATGATCGGGAGCGAAAGCAGTGTGCTGGCGACGGTGAGGAAGATCACGATGTCGGCGATCGACTTCTCGGCCATGAAGCGGCGGAACAGGAACAGGCCGGCGAGTGTGAGCGTGCTGGTGATGAGGTCCAGCCGCGACAGGAAGCTCTGGTCGAAGCCGAGCGCGTCGATCATCCACCAGCTCGCCCCGGCGCCCGGGCCGGGCAGGGCGCGGAAGGCGAAGATGATGATCACCGTGCCAAGCAGGGTGCGCGCGGCCTCGGGCGAGAGTTCGCGCAGCAGGCGGCTGATCATGACGCCGATGATCGCGAACGAGGTGGCGAAGATCACCTCCTGGCCGTACTTGAAGCCCGACAGCCCGATGCCGATGGTGAGGGCGACGAAGACCGCGCTGCCACCGAGGATCCACCAGTTGGGCGCGGTCTTCCCTTCCGGGGCGTGGAGCAGGCGGTCGATCTCGGCGCCGCTGCGCCCGAGTGCGGCGAGCCGCCGGGCCTCGCGGCGCTTGAGGAAGCCGCCGAGCAGCACACCGCTGACCGACAGCAGCGGGATGATCAGCGCGAGCTCGTAGATGCGGAGGTAGATCGCGACCTTGTCGGCCTCGGGCAGGTTCTCGGAGCCCTGGAACATCGCTACGTTGGCGAGCGACACCAGCACCGTGCCGCCGATGATCGCCACCCGGCCGAGCATCTGCATGGTGGTGTGCATCAGGCGGATGGTCTCCGGTGCAATCGGATCGCCGCGGGCGTCCAGGCGCGGCACCGCCTCCACCGTCATCGCGTCGGCTACCGCGTCCTGCATCACGTAGCCCACCGGTGACAGCAGCACCGACAGCACGAACCAGGCCTCGATCGGCATCACCGCGCGCATCGCGTCCGGGCTGCCGATGAGCCCGATCATGATCAGCAGGCTGGCGGCGATCAGGCTGGCGCCGAGGTAGACCAGCCCAGCCTTGTGTCGCCACATGAGGTCCACCAGGTGGCCGATGGGCATCTTCAGCGCCCACGGGATGCCTGCCCAGAAGCCGAGCGCGGCGAGGAAGGCGGCCGACAGGCCAAGGTAGTCCTTGACGAAGAAGGTGCCGACGATGCCGGTGAGGCCGGATACCCCCGCCGCGCAATACACCATCAGCGGCGGCAGGTAGGAGAGCCGCATCTCGCGGCCGAGTTCGAGCAGGTTGCGGTCGATCCAGCGGTAGATGGCGTGCAGCACTCGGTCGGTCTCGCGGCTGGGGTTAGGTTGCGTTTGGGGTGGGTCCGGGTTCTGCGGGGGCTCGCGGGCCCTGGATGGGATCAGCCCGCGAACAGGCGCTCCACCCAAGGCATGATCCAAGGCAGGGACAGCGCCGTGACCAGACCGTTCAGTCCCATCGCCAGCGCGGCGAAGGCGCCTGCCTGCTCGCTGACCTGGAATGCGCGGGCGGTGCCGATGCCGTGCGAGGCGATGCCGATTGCGAAACCATGCACCGCGTGGTCGCCCACATGCAACCGGCGCAGGATGGCACGCCCGAACACCGCACCGATGATGCCGGCGCTGATCACCAGCACCGCGGTGAGCGAGGGCAGGCCACCGATGCGCTCGGCTACGCCCATGGCGATGGGTGTGGTGACGCTTTTGGGGGCGAGCGACATCAGCGACTCGCGGCTGCCACCGAGCAGTGCGCCGATGCCCCAGGCCGAGAGCGCGGCGGTGAGTGAACCCGCGACGAGTGCGACCAGCAGCGGCGCGGCCATGGCCTTGAGTTTGGGCCATTGGGCGTAGAGTGGAATTGCCAGCGCCACGGTGGCTGGGCCGAGCAGGAAGTGTACGAACTGCGCTCCGTCGAAGTAGGTCTGGTAGGGCGTGCCGGTCGCCAGCAGCAAGGTGGCCAGGATGGCCACGCTGATCAGCACCGGGTTGGCGATGGGGTGGAAGCCGGCGCGCCTGTAGATCCAGAACGCGGCCTGATAGGCGAGCAGGGTGAGCGTGAGCCCGAGCAGCGGCGAGGCGGAGAGATAGACCCAGATCTCCTCGAGGTTCGGGTTCATTGGCGATTCTCCACCGTCGGCTTGCGCCCGCGCGTGAGCGCCTTCAGTACCAGCGCGGTCACCGCGATCGCGAGAAAGGTGCTGACGAAGAGCGATACCAGCAGCGGCAACCACTCGGCAGCGATGCGGTCTCCGTAGAGCACGATGCCGGTGCCGGCCGGCACGAACAGCAGCGACAGGTGCTGCAGAAGCTGGCCTGCCGTCTGGCGCAGGTTCTCGCCCGGTCCCCCGCGCAGCATCAGCGCGAGAAAGAGCAGGGCCATGCCGATCACCGGGCCGGGGATGGGCAGCGCGAAGCCGCGAGCGATCACCTCGCCCGCAAGCTGAAAGACGAGAAGCATAGTCAGGGCGGCGATCATCGCGAGGGCTCCGGGCGAGGACTGGGTCGAGTGTCGTAACGAGGGGGCGTGACGATCATCGTGATTGGGGCGGCGGCGAGTGCGGTGTCGAGCGTGAACGGCGGTGCGGTGTGCGACCGGATGAAGGCGACAGGCTACAGCAGCCCGTGCCCGAGGGTGCGCACAAGGATGCCGACCGTAGCGCCGAGCGCAGCGGGTTTCCACACCGCCGCCACGCGCCGGCCCGCCGAGATCAGCACCGCGACGCCAGCGACGTCGAAGGGATGGATCAGGAAGCCCGCGCTCGCGTTGAGCGTGGCCACCGTGGTTTCGCCGTTCTTGAGCAGTTCGTCCATCACGCCCATCATCGCCGTGCCGCCGGCGATGTATTTGGTCAGCGTAAGCAGGATCAGCGCCGGGTCGAGATCGAAGGCGCGCAGCAGCGGGGTGAGCAGGGTGGTGAGCAGGTCGATGCCGCCGGTGGTGCGCAGCACCATCACCGCCACTAGCGCCAGCACCAGCATCGGGATGGCGCCGACCGAGATCTTGAAAGCCTCTGCGCCGGCGCGGTTGATCACGTCCAGTACGCCCTTGGCATCGTCGGCGATGCGGTGGTGCAGGGTCTCGTCCACCGTCGTCTCGACGTTCGAAAGCTTGCGACCGAAGACGTGGAAGGTCACGGCGGCCGCCACCAGGCCGCCAATGGCTGACAGCAGCAGCGCCGGACCGAAGGCCAGCCCCATCGCCGCCATCGGAAAGGTTACGTTGGCCTGCGCCATGGCCATCACCATCGCCAGCGTGGCGGCAAGGTGCCGGTCGGAGGCGCCGCGGCCTTCCATCATGGTCAGGGTCGCCACGGGGGCAGCGAAGCTGACGAAGTGAATCTGCAGCGCGGCGAAGACACCCAGACCGGTCAGCCCAGCCGGGCGCAGCAGGGGCGCCAGCCGGGCCACCAGCCAGTCGAGGATGCCGCGCGCCTCGAGCAGTCGCATCAGCGACAGCATGACGACCATGATTGGCAGCAGGATAAAGAGCGAGAGTTCGACCGCCGAGCGGCCGGCCTGGAGGATGATCTGCGTCAGTTGATCCATGCTTGTCCGAAGCCCCCGGTTGTGAAACATTCGGCGTGTGCGGCCTCAGCCTTGCCCCGCACGCCCCCTGCGACGGAAGACGCGTACGCCGCCGAGCACGCCCACGACCAGCAGGCCGATGCCTGCTGCCTCGCCCGCCGTGGGCCAGCGGCCATACCAGAGAAACGCATAGAGTAGCGCCGACAGGGTCTCGAACACGATCAGCTGGCCGACCAGGGCGGCTGGCAGCAGATGGCTGGCCTTGTTCCATAACAGGGTCCCGAGCCAGGATGCGGCCAGGCCCAGCAGCAAGCTCATCAGCACGAAGCGTATCGGCTGCGGCCCGAGCGGCCAGTCGTAGGCTGGCGCCCCGGCGCCCAGGTTGTTCCAGATCCAGTAGCCTGCGCCCGCAAGCAGGGCGACCGGCAGCGTGGCCAGTCCCTGCGCCGTGGCCCAGGCGCGCGACAGGCCGGGGCCGCGCGCGCGCAGCCAGCGACTGTTGCGGATCGGGTACCAGGTCCAGCATGCCAGCGCAATGAGCGCGAACACGAGGCCCAGGGCGTAGCGGCCCTCGGTTGCGGCCTGCTGCCCGCCGCCCGAGTGCACTGCGAGCAGGCCGGCGAGGATCAGTGCGAGCGGCATGCCGAGCTGCAGCCAGGGCACGCTGTCCTCGCCGCCGCCGCGCCGGCGGTCGAGCAGGTTGGCGCTGATCGCGATGACGACCGGCAGCGTGCCGATGATCAGGGTCGGTACGGGTGCGCCGGCGAACTGGATCGCGCTCGACAGCGTGGCGTAATAGAGCAGGTTGCCGATCAATGCGAGCTTGGCCGCTTCCAGCCAGTCGGCGCGGGTGAGGCGGGCGAGAGCTGCGCGGTCGAACCAGGCCAGCCCGAGCGCGAGCACGCCGAAGGCCAGGTAGCGTCCCACTGCGAGCATGAAGCCGGGGTAATCGGCAAGCACGAGCGGGGTCAGGAACACCAGCCCCCATAGCAGACCGGCGCCGAGCGCGGCGGACAGGCCGACCAGCATCGCGTTCAGAGCGTCTTGCCGAAGTAGTACACCGTCAGCAGCCCGCCGACGGTGATGATGAAGCGCCGCAGCCAGATCGCAGGCAGCCTGCGCGCCATCGCCGCGCCCCAGTAGCCGCCGAGGGTTGCGGTGAAGAGCATCACCAGGGTGTGGGGCCAGGATACCGCGTTCGCGATCACGAACGTGCCCACCGCGACGCTGTAGATTACCGCGGAGAGCCAGTTCTTGAGCGCGTTGATCTCGTGCACGTCCTTGAAGCCCTGGATCGCAAGCGCGGCGATCATCAGGATGCCCATGCCGGCACCGAAGAAGCCGCCATAGATCGACACCACAAGCTGGAAAGCGTAGCCGCCTGGTCCGATGTGGCGCTCATCCGTCCCGGCAGGCGCAGGCTTCCATTTCTTGACGAGCGCGGAGATCTGCGTGCTGAAGGCGAAGAGTACGGTGGCGATCAGCAGCAGCCAGGGGATCAGTTGCGCGAAGGCCGCGTTGGAGGTCGCAAGCAGCAGCAGGCCGCCAGCGATGCCCCCTACGAAGGCGACCACGGACAACATAGGCAGGCTTTTCGAGAAGCGCTTCAGTTCGCGCCGGAAGGCCCAGGCCCCTGCGAGGCTGCCGGGCCACAGCGACACCGAGTTGCTGGCATTGGCGATTACGGGTGGCACGCCGATTGCGAGCAGGGCCGGAAACGAAAAGAAGGTGCCGCCGCCGGCGACTGAGTTCACCGCACCAGCGGCAAATGCAGCGATGCCGATGAGGGCGATGTCGAAAAAGTCGAGGCCGAGCATGTGAAGTTTCGAATGGGGCAGGGTGCAGCGGTACGCACACGGGAGAGCGGCGTCGCGGACGCTTTCGGCGCGGCTACCGCAAGGGGATTCCCTTGCGGTGCTGCGTTCTTGGATGCGGGCTTGTCTCCTCCGCCCTTCGATGACGCCCATTCTAGTAGAGTTGTATTCAGAAAAATAGAATCGTCTGATAATTTTGCTTATGGCAAAGGGCGTTGTGCGGGCTTGGGGGCGTGTGTCTTGGTGAGGCCGTCCCGTGCGTCCCACCGCAGCCTCCCTGGGGAGTAATGAAACCGGGCGGATCACGTGCTACAAGTCCGGACAGTCTATGTGCTCCCTACAATTTGCGTTTATGGTGTTGCTGCCGACCGGGATCCGGGGTAAGATCCGCGCCCTTAGCCGGTGTAGCTCAGTTGGTAGAGCAGCGCATTCGTAATGCGAAGGTCGGGGGTTCGACTCCTCTCACCGGCACCAGAATCAAGCAAAAGGGCCCGTCATCACTGACGGGCCCTTTTGCTTGCCGCCTCTGGCGGAGTGCATCGAGGATGTGCGGTTCGTCAGCGGTGGCTGCGTAACTCGCTTTTCGGGGTGTCGAACAGCCCCAGGATGCCGCTGAAGGCGTTGGCGCTTACCGCGGGATCGTAGCGCGCGAACAGCGCTTCCTGCTTCTTGCGCGCGGCTGCGGGCTGTTCGTGAAGAATCGCCTCGCGTTCGGCCATGATCTCCTCGCACATCCGGCGCGTGACAAACAGGAAGGGAATGGGGTGAAACAGGCCGTCGCCCTTTTCGGTATGAAAGCGTGGCATGGTCATCGCGTGCTCCTCCTTGTAACCGCGGTCGCGGTTCGCGCCTCCCTTTGGTTCAGGGAGTTCGTGGTTCGGTTCATTCTTGCTCGAATTATCTCAGCACTTCTCCCTCGTGGCTGTGCGCTGGTTCGCGGTGGGCGCTGGATTGCAGACCTTCAGGACGCACTGCGATCTGACAGCCCCTCATGGTGATGTTGACGTTAACGTAAACGCAAACTATGTTCTCTACCGGTCGCCCAGACAAAGGGGCGAGTCTGGAGTCTTTGAACGGAGAGGGTGCGAATGCAGATCGAGAATGGCGTTTTCGTGGTGACGGGTGGTGGTTCTGGCTTGGGTGCCGCGACGGCCCGCATGCTGGTCGAGGCTGGGGCGAAGGTGGTGCTTGCCGATGTGAACAAGGAAGCTGGCGAGGCACAGGCGGTGGCACTTGGCGATGCCGCTGTGTTCGTCGTGACCGATGTGGCCGATGCGGCCAGCGCGAAGGCCGCGATCGATACCGCGGTGAGCCGATTCGGCCGTCTGACCGGTCTGGTGAACTGCGCCGGCGTGGCGCCGGCCGAAAAGGTCGTTGGGCGTGAGGCGCCGCACAAGCTCGAGAGCTTCGCGCGCACGGTCTCGATCAATCTGATCGGCACCTTCAACATGCTGCGCCTTGCGGCAGATGTGATGAGCAAGGCCGAGCCCGACGCAGGCGGCGAGCGCGGCGTGATCATCAACACCGCATCGGTTGCCGCCTACGATGGTCAGATCGGGCAGGCTGGTTATGCATCGTCCAAGGCGGGCGTGGTCGGGCTCACCCTGCCGGTCGCGCGCGAGCTCGCGCGCTACGGCATCCGCGTCATGACGATTGCGCCAGGCATCATGGAAACGCCCATGTTGATGGGCATGCCGCAGGAGGTGCAGGATGCGCTCGGAAAGATGGTGCCGTTCCCTTCCCGCCTAGGCAAGCCCGCGGAGTACGCTGCGCTGGTGCGCCATATCGTCGAGAACGCCTACCTCAACGGTGAGGTGATCCGTCTCGACGGCGCAATCCGCATGGCGGCGAAGTAAGTTCTTCTGGCGTTGCTGCGCACGCGTTCGAACGCGCGCGCAGCAACCTCATGTTGCAGTGCAATGGCCGGGTCGGGAGAAATGTGCTAAAACCCGTGCTCCTTCACGACCCGCCCCGGGGTGCAGCGCGCGCCGGGGCGGTTTCTCATTGCCGCACATGATGCCCGCCGAACACACTGCTCCCGTGGCCAGCGAGGCCGTTGATACCGACTGCTATCACTGCGGTCTGCCCATTCCGTCCGACACGGATCATTACGTGCGCATCGACGGCCGCAGCCGGCGCATGTGCTGTGTCGGCTGCGAGGCCGTGGCGCAGTCCATCGTGGACAATGGCCTGGTCGACTACTATCGCCACCGCGACGCGATGCCCGAGACGCGCCGCGAGGCCATGCCTGCCGAGCTCCAGGAGCTCGGGCTGTTCGACCACCCCGACTTCCAGAAGAGCTTCGTGCGGCCCGTGGGCGAGCACGAACGCGAGGCTTCGCTGATTCTCGAGGGCATTACCTGCGCGGCCTGCGTGTGGCTCAACGAAAATCATGTTGCACGCCTTCCCGGCGTGTCGGCGATCCAGATCAACTACGCGACCCGGCGCGCCCGCGTGCGCTGGGATGAGCGCAGGATCAAGCTTTCCGACATCCTCGCCGCGATCCAGGGCATCGGCTATCGTGCCTATCCCTACGACGCAGAGCGCTCGGAGCAGGTCGCGAACCGCGAGCGCCGCTCGATGCTGTGGCGGGTGTTCGTCGCCGGCTTCGGCATGATGCAGGTCATGATGTACGCCTTCCCCGTCTATGTGGCGGGCGAGGGCGACATGAGCTGGGACATCGAGCTGTTGCTGCGCTGGGCGAGTTTGCTCCTGACCCTTCCGGTGGTGCTGTATTCGGCAGCGCCCTTCTTCCAGCGTGCGTGGCGAGATGTGCGCCTGCGCCGGCTGGGGATGGATGTTCCGGTGGCGGTCGGGGTCGGCAGCGCCTTCCTCGCCAGCCTTTGGGCGACGCTGACCGACGGGCCGGAGGTGTACTTCGACTCGGTGACCATGTTCGTGTTCTTCCTGCTCGGTGGGCGCTACCTCGAGATGGTGGCCCGCCAGCGCGCGATGCGCGGCGTGGAGGAGCTCGGCAAGGCGCTGCCTTCCTTCGCCGAGCGCGTCGAGGGCTGGCCCGCCAGCGCAGTGGGCGAGAGAGTGCCGACTTCGCAGTTGGTGCCCGGTGACGTGCTGCGGGTGCGCCCGGGAGAGGTGTTCCCGGTCGATGGGGTGGTGCTCGAGGGTGAGGGTGAGGCGAATGAAGCCCTGCTCACCGGCGAGAGCATGCCGGTCCCCAAGCGTCCGGGCGACCGGCTGACCGGAGGCAGCATCAACGTTTCCTCGCCGCTGCTGCTGCGGGTGGAGCAGGTGGGCGATGCGACGCGGCTTGCGGCCATTCGCAGGCTCATGGAGCGCGCGGCCAGCGACAAGCCGCGCATAGCCACGCTGTCGGATCATGTAGCCGCCTGGTTCATCGTCACCCTGCTGGTGCTGGCGAGCGGGACCGGCGTGGCCTGGTACATGGTCGACCCGGATCGGGCTCTGTGGATCTTCGTCTCCGTGCTGGTCGTGGCGTGTCCGTGCGCGCTGTCGCTGGCGACACCGACTGCGCTCACGGTCGCGACCGATGCCATGGCGCGCCTGGGCGTGCTGGTCACGCGGGGACATGCGATCGAAACCCTGGCGAAGGCCAATCACTTTGTGTTCGACAAGACCGGTACGCTCACCCACGGCCGCATGCGCCTGGAGGAGGTGCTGCCGCTCGGGGCACACGAAGGCCGTGCAGTGCTGGTGCTTGCGGCGGCGCTGGAGCAAGGCTCCGAGCATCCGGTAGCGGCTGGCTTGCGCGAGGCGGTCGAAGGTGACCGCCTGCCGGTGGCGGTGGATGTGCGCGCCGAAACCGGTCAGGGTATGGTCGGCACCGTGGCCGGTGAGAAGATGTGGATCGGTCGTCCAGACTATGTGGCCCGGTCCACGGGGCTCGAGTTGCCCGGGGCGCTGGATGCGTTCGCTGTGCGGGGCGGAACGGTGGTGGCGCTTGGTACCGCATCGGCTTGGCTGGGTGCCTTCCGCCTCGCAGACCAGGTGCGCGACGAGGCCCCGCTGCTGATGCGCCGACTTGGCGGGGAGCGCATGCACACTAGCATGCTCTCCGGTGATGCGGAGACGGTCGTTGCCGACATGGCGCGGCAACTCGGCATCGAGGATGCGCGCGGGGGGCTCAGTCCGCAGGGCAAGCAGGAGGCCATCGCGGCAATGCAGAAGGATCGCAACGCAATCGTGGCGATGGTGGGGGATGGGGTAAACGATGCGCCGGTGCTGGCGCAGGCGCATGTGTCCATCGCGATGGGTGGCGGCACCGACCTTGCGCGCAACCAGGCCGACATCGTGCTGCTCAGCGAAAACCTGTCCAGCCTCGGCCGCAGCATCGACCTCTCGCGCAAGACTTTGCGGATCATCCGGCAGAACCTGTGGTGGTCGTTCGCGTACAACTTCACCTCGGTGCCGCTGGCCATGGCCGGCCTGGTGACGCCCTGGATGGCAGGCATCGGCATGGCGGCGAGTTCGCTGCTGGTGGTGCTCAACGCCATGCGCCTGCAGCGTGTGCCGGCCGCGCGTTGAGTGTGCGAGGAAAACAGCATGGAAAGCCTCTATCTCCTGATTCCCCTCTCGGTCGTGCTGGTGTTCGTCATTGGCGTGCTGTTCTGGTGGTCCCTGCGCAGCGGTCAGTATGACGACCTGGAGGGGCCGGCCTACCGTTTGCTGATGGATGATCGCGATGAAGCGCCGGTGGATGAGAAAGCCCCCGTCGATAGCCGGCATGAGCTGCCGGAGGATGGAGAGAAACAGCACGACAACCGGGGGTAGGGGCTGATAAATGTTGATCTAGGTCAACATCGGGTTTTGGGTCCGCGGCACAATACGACCCATGGTGAGTTTTGCGGCAAAGGCTGTGAAGGCCGCAACACCCGGGTTTTTTGTCTCTCTGTTGGGGTTGGGGGTGCGTGAATGCGCACCCTTTTTTTTGGGGTCCGGGTGGGGTGTCCGGACACGCTTGCACCTGGCTTTGGAGTTGGTCTAGGTCCAAGTTTCTCTTCCTCACCTGGCTCGCCTGAAATACAATGTTGATCTATGTCAAATGGCCCGATCATGCTGAAGTTAGGCTGATTCGGCTGGGCAAGAAGCGCGGCGTCGGGAGCTGCCGCGCCGGGGTCGGTTTTTAAAACGAAGAGGTGACTCACATGCAATCGCAAGCGACTTATAACTACAAAGTCGTGCGCCAGTTCGCCATCATGACGGTG
Organism: Thauera sp. AutoDN2; assembly: GCF_051280715.1. Taxonomy (NCBI): domain Bacteria; kingdom Pseudomonadati; phylum Pseudomonadota; class Betaproteobacteria; order Rhodocyclales; family Zoogloeaceae; genus Thauera; species Thauera sp. AutoDN2. The sequence goes on along the minus strand of NZ_JBNCAR010000001.1, from coordinate 94,650 downwards.
GTGTGGGGCATCGTGGGCATGCTGGTCGGCGTCATCGCCGCAGCACAGCTCGTGTGGCCAGAACTGAACGTGCACGAATTCCTGCATTTCGGCAGGCTCCGTCCGCTGCACACCAACGCGGTGATCTTCGCGTTCGGTGGTTCGGCGCTGTTTGCGACGTCGTACTATGTCGTGCAGCGCACCTGTCACACCACGTTGTTCTCTCCCGGTCTGGCGGCGTTTACCTTCTGGGGCTGGCAACTGGTGATCGTGCTCGCTGCGATCACGCTGCCCCTGGGCTATACGTCCTCCAAGGAATATGCCGAGCTCGAGTGGCCGATCGACATCCTGATCGCGATTGTCTGGGTGTCCTATGCCGTGGTTTTCTTCGGCACCATCGCCAAGCGCAAGGTTTCGCACATTTATGTGGCGAACTGGTTCTTCGGCGCTTTCATCCTTACCGTGGCGTTGTTGCACATCGTCAATAGTGCAGCGATCCCTGTCTCGCTCTTCAGCATGAAGTCCTACTCGGCCTATGCGGGCGTGCAGGACGCGATGGTCCAATGGTGGTACGGCCACAACGCGGTCGGTTTCTTCCTGACCGCAGGCTTCCTCGGCATGATGTATTACTTCGTGCCGAAGCAGGCCGACCGTCCGGTGTATTCCTACCGTCTGTCGGTGGTGCACTTCTGGGCGCTGATCTTCACCTACATGTGGGCCGGTCCGCACCATCTGCACTACACCGCGCTGCCTGACTGGACCCAGTCCGTCGGCATGGTGTTCTCGCTGATCCTGCTCGCGCCGTCCTGGGGTGGCATGATCAACGGCATCATGACCCTGTCGGGTGCCTGGCACAAACTGCGCACGGACCCGATCCTGAAGTTCCTGGTCACCTCGCTGTCCTTCTACGGCATGTCGACCTTCGAAGGCCCGATGATGTCGATCAAGACGGTCAACGCGCTGTCGCACTACACCGACTGGACCGTCGGCCACGTGCACTCCGGTGCGCTCGGCTGGGTCGCGATGATCTCCATCGGCTCGGTGTACTTCCTGCTGCCGCGCCTGTACGGCAAGAGCGAGATGTACAGCGTCAAGCTGATCAATGCCCACTTCTGGATCGCGACCATCGGTATCGTGCTCTACATCGCGTCGATGTGGATCTCGGGCGTGATGCAGGGGCTGATGTGGCGCGCGACCAATGCGGACGGCACGCTTACGTATTCCTTCGTGGAATCGGTCAAGGCCAGCTACCCGTTCTGGACCATCCGCTTCATCGGTGGTGCGATGTTCCTCGGCGGCATGCTGATCATGTTCTACAACATGGTGAAGACCATCGCCGGCCAAAAGGCCTATGACGCCCCGGTGCTCGCGCCTGCGGCTGCCCACGCCTGATCGGAGAACAACAACATGGCTCAATCCAAACACGAAAAGATCGAACGCAACGTATTCCTCATGATCGTGTTCACGCTGCTTACCGTCAGCGTGGGCGGTCTGGTGGAGATCGTGCCGCTGTTCTTCCAGCACTCGACCACTACCGCGATCGATCAGAAGGGCAATGCACTCGACGTCAAGCCGTACGATCCGGTTCGCCTCGTTGGCCGCGACATCTATGTGCGCGAAGGCTGCTACAACTGCCACTCGCAGATGATCCGTCCGTTCCGCGCCGAGACCGAGCGGTACGGCCACTACTCGGTGGCGGGCGAGTTCATCTACGACCACCCGTTCCAGTGGGGCTCCAAGCGCACCGGTCCGGATCTGGCGCGTGTGGGCGGTCGCTACTCGGACGAGTGGCAGCGTGTTCACCTGCTCAACCCGCGTGACGTGGTGCCCGAGTCGAACATGCCGGCCTTCCCCTGGCTGGATCGTCCGATCCAGGGCGACGACATCCAGGACCGCATGCGTGCGCTCAACAAGGTGGGTCTGCACAAGTACAGCGACGAAGAGATCGCCGCGGCACCTGCTGCACTCGAGGGCAAGACCGAACTCGACGCCATCGTGGCCTACCTGCAGGGCCTCGGTACCGCGATTTCCCACTTTCGATAAGGAGGGCGTGCGCCGTGGATATCAACGACATCCGGAGCTTGCTCACCGTTCTGGGGCTGCTGTGCTTCCTGGCCATCGTCGCCTGGGCTTACAGCAAGCATGCCAAACCGGGGTTCGACGCTGCGGCGCGCCTGCCTCTGAGCGATGACGACCTGCCGGCCCGGGGCGGCCGGCAAGACCAAGAGGAAAAGAAAAATGGCTGACTTTATCAGCGGTTTCTGGAACATGTATGTGATGGTCCTCGTGGCCCTCTCCATCCTGTTCTGTGTGTTCGTGCTCGTGTCGAACATGACCCGGCGCGAGAAGGGGCCGGTCGAGTTGCACGGTCACGTGTGGGATGAGTCGCTGGCGGAGTACAACAACCCGCTGCCGCGCTGGTGGATGTATCTGTTCTGGATCACCATCTTCTTCGGCATCGGCTATCTCGCGATCTACCCGGGCTTCGGCTCCTTCAACCAGCACCGCGGGCAGTGGGCGCAGTACGACGCCGAAATGCGGGCGGGCGAAGAGCGCTTCGGCCCTGTGTTCGCGAAGTATCGCGAGATGGACGTGATGGCGGTGGCGGCCGAGCCCGAAGCCGTGGCGATGGGGCAGCGCCTGTTCCTGACCTACTGCCAGCAGTGCCACGGTGCCGCGGCACAGGGTGCCAAGAGCTTCCCGAACCTGACCGACGGCGCGTGGCTGTGGGGCGGCGAGCCGGACAACATCCGCGAGACCATCACCAACGGCCGCAACGGCATCATGACGCCGTTCGGCGCGGTGCTGGGTTCGGACGGTGTGAAGGACGTTGCCAACTACGTCCGTTCCATGAACGGGCTGGCGCACGATTCGCTGCGCGCTCAGCGTGGCAAGGATCTGTTCGACACCAACTGCATCGCATGCCACGGTGCGGATGCCAAGGGCAACCCGATGCTCGGCGCGCCCAACCTGACCGACAACAACTGGCTCTATGGCTCGACCGAGTCGACGATCATCGAGACCATCACCCATGGCCGCAACAACAAGATGCCGGCTTTCGGTGATTTCCTCGGCGAGGACAAGGTTCATATTCTCACGGCCTACGTGCTGAGCCTGAACAAGAAGTGATCGTTTCAAGCAGGGTGTAGTCCAGCCCCGGGAGGAGGGGGTCCTCCCGGGGTTTCCATAACAATAAAAAGAACAAAAAACACTGGTACAAAGGCCATGCACAGCCCATCCCCTGAACCGCGCAAGACGCAGCAAGCAGACTCTTCCCAGGACACGCTTTACGCTGCCCGCAAGAAGCTCTTCGTCCGTTCCGTGACCGGCATTTTCGCCAACTGGCGCTGGGCGCTGGTGTGGATCACGCAGATCATCTTCTACGGCCTGCCCTGGCTGAGTTGGAACGACCGCCAGGCCGTCCTGCTCCATCTCACCGAGCGCAAGTTCTACATCTTCGGCTGGGTGTTCTGGCCGCAGGACGTGTTCTTCCTCGCCATACTGCTCATCATCTCGGCCTACGCGCTGTTCTTCTTCACCGCGATCGCCGGCCGCCTGTGGTGCGGCTACGCCTGTCCGCAGACGGTCTATACCGAGATCTTCATGTGGATCGAGCAGAAGATCGAAGGCGACCACGTCCGCCGTCAGAAGCTGGACCAGGCGCCGATGAGCGCCGGGAAGGCGCTGCGACGCGGTGCGAAGTACCTGGTCTGGATCCTGGTGTCCTTGTGGACCGGGTTTACCTTCGTTGCCTATTTCTCTCCGTTGAGCGAACTGCTCGCGTCCGTGACGTCTTTCAATTTCGGGCCGTGGGAAACGTTCTGGATCCTGTTCTACGGTGGCTTCACCTACCTCTTCGCCGGTGTCATGCGCGAGCAGGTGTGCAAGTACATGTGCCCGTACGCGCGTTTCCAGGCGGTGATGTTCGATCCGGACACCCTGGTCATCACCTATGACGAGGCGCGCGGCGAGCCGCGCGGCACGCGGAAGAAGGGCATCGACCCGCGTGCCGTCGCCAAGGGAGACTGCATCGATTGCGGCATCTGCGTGCAGGTGTGCCCGACCGGGATCGACATCCGTGATGGGCTGCAGTACGAGTGCATCGGCTGTGCCGCATGTATCGATGCGTGCGACCAGGTCATGGACAAGATGAACTATCCGCGCGGCCTCATCCGTTACTCCACCGAGAATGCGATGAAGAACCGCTGGGGCCGCAAGGAGATCATCGCGCATGTGCTGCGTCCCCGTACCCTCATCTACGGCGGCATCCTGATTCTGATTTGCCTTGCCTTCGTGTGGGGGCTTGCAGCGAGGGAGCCGCTACGCATGGATGTCCTGCGCGACCGCTCGTCGCTTGGGCGTGAGGTTGAAGGCGGAATGATCGAGAACGTCTATCAGTTGCAGGTCATGAACATGACCGAAGCGGCGCGCAGCTTCCGTCTCGAGGTGTCGGGCCTGCCGGGTATCCGTCTGGGCGGCAGCGAACAGATCCAGGTCGCGCCCGCCGCGGCGCAGTCGGTGACAATGCAGGTGCTGGTGCCCTACGACCAGGGGCAGCCCGGTGCCAACACGATTCACTTCCAGGTCACTGCCGAGGATGATCCTTCGCTGACCCTGAAGGAACAGACCACCTTCCTGATTCCGCGCTGACATGTCCACTCACCAATCGACCGAGCATCCCGTCCAGCCCTGGTATCGTCAGGGCTGGCCCTGGTTCCTGATCATGTTTCCCGCCATCGCTGTGGTGGCGGGGATTGCCACCTTGGTGATCGCCGCCAGGACCTTTGACGGCATGGTGGTGGATGATTACTACAAGGAAGGTCGCGCGATCGTTCAGACGATCGGACGCGTCGAACATGCGCGTGAACTGGGCATGCGGGCGGCGCTCAAGGTGCGGAGCAGTTCGATCCGGGTCGAGCTCGGTGCGCGCGATGCAGCGAGCCTGCCCCAGCGCTTGCTGGTGACTGTTGCACACCCCACACGCGGCGGGCTCGATCAGGTCGTCATTGCCGAGCGCGCCGATGGGGCCTACGAGGCCCGGCTGGCACCGCTATCGACCGGGCGCTGGCTGTTTGTCATAGAAGATGAGACCCGAAGCTGGAGAATGGACGGGTCCGCATACCTCCCTGCAGAGACGGAGATCCTTATTGATCCGAACGTCTGATTTACCCACTGACTGCAGAGGAGTCACATCATGGCATGGGAGTTGTTGCTGACGAGCGATATTGGCTTGCTGAGCCTGTTCACCATCGTCTTCATTCTCGGTATGGCCCTTTACCTGTACCGCTTCGCCAAGCGTCATATGGCGGAGGACGAGCAGAAAACCCGGCTGGAGCGCGGTGGCTAGACTTGCCACGCCCCATAAGCAGAACGGCCCGCGATGCGGGCCGTTCTGCTTATGGGGCGTGGACAGCGCAGTGTTCAGCGGTACACGAGCACGGGGGTCTTGCTGTGCGTGAGCACCTTCTGCGTTTCGCTGCCCAGCAGCAGCCCTGCGATCCCGCGGCGGCCGTGCGAGGCCATGAAGATCAGGTCGCAGCCATGGCGGTCAGCGGCATCGATGATCGCTTCGTACGGGACTTCGTTCACGGCGGTGTCGGTTCCGGCAGCGACACCGGAGGCATCGGCCACACTCTTCGCCTTGGCGAGAATCGATTCGGCCTCCGCTGCCGCGGACTTCGCGAACTGCTCCGGCGTGGTGGGGTCGATCAGTGCACCTTCGCCGTAGATCGGCATCGGGAAATCGGGCTGTGCGTAGAAGAACGTGATGCGTGCGCCGGCTTCCTTGGCGAAGGATACTGCGCGGGCGACGGTGCTTTCGGACAGCGCCGAGCCATCGGTCGGGACGAGGATGTGCTGGAACATTACGGGGACTCCTTGTTGAGCGTTACGCGTCGATTATAGCGACGACTCGGTATCCATACCGATTGATCGTGATCAAACCGGCGTGCAATCCTGCGGGGCACAGTGTAGGCAGATGGAGGTGTTCCATGAAGCTGACTTTTTATGGTGCGGCAGGCGAGGTGACCGGGTCGTGCCTCCGGGTCGATCATGCGGGCGGGAGCTTCCTTGTCGATTGCGGCTTGTTTCAGGGCGGGCGTGAGGCCGATCGCAAGAACCGCGAGGCGTTGGACTTCGATCTTTCGCAGATCGACTTCGTGCTGCTCACGCACGCTCACCTCGACCATACCGGTCTCGTCCCCCGGCTGGTTTCGCTGGGGTTCAAGGGGCGGTTTCATGCGACCGCGGCGACGGTTGACCTGCTCGGCGTGATGCTTCTCGACTCTGCCCACATACAGGAGAAGGAAGCCGAGTGGGCCTTGCGCAATGCGCGCTCGCGCAAGGCACGGCGTGGCGCCGAGCAGGGGCCGCTCTACACGGTGGAACAGGCGCGGGCGAGCCTGCGCCGTCTGCATGCGGTCGACTACGGCGAGCCCGTCGTCCCCGGCAAGGGGGTCCGTTGCTGGTTCCGCGACGCCGGGCATATCCTCGGCTCGGCGATCATCGAGATCGACATCGAGGAGAAGGGCCACGCCCGGCGCCTGGTTGCCTCGGGCGACCTCGGCCAGCCGATGCGCCCGGTGTTGCAGGATCCGGCGCGAATTCGGGCCGCGGACTATCTCTGCATCGAGTCCACTTACGGCAACCGAGCGCACCGTCCTTTCCAGTCGACGCTGGATGAACTCGCCCAGGTGCTGCACCGGACGCTCGAAGTCGATGGCGGCAATGTGATCATTCCCGCATTCGCGGTGGGGCGCACGCAGGAGATCCTGTTCGTGCTCGCCGACCTCGTGCGCTCCGGGCGCGTGCCTCGCCTCGACGTGGTCGTCGACTCGCCCATGGCCTCGATGGTGACCGAACTCACCGTCCGTCATGACAACCTGTGGGACGACGAAACGCGCGAGCTCTACGCGTGGGTTCAGCATCATGCAGACCGATTCCACCTGCGCTTCGTCCAGGACGCGGAGGAGTCGATGGCGCTCAATGCGGTACAGGGCGGACTCGTTATCGTCTCGGCAAGCGGAATGTGCGACGCTGGGCGCGTCAAGCATCACCTGCGGCACAACATCGGGCGGCGAGAATGCGCGATCGTGATCGCCGGCTTTCAGGCGGCGGGCACGCTGGGGCGGCGGCTGGTCGATGGGGCCCGACAGGTGACGTTGTTCCGCGAGCGCATTCCGGTGCGTGCTCGCATCCATACGATCGGCGGGCTTTCGGCCCATGCCGACCAGCCGGCGTTGCTGCACTGGTTGCGCGGTTTCGAACGTCCGCCGCGCAGAACCTTCATCGTGCACGGCGAGGCTGCGGCCTCGGCGGCTTTCGCGGAAGCCATCGAGGGCGAGTTCGGCTGGCCTGAGGTGGCGGTGGCCGAGCCGCAGACGCCCTACACATTGGATTGAACGAAATGCAGAGGCAGACGACGATGGCGAACGCAAACGGCAGCAGCCCCCGCAACGGCGCACGCCTGCGCAACGGTACGGCCAATCACGGCGCCGCGTCGGCGGCTGCCTTGCTTCATCGCTTCCATGAGCAGATGGAAGACGCCTTCGACCCGCTCGGTGTTGGCGCGCCCATCCTGCATGCGCAGCTGGCCTGGCTGTCCCACCCGCAGGAACTGGGCGAGCACATGCTCAGTCTGTCCTCGGATCTGTGGGCGCTGCAATGGCACTCCTGGGCACGGATGCATGGGCTGCCCAGCCCCGACCCGATCGAACCCAACGTCGACGATGCCCGTTTCGCCGATCCGGTGTGGACCGAGCGCCCGACCTGGGATCTGATCAAGGAATGGTACCTGGCCTTCACCCGCCACACTCAGGACATGCTCTACGAGACGCCCGGCCTGTCGAGCAAGGAACGCAGGCGCGCGGCGTTCTGGTGGCGGAAATGGCTCAACGCGGTGGCGCCCACCAACTTCCTGTGGACCAATCCGGTTGCTTTGCAGCGTGCGATCGATACGCGTGGGCAAAGCCTCATCGACGGCTTCTCGAACTATCTCGAGGACGTGCAGGCGGGCGAGGTACGCATGACCAACCCGGACGATTTCCGGGTCGGTGAGAACCTTGCCACCACGCCGGGTGCGGTGGTGTTCCGCAATCGCCTGCTGGAGGTGATCCATTACGCACCGGTGCAGAAGAAAGTGTGTGCCGAGCCGCTGGTCATCATCACGCCCTGGATCAACAAGTTCTACGTCCTCGATCTGCAGCCGCGGAAGAGCATGATCCGCTATCTGCTCGACCAGGGGCTGGACGTGTTCATCACAAGCTGGAAGAACCCCGACGCGTCGATGCGCGACACCGGTTTCGACGACTACCTGCGGGAGGGGGTCGATACCATTGTGCGCGTGGCGCGTGAGTTCACCGGTGCGGCGAAGGTGCATGCAGCGGGCTACTGCATCGGCGGCACGGCGCTTGCGATGTACATGGCCTGGGCTAACCGGCACTACCCGGAGGGCGAGGTGCCGGTGGCGGACTGGACGCTCTTCACCACCCTGGTCGATTTCCACAAGCCGGGCGATATCGAGGTCTTCATCGACGAAGGCAGCATCCACTACCTGATCAGCCAGATGGCGCGCAAGGGCTACCTGGACGGCAAGTCCATGGCCGCCTCCTTCCGCCTCCTGCGCTCCAACAGCCTGATCTGGCATTACGTGGTGCGTGGCTGGCTGTACGGAGAGAAACCACCGGCCTTCGATGTGCTGTACTGGAACATGGATGCGACCCGCATGCCTTACCGCATGCACGCCTGGTATCTGGAGGAGCTTTATCTGCGTAACCGTCTCATCCAGCCCGATGCCCTGGTCGTCGCCGGGGAAGCGCTGGATCTCGGGCGTATCCGCCAGCCCCTCTATGCCGTGAGCTGCGAGGACGACCATATCGCGCCGTGGCGGCAGACCTTCCGCATCGTCGATCATGTGAGCGTGCCGGTGCGCTTCGTGCAATCGAGCTCGGGGCACATCCTGGGTATCGTCAATCCGGTGGTCGACCCGCCCAAGCGGCGCTACTGGGTGGGCGAAACGCAGCCCGGGGATACGCCCGAGCGCTGGCGCCAGGGCGCGCAGGCCTGCGAGGGAAGCTGGTGGCCGGACTGGATGGCCTGGCTCAAGCCGCGCGCCGGCGAGCAGGTGCCAGCAAGAGCGGCCGCGAATGCGGCGTTCCCTGCGCTGGCCGACGCGCCGGGAGAATACGTGCTGGAGCGTTGAAGTTCAGGCGCCGTAGCGAGACAGCCGGGCCGGGTCGTGCAGGGTGATGCGCTTGCCCTGCACGCTGATCAGGCGGGCATCGCTCAGGTCGTGGAAGATGCGTGACAGGGTTTCCGGCGTCAGATTCAGGCGCGAGGCGATCACCTGCTTGCTGGTGGGCAGCGCGATCTCGCAGGGCGTGTCGCTGTCGGCCACCTGGAGAAGATAGCCGATCACGCGCTGCGTGCTCGAGCGCAGCGAGTAGGTTTCTACGTCCTGAATCAGCCCATGCAGGCGGATCGCCATGCCGGCGAGCAGTTTGTGGGCGAAGGTCGAATCCTGGTCGATGAGCTCGGTCACCACCTGCTGGCCGACGTGGATCAGCACGGTGTCGGTGAGTGCCTCGGCAAACACGGGGTAGGGGTGGTCCATGAACATCACCGCCTCACCGAAGCTCTGCATCGGGCCGATGATCTCCACCACCTTCTCGGTGCCCTGCGAGGATGAGAACGCAAGCTTGACCTGACCGGAGACGACGAAGTAAAAGCCGTGCGGTTGATCCCCGCGCTGGAACAGCACTTCGCCGCGTGCCACCTGGCGCTCGCGGGTGAAACGCGCCACGAGCTGGATGTCGGCCTCCGAGAGTTCGCCGAACAGGGGGATGCGGCCCAGCAGGGCGGGGATGTCGAGTTGTATGTGGGAATGAGGCATCTCGGAACTCTCCGGTGGGGTCGCAATTCTAATCGAGCCGCTGTGCCCGGGGGCTCGCGGCAGCACATTCCGGCTCTCTGGCCGGTTAGCAAAGGGAGAAGGGATGTTCTATTACGCGATCAAGAATCTGCACATCACCTGCGTGGTACTGAGCGCGGCGGGGTTCCTGCTGCGGGGGCTATGGATGATGACCGGAAATCCATTGCTGCAGCATCGCCTCACCAGGATTCTGCCGCATCTGGTGGATACGACACTGCTGTTGTCGGCGATCACCCTGACCGTGCTGATCCAGCAGTATCCCTTCGTGGCGGGCTGGGCCACGGCGAAGATCCTTGGTCTGATCGTCTACATCCTCCTCGGCACGGTGGCGCTCAAGCGCGGACGCACGCAGGGTATTCGCGTCGGCGCCTTCGTGGCCGCGCTGCTGGTCTACCTGTGGATCGTCTCGGTGGCGCTGACCAAGCAGGCCGCCGGCTACCTTGCCTGAACGCGTACGCGAGCGCTCAGCGCACGCCCTGCTGGTGCTGGATGAGCTTCTTCAGCCCGGCAGGGTCGAGCAGCTTCACATGCTTCTGCTGCACCGAGATCAGCCCGTCTTCCTGGAAGCGCGAGAAGGCCCGCGACACGGTTTCGAGCTTGAGCCCCAGGTAGGAGCCGATCTCTTCGCGCGTCATGCGCAGGTTGAAGTCCTGCGGCGAGAAGCCGCGCGCGTTGAAGCGCTGCGACATGTTGAGCAGGAAGGCAGCCAGGCGCTCCTCTGCGCGCATCGAGCCAAGCAGCATCATCACGCCGTGGTCGCGCACGATCTCCCGGCTCATGACCTTGTGGAACTGCAACTGCAGCCCCTCGATCTCGTGCGACATCTGCTCGAGCTTGTCGTAGGCGATCACGCACACCTCGCTGTCCTCGAGCGCGATTGCGTTGCAGGAGTGGGCTTCGGTGCTGATGCCGTCCAGGCCGAGGATTTCGCCCGTCATCTGGAATCCGGTCACCTGCTCGCGGCCGTCCTCGAGCAGCACATCGGTCTTGAACGAGCCGGCGCGGATCGCGTAGATGGCCTCGAAGGGATCGCCGGCCCGATAGAGGCAATGCTGGCGCTTCACCTTGCGGCGCGCACCCACCAGATCGTCGAGCCGGCTCAGTTCGCTGTCCGACATGCCGAAGGGCAGGCACAGTTCGACGAGGTTGCATTGCGAGCAGGCCACTTTCAGCCCGCTCACGGTGATTGGCACGGTAGCCCTCATCTGCACGATAATCCCGCTTCCCAGAAAAAAGACCCCGGTGAGGGTTTAATAGGCGTCTAAAACATGCCCGTTGACCCACGTCAACCTAAAGATTCCGGTGATCTGCCATTGTTTGGCACACACCTCAGCAGCAAGATCATGAAAAGTCAGAACGAACTCATCTTCGATCCGCAACTGATTCGTCGCTTCGACATCAACGGACCGCGATACACCTCTTACCCCACGGCGGACCGCTTCGTCGAGGCCTTCAATGCGGATGCGCTCAAGACCTGGCTCGCCAAGAGGGGCGTGGGCGGCGTAAGCAAACCGCTTTCATTATACTTCCACATCCCCTTCTGTAACACGATCTGCTATTACTGCGCCTGCAACAAGATCATCACCAAGGATCATGGGCGCTCTGCCAAGTATCTGAAATATCTGGCGAAAGAGATCGAGATGCAGGCCGCCGGCCTGACCGGCAGCCGGCAGGTCACCCAGCTGCACCTGGGGGGGGGCACGCCGACCTTCCTGTCCCACGACGAGTTGCGAGAGCTCATGGCGGCGGTGCGCGAGCACTTCACGCTGGTGCCCAATGGCGAGTATTCCATCGAGGTCGACCCGCGCAAGGTCGACTTCGAGACGGTGAAGCTGCTCGCCGACCTCGGTTTCAACCGCATGAGCGTGGGCGTGCAGGACTTCGCCGAGGACGTGCAGGCGGCGGTCAACCGCATCCAGAGCTACGACGAGACGAAGCTCGTCATCGACGCGGCGCGCGCCACCGGTTTCAAGTCGGTGAGCATGGATCTCATCTACGGCCTGCCCAAGCAGAACGTGATCAGCTTCAACCGCACGCTGGAGCAGGTGCTCGAGATCTCGCCCGACCGCATCTCGCTGTACAGCTATGCGCACTTGCCGGGCCTCTTCAAGCCCCAGCGCCGCATCAACAGCGGCGACATGCCCACCGCGGATACCAAGCTGCAGTTGCTGCAGCTGGGCATCCGCCGCCTCACCGAGGCGGGCTACGTGTACATCGGCATGGACCATTTCGCCAAGCCGGACGACGAACTCACCGTCGCCCAGCGCCAGGGGCGTCTGCATCGCAATTTCCAGGGCTACTCCACCCAGGCCGAGTGCGATCTGCTCGCCTTCGGCGTGTCGGCGATCGGCAAGATCGGGCCGGTGTATGCGCAGAACGTGAAGAGCCTGGACGAGTACTATGACGCGCTCGACCGCGACGAGCTGCCGGTGCTGCGCGGCATCGAGCTTACCGCAGACGATCTGCTGCGGCGCGCGATCATCCAGGCGCTGATGTGCCACTTCGAGCTGTCCATGCAGTCGATCGAGATCGCCCATCTGATCAACTTCCGCGAGTATTTCGCCGAAGAACTCGCCGACCTGCAGGAGATGGAGAAGGCCGGCCTGGTGAAGATCGATGGCGACTGGATCAGCGTGCAGCCCGGCGGGCGCCTGCTGGTACGCGGCATCGCGATGGTGTTCGACCGTTACCTGCGCGCCGACCGCGAGCGTGCGCGCTACTCGCGCGTGATCTGAGTATTGCGGCAACGCAGCGTAGAATGAGGCCTCGCATTCCCCGCGGGGCCTTTTTCATCCATGCCTGACACCGGTTACATCGCAGTCTTCCTCATCGGCCTGCTCGGCGGCACGCACTGCGTGGCCATGTGTGGCGGCATCGTCGGTGCACTGACCATGCAGGTGCAGACGCCTGGCGGCAAACCGCAATGGCCGCTGCACCTGGCGTACAACATCGGCCGCATCACCACCTACACTGCGCTCGGCGGGGCAGTGGGTCTGCTCGGCTCGGTCGGCCTGCTCTACGACGGCATGCTGCCAGTGCAGATGGCGCTGTACGTGCTCGCCAACCTCATGCTGATCGCGCTCGGGCTCTATCTCACCGGCTTCACCCGCCTGCTCACTCCGATCGAGCGTGCCGGCGGCGTGCTATGGCGGCGCATCCAGCCCGCGACCCAGCGCTTCCTGCCTGCGCGCTCGATCCGACAGGCGCTGCCGCTTGGACTACTGTGGGGCTTTCTGCCTTGCGGGCTGACCTACTCCGTCCTCGCCACCGCGCTGGTCACCGGCTCGGGTGCGCGCGGGGCAGGGCTGATGCTGGCCTTCGGCCTGGGTACGCTGCCCAATCTGCTGCTGGCAGGCATGTTGTTCAAACGTTTTCGTGACATCACCCGCAACCGCCGGGTCCGCATTGCGTCCGGCGTGCTGGTGCTGGGTTTCGGGGTGTTCGGCCTCTATCATGCACCGACGCTGGGCGGCGACCTGTGGCGTGGTGTGGTCTGCGTGACCTGAGGGCGCCGTCCGGCGTTTGGTATCGACAAGGAGCAACACATGAATGAAGTGACGATCAAGGTGGAAGGCATGAGCTGCGGCGGATGCGTGAAGAATGTGACCGGTGTGCTGCAGGCGCTGCCCGGCGTGCAGGACGTGCAGGTCTCGCTCGGGACGGCGTCTGCCACCGTGCGCCACGACCCTGCACAGACTTCCGTCGAGGCGCTGCGCGCTGCGGTCGAGGATGCCGGGTTCGACTCCCCGGCCTGATGGTTTTCATGCGGACGGGGCAATGCCGCAGTGCAAGAAATTGTGGTTTCCCCCTATAATCCGCGCACATTTTTCCACGGGAGGGATTCATGGGCTTCGATATGGTCAGCGCCGGCAAGGATGTGCCGAACGACATCAACGTCATCATCGAGATCTCCGCGCAGGGCGATCCGATCAAGTTCGAGGTGGACAAGGACAGCGGCGCCGTCTTCGTCGACCGCTTCATGGGCACCTCGATGCGCTACCCGCTCAACTACGGCTACGTGCCGCACACCATCGCCGGCGACGGCGACCCGGTGGACGTGCTGGTCGTGACCCCCTTTCCGCTGCAGCCGGGCGTCGTCATCCGCTGCCGCCCGGTGGGCGTGCTCAAGATGGAAGATGACGGCGGGGTAGACGCCAAGGTCGTCGCCGTGCCGGTGTCCAAGCTGACCCCGCTGTACGACAAGGTGCAGACCACCGACGACCTGCCCGAGCTGCTGATGAAGCAGACCGTGCACTTCTTCGAGCACTACAAGGATCTCGAGCCCGGCAAGTGGGTCAAGGTTCTGGGCTGGGGCACGGTCGAAGACGCCAAGCAGGAAATCCTGAACGGTCTCGCCGCCGGCAAGAAGTAACACGGACGGCTGGGCCGTCGCTGGTGAAGGGGCCCGCCGTGTGCGGGCCCTTTTCCGTCCACGACGGCGCGGGGGACACAGAGTGCGTCCGCGTGTTGACGAGCGGGGCTGCTGCCAGTAGTGGCAGCGGTTTTGCCCGCAATGTGCCTGAGATGGCAGTTTGCTGGCGCAAGGTGCCCCGGGGCGGCGGACCATGGTCTGCGCCAGACAAGGGGGCTGGCAGGCTGGCATCACGCTTGCTTGTGCCTCTCCCGCTGCTACGATGGCGGCATCGGATCACAACAGCGACAACAGGGAAGACCCGCCATGCTCGCGCTCCTCATGAAGATCAACAAGAACCTCATCTTCGCCATCCCGGTGGCGATGGTGCTGGGCTTCGGCTTCGGCCTCGTCGCGCCGGTGGCGTGGCTCAAGTCGCTGATCGTGCCGCTCACCTTCCTGATGGTTTATCCGATGATGGTGAACCTCAAGTTGCAGAAAGTGCTCGAGGGCGGCGACCTCAAGGCGCAGGCGCTCGCGCAGGCGATCAACTTCGCCATCATCCCCTTCGTGGCCTTCGGCCTCGGCAAGCTCTTCTTCCCCGAGCAGCCCTTCTATGCGCTCGGCCTGCTATTGGCCGCGCTGCTGCCTACGAGCGGCATGACCATCTCGTGGACCGGTTTCGCCGGCGGTAACCTCGGTGCTGCGGTCAAGATGACCGTGCTCGGCCTCATCCTCGGCTCGCTCGCCACGCCGCTGTACGTGCGCTGGCTGATGGGGGCGGAGGTGCCGGTCGACATGGCCGCGATCTTCATGCAGATCATCATCATCGTGTTCCTGCCCATGGTTGCCGGCCACTTCACGCAGAAGTGGCTCATTGCCCGCCACGGCCAGGCCGAATACCAGAAAACCTGGGGGCCACGCTTCCCGCCATTCTCCACGCTCGGCGTGCTCGGCATCGTATTTGTCGCACTCGCACTCAAGGCGAAGGACCTCGTCGCCCAGCCCGGAGAGATCGTCGTCGTGCTGGTGCCGCTGCTGTGCCTGTACGGCATCAACTACGTGCTCAGCACGGTGGTTGCCCGCACCCTGCTGCCGCGTGGTGACGCCATCGCGCTGGTCTACGGCACGGTGATGCGCAATCTCTCGATCGCGCTCGCGTTGGCGATGAACGTGTTCGGTGGCGAAAGCGCGGGCGCCGCGCTGGTCATCGCGCTCGCATACATCCTGCAGGTGCAGTCGGCGGCGTGGTACGTCAAGCTCACCAACCGCCTGTTCGGCCCCGCACAGCCCAAGGCCGGCTGAAGCCCAGGGGAGATGGCGTGGCCGGAGGTCAGTCGGACCGGACCCGGCCGGTCGTCGCTGAGTGCATCCACGCCAGGCCTTCGCGAGTGCCGGCCGCGGGGCGGTATTCGCAGCCAATCCAGCCCGTGTAGCCGATGCGGTCGATGAAGTCGAACAGCCAGGGGTAGTTGATCTCGCCGCTGCCCGGCTCGTGCCGGCCTGGCGTGTCGGCGATCTGGATGTGCCCGATGCGCGGCAGGTGCCGGGCGATCGTGTTGGCGAGTTCGCCTTCCATGCGTTGCATGTGATACACGTCGTATTGCAGGAAGAGGTTGTCCGCGCCCACTGCATCGATCAGCGCGATGGCTTGCGCGCTGTGATGCAGGTGGAAGCCGGGGATGTCGAAGGTGTTGATCGGTTCGATCAGCAGGCGGATGCCGGCCGCCTTCAGCTCGCGTGCGGCGAAGCGCAGGTTGGCGACGAGGATCTCGTGCGCCTGAGCCGGGGCCAGATCGGCAGGCGGGACCCCCGCGAGGCAGTTGAGCCGTGCGCAACCGAGCGCCGTGGCGTACTCGATCGCGCGCCCGACGCCGTCCTGAAATTCGCCCACCCGGCCCGGGTGGCATGCAATGCCGCGCTCGCCCGCATCCCAGTCGCCCGCAGGGAGGTTGTGCAGCACCGCCACCAGGCCGTTCGCGTGCAGCCGGTCGGCGATCTCGTTCCGGTCGAAGGCGTAGGGGAACTGGAATTCCACCCCGCGAAAGCCCGCTTCCGCAGCCGCCTCGAAGCGCGCGAGGAAGGGTAAATCGTTGAAGAGCAGGGTCAGGTTGGCGTCGAACTTGGGCATGCGCTTCCTTCTTTCGGGGCTCACTCGCAGCCCGAAGGCGCTTCGTGCACAGGGGCGCGGGTGAGACGGAGGGCGCTCTGTACGTGCTGCGTCGGTTGTACTGCGTGGGTTCGCATCTTGCCATGTGCGGGCGCATAATCCGAGTCCGAAGCCGCTGCCTGCCGCTGCCTGGCGCTGTATCCGCACGCAGCCGACGGCACCTGAAACGCCGCGCCGCCCGACCGGGGTGTCGCGGCATTTTCCTTCTGGAGGATCGATGTCCGCGCCCGGCGCATCCCGCATTGCCTTGCTTGCGCTCGTCGCGCTTTCCCTGATCTGGGGATACAACTGGGTCGTCATGAAGCAGGTGATCGACTACGTCGATCCCTTCGATTTCTCTGCCATCCGCGCCGCGTTCGGCGCGCTCACGCTGTTCGGGGTGCTCGCGCTGCTCCGGCGGCCAATGACGATCGAGGCCTGGCGTGAGGTCGTGTTGCTCGGCCTGCTGCAGACGGGGGCTTTCACCGCGCTCATCCAGTGGGCGCTGGTGACCGCGGGTGCGGGCAAGACTGCAGTGCTCGTCTACACCATGCCGTTCTGGGTGCTCCCGATGGCCTGGCTCGCCCTGGGCGAGCGCGTGCGCGGCGTGCAGTGGCTGGGCATCGCGCTGGCAGCCAGTGGGCTGGTGCTGGTGCTCGAACCCTGGTCGCTGGGGGGCTCGGTGCTTGGCAATCTGCTGGCCGTTCTGGCCGGCGCGATCTGGGCGGCCTCTTCGGTGCTCGCCAAGCGCATGCGCCAGAGGCACAAGTTCGATCTGCTCGCGCTCACTGCGTGGCAGATGCTGTTCGGCGCGATCGCGCTGTGCGTCTTCGCGGGGCTGCATCCCTCGCGGCCGATCGAACCGTCGCCGTACTTCTTCGGCGCATTGGTCTTTAACGCCGTATTCGCGACCGGGCTCGCCTGGGTGCTGTGGCTGTACATCCTCCAGCACCTGTCTGCGGGGATGGCGGGGCTCTCGGTGCTGGGGGTTCCCCTCGTCGGCGTGCTGGCGGGCTGGATCGAGCTCGGCGAACGCCCGACGGCGGCAGAATTCGCCGGCATAGCGCTTATCGTCGGTGCGCTGGGGCTGGTGAGTCTGTGGGCCCTGATTCAAAGCAGCCGGGCCGCGCGCAGCGACGGGTAAGGCCGGGCGGCGCGCGCTTGCTGCAAGACGGGTTCGGATTTCCTGTGCGACGCGCTACTGGGCGCTCTTGCGCAACACCATCTCCGGAATCTGGTGCAGTGGAACGACGCTATCGGCCGCACCGAGGCGAATCGCCTCTTTCGGCATGCCGAACTTTCGCAGCGCTCGTATAAGAATACTTTATACCCGAATGAGTAGTCGATCATATCTAAACTTTTAGCTGGGCGGCAGACAAGGAGTGCGGAACTGGCTGCATCCGAGTGCACGACTGGCGAACGCATGAGCGGCGTGGCAAAGTGGCTCCCCACCCGTCTTCGTGCAGCGCTCCGGCCATGTTCTACGGCATCACCGACCTCTTCACCTTCGTCCTCGGCACCATCTTCATCGTGCTGCTGCCCGGGCCCAACTCGCTTTACGTGATGGCGGCTGCCTCGCGCTGGGGCGTGCGCGCCGGCTACCGGGGCGCGGCCGGCATCTTCGTCGGTGACACCCTCCTGATGCTGCTGGCGGTCACCGGCATGGCTTCGGTGTTGCGCGCCACGCCCGAACTGTTCATGGTCATCAAGTACGCCG
This sequence comes from Thauera sp. AutoDN2, assembly GCF_051280715.1. Lineage (NCBI taxonomy): Bacteria > Pseudomonadati > Pseudomonadota > Betaproteobacteria > Rhodocyclales > Zoogloeaceae > Thauera > Thauera sp. AutoDN2. Next base: position 76,526 of record NZ_JBNCAR010000001.1, on the reverse strand, counting down.
GTGCGGCCTACCTGGCCTGGGTGGGCTTGAGTCTGCTGCGCGGTGCGCTCGCCACCTGGCGGCGGGGGGACGAAACCGCCGCAGCGGTCGGCGACGGCAAGCCGGACTACCCGCCGGTGCGCAGCACCCCGCACCCCTTCCGCACCGCGCTGCTGATCAGCCTGATGAACCCCAAGGCGATCCTGTTCTTCGTGTCCTTCTTCATCCAGTTCGTAGACCCCGCTTACGAACACCCGGCGCTGTCCTTCGTGATCCTGGGTGTGATCGTGCAGATCTGCAGCCTGCTCTACCTGTCGGTGCTCATCTTCGCGGGCGCCCGTCTCGCGGCGCAGTTCCGCCGTCACCGCCGTGCCGCGGCCGGGGCGACCGCAGGGGTGGGCGGGGTGTTCATCGGTTTTGGCGCCAAGCTCGCCACGGCGACGCTGGGGTAACTCAAGCACGGTTCCGTTGCGCCCGCGTGCGCACTACGGCACACCCGGCACCGCCATCCGGCGCGTACACTACAGTCCTTGTCGGAAAGGGCCATCCATGTCGGAAATTTCGATCACCGAGCACGAGTTCGAGCAGTTCCGCACGCTGATGCGGCGGGTCGCTGGCGTGGATCTGTCGCCGCAGAAGAAGAGCCTGGTGAGCGGGCGGCTGGCGCGCAGGCTGCGCGCGCTCGGGCTGAAGAGCTTCGGCGAGTATTTCGCGGTGGTGTCCGATCGCAAGTCGGCCGACGAGTTCGATCGAATGGTGGATCTGCTGACCACGCATGAGACCTATTTCTTCCGCGAGCCCAAGCACTTCGATTTTCTCACCGCCACCGTGTTGCCTGAGCTTCAGCAGCGTGCCAGGCCGCCGCGGATCTGGAGTGCGGCGAGTTCGTCCGGCGAAGAGGCCTACAGCATTGCCATGGTTCTTGCCGACCGGCTTGGCGTGGCTTCGGCGTGGGAGGTGTTCGCTTCCGACATCAGCCGCCAGGTGGTCGAGAAGGCCCGCAGCGGCGTGTACACCACCAACCGCATCGACGGTATTCCCAAGGACTACCTGCGCCGTTTCTGTCGGCTCGACAACACGGGCGGTGAGCAGACGCTGCAGATTGACGCCGCCCTGCGCAGGCGGGTGCGCTTCGCACAGGTCAATCTGAACGAGAACCTCGGGAGTCTCGGTGATTTCGATGTGGTCTTCCTGCGCAATGTGCTGATCTATTTCGATACGCCCACCAAGCAGCGCATCGTCGAACGCGTTGCGCGCCAGATGCGCCCCGATGGCTGGTTGCTCATCGGCCACTCGGAGAGCTTGAACGGCCTCAACGTCGGCCTGCGCCAGGAGCGTCCGACGATTTATCGGCGGGCCTGAGCATGGAGATGGACGATCACAGACCGATTCGGGCGGTGTCGACCGACGGACCCTCCGCCGCGCGCACAAACCCGGTGCAGGCTGGAAATGCGCATGCGCGCGAAGCCCGGCCAGAGGTCGGCGACCGCATCATCGCGATCGGCACCTCAACCGGCGGCACGCAGGCGCTGGAGGCCGTGCTGCGCAATCTGCCGCTCACCATGCCGGGTATCGTCGTGGTGCAGCACATGCCAGAAAAGTTCACCGCACTGTTCTCCCAGCGCCTCAACCAGCTGTGCAAGATCGAGGTGCTCGAGGCGGAGGACGGCATGAGCGTGCGCCCCGGGTGTGCGTTGATCGCGCCGGGCGGGCGGCAGATGTCGGTGCGCCGCAGCGGTACGCACTATGTGGTCGAGGTGCGTGACGGGCCGCCGGTCAACCGCCACCGCCCCTCGGTCGACGTGCTGTTCAACTCCGTCGCCAAGTACGCGGGGCGCAGGGCGCTCGGCGTCATCATGACGGGCATGGGCGACGATGGCGCCCGCGGGCTGCGCGAGATGTTCGATGCCGGCGCGCAGACCATCGCCCAGGACGAGGCCAGCTGCGTGGTGTTCGGCATGCCCAAGGAGGCCATCCGCCGGGGCGCGGCCGGCAGGGTGCTGCCGCTCGATGCGATCGGCCCGGCAATCGAACACTTCGCCCGCAGCGGTTTTTGAAGAGATCGCCCGGGCTTGCCAAGGGTCAGGGTCAAAGGAGTTTCGGAATGAGCGAATTGTTCACATGGTCATCTGCCTTCATGACCGGCCTTCCCGATGTGGACCGGCAGCACCGCCGACTGGTCGACCTGATCAACCGCCTCGGTGGCCTGCTGATGGGGGAGGGAGCGGTTTCGCAGGCACAGATCGATGCGGCCCGTGCCGAGCTGATCGAGTACAGCCAAACGCACTTCGGTGACGAGGAGGCCATGTTCATCGCGGCGGGCATCGACCCGTGCCATGTCGACTTCCACCGCGGGGAGCACCAGCGCTTCATCGACGAGCTTCATGCGATGGGCGCGGCCGAGGACGCGAAGGGACCGCAGCGGGAGCAGACGGTGCGGAGGGAGGTCGGCTATCTGGTCAACTGGCTTGCTCACCACATCCTCGGCGTCGATCAGTCGATGGCGCGGCAGCTGCGGCTGATGGAGAATGGGCTCAGCGCGCCGGAGGCCTTTGATGCCGAGCTTGAGCAGCGCCAGCGCGAGGCCTCGACCGAACCGCTGCTCGGTGCCCTGAACGGGCTGCTGGCGATGGTCTCCGAGCGTAACCGCGAGCTCGCCGAGCTCAATCGCACGCTGGAGCAACGCGTCGCCGAGCGCACCGCGGAGCTCGCGCGCGCGAACGAGCGCCTGCACGTGCTGACCTACCATGACGACCTCACCGGCCTGCCCAACCGGCGCCACGCCGTCACCGCGCTCGAGGCGCTGTGGCAAGAGGCCTGTCTGGACGGCACGCCGCTGTCGGTGCTGCTGCTGGATGCCGACCGCTTCAAGGGCGTCAACGACACCTACGGACATGCCGAGGGCGATGCCGTGCTGCGCGCGCTTGGTCAGCGACTGCGCGACGCCGTGCGTACCAGCGACATCGTGTGCCGCCTCGGCGGCGACGAGTTTCTGGTCATCTGTCCGCGCAGCGACCGCGCCGGTGCGCGGCAGGTGGCCAGCAAGATCGTCGCCTCGCGCCGCCCTCACATCAACGCCCTCGGGCAGGAATGCTGGAGCGGTGCGGTGAGCATCGGGGTGGCGGAGATCGAGCCCTCGATGCACAGCGCCGAGGACATGCTCAAGGCTGCGGACCGGGTGCTGTACGAAGCCAAGCGCGGAGGGGGCGACCGCGTCGGGTGAGGGCGCGCGCCCAATACGGGCAATCGGCCGAGCAGTCGGCCATGTCGCGAAAGTGTGTTATCCGCGAAAATGCCGCCGCGCCTTCATCCCCCTCTCCGTGGAATCCCCTCCATGATCCGCCTTCTTCGCCGTGTCTTGCCCCTGCTGCTCGGTTATCTCTTGGCGCTGCCCGCCCTGGCTGCGGATCTGGACGAGATTCGTGCGCGCGGCGAGCTTCGTCACCTCGGAATCCGCTACGCAAACTTCGTCACCGGCAGCGGCGACGGTTTCGACGTCGACTTGATGCGGGGCTTCGCGGCGCACATCGGCGTGCGCTACACGCTGGTGTATTCCGACTTCTACTCGGTCATCCGCGACCTGCTTGGACGTGAGGTTGTGCGCGAGGGGGATTCGGTGCGGCTGGAAGGGGCTTATCCGGTGCGCGGCGACGTGATCGCCGCGGGCTTCACCGTGCTGCCGTGGCGCGACGCGGTGCTGTTGTTCTCTGCGCCCACCTTTCCCTCGCAGGTACTGCTGGTGGCGAGCGCGCAGTCCCCGGTCAGGCCGATCGCGGGCAGCGACGATCTCGCCGCCGACATTCTGGAAACCCGGGCCCTGATCGCCGGCAAGAGTTTGCTGGTGATGGAGGGCACCTGCCTCGATCCGGCCAATTACGGGCTGGAAGGCGTGGGTATCGACCTGCGCGCCTACACCCGCAGCACCAACCTCAACGAAATGGTGCCGGCGCTGCTCAATGCCGATGCGGAGTTCACGCTGCTCGACGTGCCCGACGCCATCCTCGATCTGCGCAAGTGGGCCGGCCGCATCAAGGTACTGGGGCCGATCTCGGAGGAGCAGGCGCTTGCCGCGGCGTTCCCGCCCGATGCACCGGCGCTGCGCGATGCCTTCAACGCCTATCTCGCCGCCCTGAAGGCGAGTGGCGGGTATGACGCCCTGGTGGACAAATACTACCCGGGCATCCGGCGCTATTTCCCCGACTTCTTCGCGAGTGTGCCGCGTTGACGGCCGGATCTGGACGCATGTCGATGAGCCGAATGCGTGCGCTGCTGCTCTGCAGGCATACGCCACTGCTGATCCTCGGCCTGTTCGTGGCCTATGCGGCGGTGCTGCTGTGGAACGTGCTGGCGTCGCAGAGCGCGCTGCGCGAGGTGACCGAGCGGCGGCTGGTGGCCGACACCGAGCGGCGTGCTGCGGTGATCTCCGACTTCATCGATGAGCGCATCCGCAACGTGGCCCAGATCGCCTCGGTGCGGGAGATCGAGGATTACTTCGTCAACGCCGACCTCGGCATGTCGCCCCGCTATGGCCTGAATGCCAGTCTGGATGCGATCGACCGGCGACTAGCCGAGCAACTGCGCGAGGCGACGTTGCGTGACGTGCCGGTATTTCGCAGCCTGCGCCTGATCGAAGGCTCCGGCCGGGTGCTGGCCGCCGCGGGGGGCGCGCCGCAGCGGGCGCCCATACTCACGGACGTCGATGGGCCGCGACTGCGCATGGACTGTGGCAACCGATGTTTCGAGATCGTGGCGCCGGTGCTGTTCCGCGGTGCGCCGCGCGCGTTCCTGGTTGCAGTCGGCAGTCTCGATACGCTGGGTGCCTTGCTGATCGATGCGCGAGAGGGCAAGCGTGGGCCGGAGCAGGAGGCGGTGCGCTATGCCGAGCTGGTGCTTGGCGTTGGTGGCGCACCGCTGGCTTCGTCCGCGCCGGCGCTTGTGCTGTCACCCGGTTCGTTAGAGGCGCTCGCCGCCGCCGGAGCCGGCGCGGTGGTGCCCGCGACGATGCTTGCGGATACGCCAGGTCTTGCGCCCGACATGTTGCTGGTGCGTGCGCAGGTCCCGCACACCGACCTGTCCGTGCTTACCCTGATCGCGCGCGAGGATGCGCGCGGGCAGGTGATCTCGACGGCCGTGATCGGCATGATGATGGCTTTCCCGCTGGCGCTCGTGGCGCTATGGCTGGCCTTTCTACGCCAGCGCCGCCGGGCCGAGCGCCTGCGCTCGGACATCAGGACCGCTGTGCAGCACCGCTCCCGGCTCGAGGCCGACAATGCCGCGCTGGCCGCCGAGGTGGCGCGGCGCGAAGCGGCGGAGGCCCGCCTGAGCGAGCGTACCGCCGAGCTGACGCGCTCGAATGCCGAGTTGCGCCAGTTGGCGATGGTGTTCACCTACGCGCGCGAGGGTATTTCGATCACGGACGCGGACGGCACCATCCTCGAGGTCAATGACGCCTTCTGCCGCTTGTCGGGCTACGCGCGCGAGGAACTGCTCGGACAGAACCCGCGCATGCTGAAGTCGGGACGGCAGCGGCCCGAACATTACGCGCAGATGTGGCAGGCGCTGCGGGAGCACGGCCACTGGCACGGCGAAATCTGGAACCGGCGCAAGGATGGCAGCCTGTATGCGGAACTGCTGACCATCAGCGCCGTGCGCGATGACGACGGCCGCATCCAGTGTTACGTGGCCCTGTTCAGCGACATCACCGCGCAGAAGTCGCACCAGCAGCAACTCGAGCGCATCGCGCACTACGACGCGCTCACCGGTCTCGCCAATCGCAGCCTGCTCGCCGACCGGCTGCACCAGAGCATGGTGATGAGCTTGCGGCGCGGCACCCGGCTGGCCATCGTCTATCTCGACCTGGATGGCTTCAAGGCGGTCAATGACCGGCACGGGCACGACATGGGTGACCGCCTGCTGATGGGCGTATCCCAGCGCATGCATGCGGTGCTGCGAGAGGGCGACACGCTGGCCCGGCTCGGTGGTGACGAGTTCGTCGCCGTGCTCCAGGACATGCCGACGGTCGAGGCGTGCGTGCCCTTGCTCAACCGTTTGCTCGAGGCCGCGTCCACGCCCTGGGTGGAGGAGGACTGCGAACTGCGCGTCTCCGCCAGCCTGGGGGTCACCTTTTTCCCGCAGGCAGACCCCGTCGACGCGGACCAACTGCTGCGCCAGGCCGATCAGGCCATGTACCAGGCGAAGCTGCAGGGCAAGGACCGCTACTATCTGTTCGACGCCGAGCAGGACCGCGCCGTGCGTGACAGCCACGAGGGGCGTGAGCGTATCCGCCAGGCGCTTCAGGCGGGCGAGTTCGTGCTCTTCTACCAGCCCAAGGTGAACATGCGCTCCGGCGCGGTGCTGGGTCTCGAGGCCTTGATCCGCTGGCGTCACCCCGAGCGCGGTCTGCTGCCGCCGGCCGCCTTCCTGCCGCTGATCGAGGAGCATCCGCTCGCAGTCGCCGTGGGTGCCTGGGTGCTCGACAGCGCATTCGCGCAGGTGTCCTCCTGGCAGGCGCAAGGTCTGCGGCTTTCGGTGAGTGTGAACGTGAGCGCGCGCCAGCTGGAGCAGACGGATTTCGTCGCGGGCCTGCGCCAGCGCTTCGAAGCGTATCCCCACGTCCGCCCCGAGCAGATCGAGCTCGAGGTGCTCGAGAGCAGTGCCCTCGACGACATCGCGGAAGTGTCCAGCATCATGCACGCCTGCCAGAGCCTGGGGGTGCGCTTTGCGCTGGATGATTTCGGCACCGGGTACTGCTCCCTGACGTATCTGAAGAATCTGCCCGCCAACACGCTCAAGATCGACCGCAGCTTCGTGCGCGACATGCTGGACGACCCCGAGGATCTGGCGATTCTCGAGGGGGTGATCGGCCTCGCGGGCGCCTTCAGCCGGCAGACGGTCGCCGAGGGGGTCGAGACCGTTCTCCATGGTGAGCTGCTGCTGGATCTGGGCTGCGAGATCGCGCAGGGCTATGGCATCGCCCGTCCCATGGCGGCGGATGATGTTCCCGGCTGGGTGCGCGGCTGGCGCCCCGGTCCGTCCTGGCTGGACCGGCCGCGTGTCGAGTACGACGAGCTGCCGCGCATGTTCGCGATCGCCCATCATCGCGCCTGGGTGGCGCGCATCGAGGCTTACCTGCTGTCGCAGGCCGGGACGCTTGCGCCGCCCGCGACCGATGACCAGTGTGCGCTCGGGATGTGGCTCGAAGACGAGGGCAGGCTGCGCCACGGGAACGACCCTGCATTCGACGAGGCACTGGCGATGCACGACCGGGTGCACGAACTCGCGCACGAACTGATGAGCCGCAGGGCGACTGCGCCCATCCCCGACAACGATGCGGGCCTGCTTGCGTTGCGCGCCTTGCGCGACCACCTGATCGAGCGACTCGGCCGCCTGCGGTGATCGGTGCGCCGGATGCGACGGCTGTGCGGCACGCTCGCGCAGCTGCCTGCCGTCCATCTGCGCCGATCTGCTATCTTCGGGCCATGACTTCCATCATCTCGATCTCCGGTCTGTCCAAGACCTACGCCTCCGGCTTCGCTGCGCTCAAGGGTGTCGACCTCGACATCCGCCGCGGCGAGATCTTTGCGCTGCTCGGCCCCAATGGTGCGGGCAAGACCACGCTGATCAGCATCGTCTGCGGCCTGGTTAATCCGAGCGCGGGCAGCGTGCGCGTCGACGGCCACGACATCGTGCGCGACTACCGCGCAGCCCGTGCGCTGGTGGGCCTGGTGCCGCAGGAACTCACCACCGATGCCTTCGAGACGGTGTGGAACACGGTCAGCTTCTCGCGCGGGCTGTTCGGCAAGCCGCCCGACCCGGCCTATCTCGAGCAGCTGCTGAAGGATCTGTCGCTGTGGGCGAAGAAGGACGCCCGGCTGATGATGCTCTCGGGCGGCATGAAGCGCCGGGTGCTGATCGCCAAGGCGCTGTCGCACGAGCCGCGCATCCTCTTCCTCGACGAGCCCACCGCCGGCGTGGACGTGGAACTGCGCCGCGATATGTGGCAGCTCGTGCGCCGGCTGCGCGACAGCGGTGTCACCGTGATCCTGACCACGCACTATATCGAGGAGGCCGAGGAGATGGCCGACCGCATCGGCGTGATCGCGCGGGGCGAACTGATTCTGGTCGAGGACAAGGCCGCGCTGATGCGCAAGCTCGGTGGCAAGCAGCTTACGCTGCAGTTGGTGGCGCCGCTGCAGGAGGTTCCGCCCGCGCTCGCGCACTACGGGCTGACGCTGGGCAAGGGCGGCAGCACGCTCATTTACGCGTACGAGATGGCCAGGGGGGGCGAGGGCAGCAAGAGCGGTGAGGGCAGCGAGGGGGCCGGCGAGAGGGCTGGCGAGAGGGCGATCGCCGACCTGTTGCAGGATCTCGCCGCTGCCGGCATCGCCTTTGCCGACCTGCACACGACCCAGCGCTCGCTGGAGGAAATATTCGTCAGCCTGGTCAGCGAGCGCGAACCGGGCGGCGCAGGCGACCCGCGCAACAAGGACGCCGCGGGCACGCCCGCCAAGGAGGGCGCAAGATGAACTGGCACGCAGTCCGCGCGATCTATTTCTTCGAGATGGCGCGCACCAAGCGCACGCTTCTGCAGAGCGTGCTGGCCCCGGTGATCACCACCTCGCTGTACTTCGTCGTGTTCGGCGCGGCGATCGGCGCGCGCATTCCGGAGGTGGAAGGGGTGAGCTACGGGGCCTTCATCGTACCCGGCCTGATCATGCTCAACCTGCTCACCCAGAGCGTGTCGAACGCGTCCTTCGGCATCTTCTTTCCCAAGTTCTCGCGCACCATCTACGAGATCCTGTCGGCGCCGGTGTCGCACTTCGAGATCGTGCTGAGCTATGTGGGTGCGGCGGCCACGAAGGCGATCCTGCTCAGCCTCATCATCCTCGCCACCGCTACCTTCTTCGTGCCGCTGCGCATCGAGCACCCGCTGTGGATGATCGGTTTCCTGCTGCTCACCGCGCTCAGCTTCAGCCTGCTCGGCTTCATCCTCGGGATCTGGGCGGACAACTTTGAAAAGCTTCAGCTCGTGCCGCTGCTGATCATCACGCCGCTGACCTTCCTCGGTGGCAGCTTCTACTCGATCGACATGCTGCCGGAGGCCTGGCGCACGCTGTCGCTGTTCAATCCGGTGGTGTATCTGGTGAGCGGTTTCCGCTGGAGCTTCTATGGCACGGCCGATGTGGCGGTGGGGGTGAGCCTGGCGATGGCACTGCTGTTCCTCGCGGTGTTCGTGGCGGTGGCGACCTGGATGCTGAAGACAGGCTACCGGCTCAAGGCATGAGTGGTGGGTCGTCGAAGGTCATGGCGGAACCGGAGGGAAGGCGAACTTCCCGAAATGGTCTTTGTCATATTTTTCGAGTCGCTTCTGGCCGCATGCGCATTCGCATGTGCCAGCGTGACGTTCTTGACAGGGGAGCGCCCTCGACAGGAGACAAACTCCCCAGATTGGGGCAAAGTGTGCCCACGCTCCCTTCCGAGTACTGCATTGGCTGAAAACCCGGCATTCCGCGCCGCATGAACGATGCGACATAACTCTCTCAGCTTCCGGTTGTGGTTGACGATCGCGATCGCGGTCGTCCCGCTCCTGCTGTTCGCGCTGCTCGATTACCAGGAGCGGCGCGGGCAGGCGGTCACCGACATCCATGCCGAGATTGCGCACCGGATTGCGGACGCGAACCAGGAGATCCGCTCGGCCCACCGCGTGGTCGTGCTCGTTCTGGAGATCATGGCGCGCTCGGACGATCTGCGCGATGCGGACCCCGAGCGTTGCACCGGCATTGCGCGCCGGTTGCTGGGCTCGGTGCAGGGGTTCGCCAACATTGGCGCGGTGCGGCCCGATGGCAGCGTATTCTGCAGCGCCGAACCGGCTGCGGCGCCGATCAATGTTGCGGATCGGGCCTGGTTTCGCGCGGCGCTGGGCGGGCGTGGAATCTCCGCCGGGGAGTTCATCGTCGGGCGCGTCAGTGGCAAGCCGGGACTCGTGTTCGGGTATCCGCTCGCCACCGAGGCGGGTGAGGTACGTGCGGTGCTGTTTGCCTCGATCACGCTGGGCTGGTTCGAGCGCCTGATCCAGGGCTTCAATCTGCCGCGAGAGTGGGAGGCGAGCGTGATCAGCGCGACCGGGCATGTGCTCGCTCATCACCCCGATGTTTCGCGCTGGCGCGACCACGTCGTCCCGGCGGACGCGCTGGAACAGATGACACAGGTCATGCGGACGGAAACCGGGATCGCGCAGTTTGCCGGGCTCGACGGCACACGCCGTCTGTATGGCGTTGCAACGCCGGAGTTTGCGCCCGACTCGGGCTTTCTCACTATCGGCGCGCCGCTGGATCGCTCGCTGGACGCAGTTGACCACCGCTTCCAGCTTCATCTGTCGCTGATCGCCGGTCTGGCCCTCGTCTCGGCCCTGCTTGCGCGCTTCTACATCTACCGTCAGGTGGAGGTGTGGGCGCTGCGAGTGCGCGATGCCGTCGCCCGTATCGCGAGCGGCAGCCCTGGCACACGTGTGGGGTACGACACGGGGGTCAGCGAACTCGACGAACTGTCCGCAGGGGTGGACGGCATGGCCGTCGAGATCGAGAAGCGCGAGGGCGAACTGCGGCGGCTGTCGATGGTGATCGAGCAGAGTCCCGAGTCGATCGTGATCACCGACACCGATGCACAGATCCTCTACGTCAACGACGCCTTCCGGCGCACCACCGGCTATGCACATGATGAAGTCGTCGGTCGCAATCCGCGCGTGCTCAACACCGGACTCACGCCCAAGGCAACGTACGAAGACATGTGGTCCACGCTCGGACGCGGAGAGGTCTGGCGCGGCGAGTTCCATAATACGCGCAAGGACGGATCGACCTATCTGGAGCTCGCCACGATCGCGCCGATCAAGGATGCGGCCGGCGTCGTGACACACTACGTCGCGGTCAAGGAGGACATCACCCGGCGCAAGCAGTCCGAGGCGCTGCTGCACCGGCTTGCCTACTACGATGCCCTCACGGAGCTGCCCAACCGGGCGTTGCTGCACGACCGCATCGCCCAGGCGATTCGAAACAGTTCGCGCAAGGAAGCCTGGGGCATGCTGATGCTGGTCGACATCGATCGTTTCCGTCAGCTCAACGACACCCTGGGTCACGCTGCCGGCGATCAGCTCCTGCGCACCGTGGCCGCGCGTCTACGTGGCGGGGTGCGCGAAGAAGACACGGTCGCCCGCCATGGGGATGACGACTTCGCCGTGCTGATCGAGCAGATCGGCAGCACCGAGGCCGAGGCGCTTGCCCACGCCGAGCACGTCGCGCGCAAGCTGCAGCAGGCGCTCGAGGCGCCCTACGTGCTCGGTGACGATGAAGGCGAGCGCCACTTTGCAACGCTGAGTATCGGGATCAGCCTGTTCTTCGATGGCGACAGTTCGCTGGACACCCTGCTCAAGCAGGCCGAGGTGGCGCTGTACCGGGCGAAGCAGGACGGGCGCAACACCGTGCGCTTTTTCAGCCCGGAAATGCAGGCGGTGGTGGATGCGCACGCGCGCATGGAGGCACGGCTGCATGAGGCCCTTGCTGCGGAGGCTTTCCGCCTGTTCTTCCAGCCACTGGTGGACCGTCACGGGCGGGTGGTCGGTGCAGAGGCGCTGGTGCGCTGGCCGCTGGACGAAGCCGGGATGGTTTCGCCCGCAGAGTTCATCCCGCTCGCTGAAGACACCGGCCACATCATTCCGCTCGGGCTGTGGGTCTTGCGCACCGCCTGTGCCCAGCTGGCTGTGTGGCAGTCCGAAGCGCGCACGCATCCGCTCTGCATCTCCGTGAACGTGAGCGCCCGCCAGTTCCACCAGGCCGACTTCGTCGCCAGCGTGCGGGAAGTCGTCATGCGCGCCGGCATCGACCCCAGCCGGCTCAAGCTGGAGCTCACCGAGAGTGCCATCCTCGCCGACCTGGATGAGACGGTAATCCGCATGAACCAGCTGCGTTCGCTCGGCATCCAGTTCGCGCTGGACGACTTCGGCACCGGCTATTCCTCGCTGTCCTACCTGAAGCGTCTGCCCTTCGCCCAGCTGAAGATCGACCAGTCCTTCATTCGCGACATGGCACAGGACGAGGGCAGCGAGGCCATCGTACTCGCCGTCCTGTCGATGAGCCACGCCCTGGGGCTGGAAGTGGTGGCCGAAGGCGTGGAAACGCCAGCCCAGCGCGACTTCCTGCGCCAGCACGGCTGCGAGTTCTACCAGGGCTATCTGTTCGGCAAGCCGATGCCGATCGAAGCCTGGGGAGATTTCCTCGAGATGGCTTGAGCCGGGGGGTGGGGGCGAACCGACCGACCCCGCTTCCTGCGCCCCCTTATGCAGGAGGCCCACGGCGCTCAGCCGCCGGAGACGCGGTCCGTGATCAGCACGTCCGCGCTGGATTGCAGCAGGATGTGCTTGGAGACGCTGCCCAATAACATCTCCTCGAGCGCGCCACGCCCGCGCTTGCCCATCACGATCAGGTCGCAGTCCTGCTGCTGCTCCTCCTCCAGGATGCAGGTGCTGGCGTCGCCGTGCAGCACCAGGCGGCGGATGCGGTCGGTGGGAAAGCCGCCCGCATCGATCAGCGCGTTGAGCTGCTCGACCGCTTCGCGCTTCGCATTCACGCGCAGGGACGAGAGTTGCGCGTCCTCGACGCCCGCATAGCGCAGCTTGCCCTCGAACGGCACATCGAAGGCGTGCAGCAGCAAGATCTCGGCGCTTGGCGCCACGCCCTGGGCGATGCGGATCGCCTCCGCCGAGCGCTCGGAAAAATCCACCGGGACAAGCACGCGCCGATAAGGCTCGTGCGGGCTCTGCTTGACCACGAGCAAAGGGTGGCGGGTCTTGCGCAGCACCCGTTCGGTTGTCGAGCCGATGAGCATCTCGCGCAGGAAACCTGCACCGCGCGCGCCCATCACCACCAGGCTGGCGTCGATGGCGTCGGCGTGGGCAGCGATTTCTGTGAGGATCGGCCCGCTGCTGAGGCGGACCTCAGGGGGGATGCCTGTGCGTGCTGCGATGTCCGCAGCAAGCGCCTCGACGTCATCGCGCACGCTGTCGAGCAGGCGCCGCTCGATCTCGTCCGCCTCCTTGTCAAGCAGGTGGCGAAGGCTGTCGAGTGCGTTGATGTTCACCACATGCTGCAGGCAAAGCCGCGCCCCGGTTTCGGTGGCGATCATCGCTGCGCGCAGGGCGGCGTGGCGCGCGAGCGCGGACAGGTCGGTCGGGGCGAGCAGGGTATGCAGGGCAGTCATCTCGCGGCGCTCCTGGGGGCTGCGGAGGAGGCAGTCAGGGGGTTTCGGTTTCGGCCATGTTCAGGATGTCGGTGACGATGTCGTTCATGGTCACGATGCCGGCGAGCTCGTTGCCGTCGAGCACCAGCAGCCGGCGCAGACGCATGTTCACCATCATGCGGGCCGCATGGCGGACGCTCAGCTCGACCGGGATCGTCAGCGCGGGCTTGGCGCAGATGTCGTAGACGTTGATGAGGTCGATGTCGCCTTCCTCGGCCACGATGGTCTTGAGGATATTGGTGTAGGTGATGATGCCGAATGCGTCGTGCGCATCGCGGCGTTCGACCACCAGCGACTTGACGCCGCGGCTGCGCATCTTCTGCATGGCCTCGCGGATGCTCGCGAAGGGCGAAATGGTGGCAACGTTGCGCACCATGATTTCCTTGACCAGTTGCATCGTCGATGTCTCCTAGATGTCGTCGCGCAGACGATCCTCGAATTGGTGAATCTGACTCATGTCCATGCCGGCGATATGCTCGAGCGGAAGGGTGAAGATCACTCCCCGGCTGTTGTCGCGCAGCTCGAGCGCGTCGCGAAGCGCCTTGAGCACGGCCAGCGAGAGCTTCTTCTCGAGCACGAACACGAGCACCGACTGGCTACCCTCGTAGGTCAGGCCGAAGAAGGTCTTCTTCTCCCGCGCGCCGATGCCGCGCCCGCCCAGGATGGTCACGCCGCCTGCGCCGGCCGCGCGCGCGACCTCGATCGCCTGCTCCTCCAGATCCTCGGCGAGGATCGCTACCAGTACAGAGAACTTCATGCTGCCTCTCCTTTTCGCTTCAACCACTCCACCCCGATCGCGTAGAGCATGACGGTCACGATGGGGAAGATCGACGCGAACGCGATCAGGCCGAAGCCGTCGATCAGCACGTTGCGTCCCTCGATGTTGGTTGCCAGGCCGATGCCGAGCGCCGTCACCAGCGGCACCGTCACCTCGGAGGTGGTTACGCCGCCCAGGTCGAAGGCCAGCGGTACGATGTACTTGGGCGCGAACCAGGTCAGCGCAATCACCAGCGCGTAGCCACCCATGATGTAGTAGTGGATCGAGTCGCCGGTGATGATGCGATGTACGCCGACGGTGATGCCCACCGCGACGCCGAGCGCGACCAGGATGCGGATGCGGCTGGCGAGCAGACGTCCCTGGCCGGCTTCCTCGGCCTTCTCGCCGATGGCGATCAGCGCGGGCTCGGCCATGGTGGTGGCGAAGCCGATCGCGAAGGCGAACAGATACACGTAGAGCAGGGTGTCGAGCGCGATGAGCTGGGACGCCATGCTGCGCCCGATCGGGAACAGTCCGAGCTTGAGCCCGACCACGAAGGCGTACAGTCCAACGATGACGAGGATGAAGCCGCCGGTGACCTTCTGCAGGTGGGCGATGGGCTTGCGGATTGCTGCGTACTGGAAGAACAGGATCACCGCGATGATCGGCAGCACGTCGCCCAGCATGCCGAGCAGGTCGCCCAGAATGCGCATGAGATGCTGAAGCAGGGTGGCGGGGCCGGTGTCGGCCACGGCCGTGGCGAGTGCGACGGCGGGCGTGCCGGATTCCGGACCCATGCCGAAGCGATAGACCACGATGCCGTAGAGCTGCACCAGGACCATCGGTACCATCACCGCCAGCGCCACGAGGCCGAAGCCATGCGAGAGCGCATTGCGGCCGCGGATCGATACCGCCAGGCCAATGCCCAGCGCGGCGATCAGTGGCACGGTGACGATGTTGGTGGTGACGCCGCCCGAGTCGTAGGCCAGGCCAACGATCTCTGCCGGGGCGAAAAAGGTCACCGTGACCACCAGCAGATAGCCGATGATCATGTACCAGTGCAGCGAGTGGCCGAGGATCGTGCGCACCACGCCCAGCGCCACCACGGCGCCCACGGACAGGGCCACCAGCACGCGCAGCGTGAAGCCGTCGATCCGCCCGCCGCTGATGGATTCCGCCTGCGAGGCGACCGCGATCAGCGCCGGCTCGGCAATCACCGCGGCGAATCCAAGGCAGAAGCCGAAGACCATCAGCAGGAGCAAGGAGCCCTTCTTGGCGAACTCGTTCGACAGATTCTTCCCGATCGGGAAAATCCCGAGTTCCAGGCCCTGCAGGAACAGTGCGACGCCGATCGCGACGATCAGCAGCCCGCCCGCCATCGACAGCAAGCCGTCCGGCACTTCCCGGATCACTGCAAGCTGAAACACCGCGACCACGACGACGATCGGCATCAGGTTGCGAAATGCGTGCAGCAGGATGTGACTGAATTCCCGAAGCGGGTGCAAGGCTTGGTATCTCCGCGTAGGTGCTTGTTTGTTCGGGCGGGGGCGGGGTGGCTCGAAGTCTCGAGCGAAGCTTACCACCCCGCCGCGGATGTGCCGGTGCCCTGCTGCCTCAGGTGGGCAGCGTGTCGCGCCGCCAGGCCGCCTCGCCGAGCACGAAAGTGGCCGCGACCGCGCGGTCGTCGCCCAGCATCATCATTGTGAAGAGGCGCTCTTCCAGCGTGTTGCAGGCTGCGCTGCGGCGTGCGAGCAGGGGCGTGGCGCAGGGGTCGAGGACGACGAAATCCGCCTCCCTTCCAGGCGCGAAGTTGCCGATGCGGTCGTCCAGGTAGAGGCTGCGCGCCCCGCCCAGTGTGGCGAGGTGGAAAGCGGCCACCGCCGACAGCGACTGGCCGGCAAGCTGCAGCACCTTGTAGGCCTCGTTCAGGGTCTGCAACATCGAAAAGCTGGTGCCGCCGCCCACGTCCGTGCCCAGGCCCACCCGAATCCCGCGCTCGCGGGCGCGGGCGAGGTCGAACAGGCCCGAACCAAGAAAGAGGTTCGAGGTGGGGCAGAAGCTGATCGCGGTGCCGGTGTCGGCCATGCGCTGGCGATCGGTGTCGTCGAGCCAGATGCAGTGTGCGTAGAGGGCGCGCTTGCCGAGCAGGCCGTGGTGTGCGTAAACGTCGAGGTAGCTGCGTGCTTCGGGGTGGAGTCGGGCGACCCATTCGAGCTCGGCGCGGTTCTCGGCGACGTGGGACTGCAGCAGCACGCTTGGATGCTCGGCGAAGAGCTGGCCCGCGAGCGCCAGCTGCTCGGGCGTGGAGGTCGGCACGAAGCGCGGGGTGATCGCGTACAGCAGGCGGTCACGATCGTGCCAGCGCTCGATCAGGGCCTTTGATTCGGCGTAGCCGGAGGCCGCGGTGTCGCACAGGAAGTCCGGGCAGTTGCGGTCCATCAGCACCTTGCCGGTGATCATGCGCATTCGGCGCGCCTGTGCAGCCTCGAACAGCGCGTCCACGGAGCTCGCATGCACGGTGGCGAAGCTGCACGCGGTGGTGGTGCCGTTGCGCAGCAGCGTGTCGCAGAAGAAGCCCGCCACCTCGTCGGCATGGGCACGTTCCGCAAAACGGCGCTCGGCGGGGAAGGTGTACTTCTCCAGCCACTCGAGCAGCTGTTCGCCGTGGCTGGCGATGATGTCGGTCTGCGGGTAGTGGACGTGCGTGTCGATGAAGCCGGGCAGGATCAGCTTGCCGCGGTAGTCGGCCACCGGCGTGCCGCTGGGCAGATGCGGGAGCAGGTCCTGGGCCGGGCCGCACTCGGCGATGCGACCGCCAGTGAGGATCAACAGCCCGTCATTGAAATGAACGAGCGCGGCCGTATCGTGTGCCGGATCGGCCAGGAAATGGACGATCTCGCCGCGCACCGCGGTGAGGCGGGTTTCGCTCATGCGTTCTCGGGCTCGCGGCGGGCCGCGATCCGGGCCGCGAACGCGGTGGCCCAGGACGCGAATGCGTCCGGCGGCATCGGCCGCGCGAAGTGATAGCCTTGCGCTTCGTCGCATTGCAGGTTGCGCAACTGCGCGATCAGGCCCTCGTGCTCCACGCCTTCGGCGATCGTCTTCAGGCCGAGGTTGTGCGCCATCTGCACGATGGTGCGCACGAGCGTGGCGTTACTGGGCTCCTTGTCCATGCTGCGCACGAAGGACTGGTCGATCTTGAGCTTGTCGACCGCGAAGCGCTTGAGATAGGCGAGGCTGGAGTAGCCGGTACCGAAGTCGTCGATGGACAGCCGGACACCGAGTGCCTTGAGCTGGCGGACGGTCTCGAGCGCTGCGTCGGTGTCGCCGATGAGCAGGGATTCGGTGAGTTCGAGTTCGAGGCAGGCTGCGGGCAGTCCGGACTGGGCCAGCGCATTGCGGACCGTTTCGAGCAGGTCCGTGCGGTGGAACTGCACGGCCGAAAGGTTGACCGCAACCACCATCGGGGGCAGGCCCTGCTGCTGCCAGCGCACGGCCTCGCGGCAGGCTTCATGGAGCACCCACGCGCCGATCGGTACGATCAGCCCGCTGTCTTCGGCAAGCGGGATGAACAGTCCGGGCGGCGTCATCTGCTGGTCGGCGCGTTCCCAGCGCAACAGCGCCTCGGCGCCGATCAGCGCACCGGTCTCGAGGTCGATCTGGGGCTGGTAGTGCAGGCGCAGCTCGTTGCGCTCGATTGCGCCGCGCAGTTCGGCGAGCAGGGCGATGCGTTCGATCGCCTCGGCGTGCATCGCCTCGTCGAAGAAGCGGAACACGTTGCGCCCGGCCGCCTTGGCCTGGAACATCGCGGTGTCTGCTTTCTTGTACAGGGTGTCGAAGTCGGTGCCATCTTCGGGGAACAGTGCCAGACCGACCGAGACGGTGCTGCTCAGTTGATGTCCGTCGACATACACCGGCGCTGCCATCTGGCTCAGGATTTCCTCGGCGCGCGCGGCGACGCTGGCCTGGTCGGCGACATTGTCGAACAGGAGCAGGAACTCGTCGCCGCTGATGCGGCATAGACGGTCGCCTTCTCCGAGCAGGGTGTTCAGGCGCTGCGCGACCTCACGCAACAGGCTGTCCCCGACGACGTGCCCGAGGGTGTCGTTGATGTTCTTGAAGTTATCGAGGTCCACATAGGCGAGCGCAAACCGGCGCTGTGCGGCGAGCGTTCGTGCGGCCAGGGAGGCGAACTTCTCCTGGAACAGGAGCTTGTTTGGCAGCCCGGTGAGCGCATCGTGGTGTGCGAGGTAATCGATGCGCGCCATCGTGCGGTTGCGCTCGGTGATGTCGCGGATGAAGCAGAACAGGCGTGCTTCAACGATGTGGTTCAGGCACTGGATGCTGACCTCGATGTCGCGTTGCTCGCCATCCTTGCGCCGCAGCACGCTGTCGAAGCGGGCCGCACCTTCGCGCTCGACATGCTCGATGGTGCGGTGCACCGCCTGCGTATCCATTGCGGCCTCGATGTCCTGGATCGACAGGCCGAGCAACTCTTCACGTGTGTAGCCGGTGAGCGTGCAGCAGGCGTCGTTGACCTCCAGGATGCGCGCCGTGGCGTCGATGAGCACGAAGGCGTCCATCGAGGTGCGGATCATGATGCCGTAGCGCTCTTCGGCCAGGCGGTGCTCGGTGACGTCGGAGGCGATGCCACCCGCGCCGACGACTGCGCCGCTCGGGTCCAGCAGCGGGAAGTGGCTGGTCTCGAAGAAGCGGGTGTCGATGCCGCTGCCGAGACGCTCGGATAGCAGCATCGGCGCTCCTCCTTCGAGCGTCCGCCGGTTGTTACGGTCGAGTTCTGTGGCCGTCTCGGCGGGCCACAGGTCGAAGGGCGTCCTGCCGAGGATGTCGCACTTCGGCCGCCCTGCAAGACGCTCGAAGGCTGCATTTGCGAGGGTATAGCGGCCCGTGCGGTCGATCAGGTAGATCACCGCGGGCGAGTTGTCCAGGAAGGCGGTGTTGAGCGATTCGCTTTCACGCAGCGCGCGCGTACGCTCGGCGACCCTGGCCTCGAGCTGGCTTTCGTTCTGTTTGAGGCTGCGGAACAGCAGATCGAACGGAGCGACGATGCCGGTGACCAGCATTGCCCGGTACAGGAAGTAGGTCGACACCAGCAGCAGGTAGTGCCCGACCTCGTTGGCGTAGTCGAAGACGCCCACGTACTGCGTGAAGGCGACCTCGGTCAGCGCGCCGAAGACGACCGCGGCCGCAATCAGCTGCAGCACTTGGGGCGTGAAGTGATCGCGTCGCGCGAACAGGATCGCCAGGCTCAGGCCGAAGAGTCCGATGAGCGCGAACTCGCTGTAGATCTTGAACGGAGTCAGCCCGCTGCCTTCGATGTAGCAGTCGGGAAAGTAGCCGCCAAAGACCGCAGCGGTGATCGCAACGGTGATGAACCCGTAGCCGAGCACCAGGCGGTGCGGCGAGTGGCTGCGCCCGATCGACAGTGCGGCGAACAGGAAGGAGGTGGCTTCCAGGTAGCGGAAGGCGATCCAGAGCTGCGTGGGCAGGTTGGCGTCGTGCCCCGGGAACAGGTTCAATCCCTTGTAAGACAGGGTGTGCAGCAGTTCCAGTCCGGCCACGAAGATCGTGCCGGTGCCGATGATGAGCAGGAAATTGTTTGCACTCCAGCGGCGGGAGTGCCAGGCCAGCACGAAGATGCCCCCGAGCACGACGATGCGCAGGGTCTCGACCAGGGTGTGGAACAGCAGGAAGCTGTAGGCCGCGGTGAGATGCAGCAGGCCGATGACCGCAGCCAGCCCGAGCATCTGGGCGGGGCTGAGCAGGGGTGTGGCCGCTTGGGGCGCGCTGCGATCGAGAATGACGGTGTGCATGCTGAAGTTCGGAGGGCGATCCGCCGGGGGTGTTGCGGCCCGGCACGTTTCCTCCAGTCCTTGCCGTAATTGTGCCGGATTTATACCTGATCGAAGAAGGGTTATTTCACGCTCCGGTGCGGATGGCCCCGTGTTATACCGGGCCTAGGGGCGCCTGGTGCCCGATTGCTCTTCAGCCCGGAGCGGCGCCGGGCGGCGCGGCGACCGAAAGCCGGTTGCGTCCCGCATGCTTGGCGTCATAGAGCGCGGCATCGGCGCGGGCGACCAGCCGCTTCCTCGGTTCGTCGGCGGCAAAGGTGGCGAGTCCGAGTGAAAGCGTCAGCCCGCCAAACGTGGCGTCGCGATATTCGCTCACCTTCAGCCGGATGCGTTCTGCAAGCTCTGTGGCCGGCTGGAGGGGGCAGTCCTCGAGCACGATCATGAACTCCTCGCCACCCCAGCGGATGACCGCGTCGCGGCCGCGGACCGACTGGCGCAAAATGCGCCCGACCTCCTCCAGGGCGCGATCTCCGGCGGGGTGTCCGTAGCGGTCGTTGATCTGCTTGAAGTGGTCGATGTCGGCGAGGATCAGGGACAGCGGGTGGCCGAGCGCCTCCGCCCGTTCCAGGGCGTCGTCGAGCCGCTGGTCTCCGTAGCGACGGTTGTACAGGCCGGTCAGCGCATCCCGTGTGGCGGCCTCCAGCAGGGCCTCCTCCCGGTCCACCTGGTCGGTGACGTCCCGGCTGACGCACACGTAGTGGGTGGTCTGGCCGTCCTCGTCGACAATGGGCGAGATGCTCTGGTCGGCGTGGTAGAGCGATCCGTCGCGCCGACGGTTGATGAAGGTGGCGCGGAAGTCCCGCCCGCTCGCAAGCGCCCTGCGGAGAGCCGTATAGAACTCCGGATCGTGCCGGCCGGAGCGAAGCAGGGAGGGGGTGCTGCCGATCAAATCCTCGGCTGGATAGCCGGTGGTCTTCGAGAATGCGGCGTTGGCGAAGAGGATCCGCTCCTGCGCGTCGGTCACCATGATCGGGTCGCCAGAAGCATCCAGCGCGCGGGCGAGCAGGCGGTTTTCGCGGCTGGCGCGTACGTAGGCGGAGATGTCTTCCTGCACCGAGACGAAATGGGTGATGACGCCGTCTGTGTCGCGGATCGGGGTGATATTCCAGTGCACGACGTAGGTCGTGCCGTCCTTGCGATAGTTGATCGCGGTGCCCTCGAAGAAGCGTCCCTCCGTCAGGCAGGCGCGCAGTTCCTCGATCACTGCAGGGTCGGTTTCCGGGCCTTGCAGCACCTTCAGCGAGCAGCCCTTGAGCTCGTCCAGGGTGTAGCCGGTCATCTTGCAGAATGCCGGATTCGCAATCAGCACCGGACAGCCTGCCGCGAGGTCCGCGCTGGTAATCACGATCGCGTTCCAGGACTGCATGACCGCGGCGTGGAACAGGTTCGAGTCGGGAGTGCTCATGGTCCGCCGTGCGCTACAGATTGTCCGATTCTAGTGTGCCTGCTGCCGTGGCCCGCAGCTTTCGGGATGCGATCGTGGCGGACTTCACGCCCGCTACGTGGGTTGGCATTGAAGCGCTTGCGGCGTGCTTGCCGGCGTAGCTTCTTGGACCGATCATCCCGCTATGCCGGGCTGACCGATGCCAGCCGTTCTCAAGGAAGGAAGATGAAGCTCTACGTTTCGCCGCGAGCGCCCAATCCGCGCCGTGTTCAGATGTTCATTGCCGAGAAGGGTATTCGTAGCATTCAGGAGGTGGTGGTCGAGATCGCTCGCGACGAGCACCGCAGCTCCAACTACCGTGCCAAGAGCCCGCTCGCCAAGGTGCCGGTGCTCGAACTGGACGACGGCCGCTACCTGGGCGAGACGCGGGCGATCTGCAGCTACCTCGAGGGCCTGTACCCCGAGCCGAACCTGATGGGCGAGACCTTCGAGGAGCGTGCCTTCATCGAAATGACCGACCGCCGCATGGAGTTGTACCTGTTCGGCACGATTGCCAACTGCATCCGCCACACCCATCCCGGGCTGGCGCCGCTGGAGCAGCCGCAGTTTCCGGCGTTCGGAGAATCGCAGGGGGAAAAGATGCGTGAGGTGGCCCGCTGGCTGGACGCTGAACTGGCCACGCGCCCTTTCGTGGCCGGGGAACGTTTCACCATTGCCGACATCACCGCGTTCTGCGCCATCGAGTTCGCGCGTGGGCTGATGAAGTTCCGGCCCGGTGCCGAGGGCCTGGCTAATCTGCAGGACTGGCGTGACCGTGTCGCGGAGCGGCCGAGCGCGCGGGTCTGAGGCCCGGCGCGCGCGCAGCTCACTTTCTCCGGGCTGTCCGGTGGGCGATGTTCGTGCTGTGGTCGAGGGCCGAGGCGCTGTCCGAGCGTCTGGATTGGGCGTCGCGATACGCGAAAGCGTCCAGAATCTGTTCGCGAAGGCTGGCGGCATCCCACGGCTTGGTGAAGAATTTGTACACCGAACCGCTATTGAAGATGTTGAGTATCTTCCCCGGGTCTGCGTGTCCGGACAACACGATACGAACGGTGTCCGGGTACATGCTCTTCACGCGCTCGAGGAGTTCGGTGCCGCTCATCTCCGGCATTCGGTCGTCGGCCAGGATGACGTGGATTTCGTTGCTGGCCAGCAACTCCAGCGCCTCGCGAGCGCTGCGTGCCGTGAGCACGCGCATGGGCTCGTTCTCGAGCGCGAGCGAGATCATCGCCAGCACTGCCGGTTCGTCGTCCACGGCCAGCAGGGTGCGCTCTGCGGGACGGGTATCTGGGAAGGCCAGGCGTTTGTCGCTGGCGACGAGTACTGCGAAGGCGGCGGCGGAAACCGGGCGGCTGTAGTAGTAGCCCTGGATCGCATCGCATCCATGCCGATGGAGGAACATGAGCTGATCTTCCGTCTCCACGCCTTCCGCAATCACCTTCAGTCCCATCTGATGCGCGAGGGCGATCACGGAGGTGGAGATCGCTGCGGCCGTGGCGTCGGTCGTGGCGTTCTGAACGAAACTCGCATCGATCTTCAACTGGTCGACCGGGAACCTGCCCAGATACGCCAGGCTGGAGTATCCGGTGCCGAAGTCGTCGATCGACAGCTGCAGCCCGAGCGACTTCAGTCGGGTCAGGGCTGCGTTTGATTGTTCCGGGCAGTCCATCAGCGCGCTCTCGGTCAGCTCGAGCTCGAGCAGCGCGGGGTCGAGCCCGGTTTCCGCGAGCACGCTGGAAACCACCTCCGGGAGGTCGGGCTGGCGCAATTGCGCGGGTGAAAGGTTGACCGCAACGACCAGCGGTGGCAGCCCTGCTGCCTGCCAGGTGCAGTTCTGCAGGCAGGCCTGGCGCAGTGCCCAGGCGCCGAGGTGCTGAATGAGTCCGCTCTCTTCTGCCACCGGGATGAACCGCGCGGGTGAAATCCACTCGCCGGTGTCCCGGCTCTGCCAACGTGCGAGCGCTTCCATACCGACGAGCCTGCCGGTGGCCATGTCGACCTTCGGCTGGTAATACAGCTCGAGCTCATTCTGCTCGAGGGCGCGCCGCAGGGCGTTTTCGAGCGCAAGCCGCTCACGCGCATCCTCGTCGAGCTCTTCGGCGTAGATGCAGCGATCGAGCCCGAAGCGTTCGCCGTGGTGCAGGGCGATCGTCGCCTTGCGCAGCAGCACCTCGAGGGACTCGCCATGCTCGGGGAGCACGCTCAGGCCGGCGCGTACCACCAGCCGCATGCTCTCTCCATCGATCAGGAACGGCAGATTCAGCGACTCCAGGATCGGCGCCAGCCGCTTGTGGAGATCCTCGCTGTTGTGGAGCCCCGTCGCCAGCATCGAGAATTCGATGCCTCCATGACGGGAGACCATGTCGCCGCGACGTGCATGCTGACCCAGGCGCGAAGCGAATTCGCGCAGGATCCGGTCCCCCACGTCGCGCCCCATGCTGTCGTTGATGCGCTCGAAGCGACTCAGGCCGAAGGTGATGACGGCAAGCTGTCCGCCCTGGTTCAGCGCTTCCTCGCGGGCCGCGGAGAAGCGAAGCTCGAGCAGGTTCCGGTTGGGCAGGACGGTCAGCTCATCGTAGTGCAGGAGGAAATTGAGCCGTTCCTGCAGCCGTCGTTGTTCGCTGATGTCGTTCTGGATGCCGATGAAATGCGTGATGTGGCCGTCGTCGTTCACAACGGGCGCGATGTTTGCCGACGCCCAGTAGAGCTCGCCGGTCTTGCGCCGGTTCAGGAACTCGCCCTCCCACGCTCTGCCCTGACGCAGGGTTTCCCAGAGGCTGGGGCGGTTGGTTGATGCCCCGGTTTCGGAGCCCCAGAAGCCGGCCATACGCCCGATGGATTCGGTCGGGCTGTAGCCGGTCATTGTCTCGAAGCTGGCGTTGACGTACTCGACGATTCCGCCCGGGCTCGTCACCACCATCGCGCTCGCACTTCTCTCGATGAGCGACTTGAACCGGCTCAGCTGCCGGGCGTCCTGTTCCCTGCGGGTGATATCGGCCAGCAGGGCTTCGCGCATGTTTTCGAAGGTCTGGCCCAGACGGCCGAGCTCATCGTCGGGCATGGGCGGCAGGGGGTGTGACAGGTCGCCTACGGAGATCGTGGCGGCTGCGTCATCCAGCGTGCGCAGCGGCTGCAACACCTTGCGGCGCAATACCTGCAAGGTGACGACCAGCAGCACCAGCATGGCAAAAGCGATCAGACACAGCAATGCCCAGGTGCTTTCGGCCTGTGTACGCAGCCTGCCGAACTCGCGCTCGAAATGCGCGCTGATGGCGGCTGTCAGGCCCAGGACGGCGTCGATGCCGCTTGTCGCTCCGCGATACCACTGCTCCGCGTCGATGGGGTATGCCTGACCGCCCGAGCTGCTTGCGAGAATCTGGGCACGCAGGGCTTCGTAGCGGTCGAGCAACTCGGTCCGATAGGTCTCGTGTGCGAGCACGATCTCGGCTGTCTGCGGCATCTGCTCGACGATTGCTTCGATGCGGTGCCTGGCGTGGAGGGCGATGGTCCGGTATTCCTCCAGGGCTTCCAGTTCCCGTTCTCCAAGGGCGGCGCCGCGCGCGATCGCCACGCCGACCAGGGCGCGCTCGCGCCCGAGGTGCTCGCTCAGGGTGAAGAGCTGATCCTTGATGATGGGGGCAGAGGCCTGGGTATAGTCATTGCTCGGCAGCGGAAGCGTCGCGATCGAGCCCAGACTGCGCAACTGCTCGATCTGCTCGCTCATCAGCGCGATCCAGGTTTCGGCGGCAAGGCCGTGAGGGATGCCTTGCAGTTGCTCATCGAGCCGAGCGCGGAAAAGCTCGATTTCCCGCTGTCCCCGATCCAGCCGTTCCAACTGATTGAGCAGCGGGTGATCCGGTGCTCGATGCGTCATCGTCGCCGCGTGCGCGGCAATCCGGCGATAGGTCAAATCAACGGCGCTGCGAATCCGCAGGATCTCGTCCCGCATCGCGAGGGGCGCCGTATCGGCGCTGGCGAGCAGGGTTGCCGTGGCGCCCCGCTCCATGGCCAGTTGCGCGCTTGCGCGCTGTGCCAGGTCCGATAGCCGGTTCGCATTCTGAACCCACTCCACCGCAAGCACCTTCTTGCGGCTGTCGGCCAACTGCCAGACCCCTGCAGACATTGAAAGCAGGGCGAATGCTGCCAATAGCAGGTAGGCGAGTCGTCGGATGCTCATGGTCGAGCGCTGCCCGAGGGGTGTGCGATGCGAGGCCTGCTCTGTTTCATGTTCCAACCCAAGGCGGATTCTCCAGTTCGACTCTCAGGGCCAGCATGCCTCTCCACCTGGAGAAGGCGCGCGGACGATCAGAATTCGGGCAGGGTTGGGGCCCGTGCGGTGACAGCCCTGAAGGCCGCAGATCCGATTCGGCTTGCCGGCTTTACCGGATGTCCGGATGCATGGTTCCGGGGTAGAGCATCGTCATCCTGACTAGTTTTGAACGAGTCTGGATTCTAGCAAGGTGGGAGTCGCTTACAACCCCGCCGCGCCAGCAATCATGTTCCTTCGTGATCTGTCTCACATCTTCCTACGCCGCCCTGCGGGTTGAAGACGCGCCCGCCTTCACAGGCTGAACACTCTGACTGCAGTTCGCGTTTCAGCCGCAAGCTCGCGGAGTTGCCGCGCGGTTTCGTAGGCCTGCTGGGTTGCAGCACTGTTCTCCTCCGACATCTGCGCGATCTGCTCGACGTTGGTTGCGATCTCGGCGCTTGCCTGGCTCTGCTCGCTGAGCGCAGTGTAGATGCCGTTGACCGAGCGCACAGCCTGTTGGGTCCCGTCGCTGATTGCGCGCATGGCGTCGCCCGCAGCCCGGGCAAGCTTGACCCCGTCCTCGACCTGAGTCACCGCTGCTGCGGTCGTGCGCATGGCCGTATCGGAGCTTGACAGCATGGTGTCGATCATCGCGCTGATGTCCATCGTCGCCTTTGCCGTCCGTTCGGCAAGCTTGCGGACCTCGTCCGCAACCACTGCAAATCCGCGCCCCTGCTCTCCGGCACGGGCGGCCTCGATCGAGGCGTTCAGCGCAAGCAGGTTGGTCTGATCGGCCACCTCCTTGATCACCTGCACGACCGTGGAGATCTGCTGTGAGCCGTCACCGACCTGCCGGATGGTCGTGGCCGCTTCGGCGACCGTGCTTGCGATGGCCTGCATTTCCCGGACGGTGCTGCCGATCACCTGGTTGCCGCTATCCGAGCGTTCTCCCGCGTCCACCGTGATCTGGCGCGCATCGGTCGCATTGTCGGAAACCTGCTGGATGCTCGTGGTCATCTCGTCGATGGCGCTCGCCATGCTGGTGGCTGCATCGCTCTGGCGTGCCGAACTCTCTGCAAGCTGTTTGGAGGCGACGGCCAATTGCTCTGCCGCGCTGGCAACGCTGTCGGCGTTCGCGGTGAGGGTGCCGATCATCTCGCGGAGGCTT
This sequence comes from Thauera sp. AutoDN2, assembly GCF_051280715.1. Taxonomy (NCBI): domain Bacteria; kingdom Pseudomonadati; phylum Pseudomonadota; class Betaproteobacteria; order Rhodocyclales; family Zoogloeaceae; genus Thauera; species Thauera sp. AutoDN2. The sequence continues at coordinate 49,790 of NZ_JBNCAR010000001.1, read as the reverse complement.
GACTGCATCTGGTGCAGCGCTGCGAGCAGGCTGTGCGTGTCGCCCTCCCTTACCGGGATCAGTGCGGATAGATCGCCTCGGGCGATACGTTCGACCGCGTCCTTCGCGGCCTCGGGTTCGCCACCGAGCGGGCGGGTCACGGCCCGGACGATCCAGACGGAGATGAGGATGGAGGATATGAGGGCCAGCGCGAGGAATACGAAGATCTGCGTTTGGGAACGCAGATAGCTTGCCGCAGCTTCTTCGCCCGTGCTCTCGAGGATCCTGCCTTGCAGGCGGATGAGCGCATCGATCGATGCGAGCAGTTCATCGAGCGCAGGTGTCGTATGGGTCGCCATGTGCTCGGACGCGTCTTCCCTTCGGCCCGCCTCCAGCAGCGAGGAAACCTGCTGGAAAGAGCTTACGTACGACCGGCGCTTGTCCCGGATCTGGGTGAGCATCTCGCGTCCTTCCGGGAGGTAGAGCAGGCCGTCGATGCGGTCGAGGTGGGCCGAGATCGCGTCGATGCGCTTCGCGATGCGGGCCCGTATGGTCGGATCATGGCATCGCAAGGCTAGTGCCAAACCACGCCGATTGGCAGTGGATCAGGCAAATTTCCCGAGTCGTGCGGTGAAGGCGTGGCCTTCTTCGGGGCGGGCAAACAGATAGCCCTGGAATCCATCGCAACCGTTGTCCAGCAGGCAGGTGTGTTGCGCATGGGTCTCGACGCCCTCTGCGATCACGCGCAGGCTCAGCGCGTCCGCAAGCGCCATGATGGTGCGCACGATCGCCAGGCTGCTTGCATTGTCCGGCAGGTCGCGCACGAATACGCGGTCGATCTTCAACTCGTCGAGCGGCAGCTGCTGCAGGTAGCTCAGCGACGAATACCCCGTGCCGAAGTCGTCGATGGAGAAGCGGATGCCCATTGCGCGCAACTGCTTCATGGCGGTGATTGCCTGCTCGATGTCGCTAAGCAGCAGCGATTCGGTGATCTCGAGCTTGAGCCGTTCGGCCGGGGCGCCGGTCTGGACAAGCAGGGCGCTTACCTCGTCCACGAAGCCGGACTGATAGAGCTGGGCGGGGCTGACGTTGACCGCCAGTGAGCAGGACTGGAGCCGGGGGTCCGCAGCCCATCCTGCGAGGGTGCGGCAGGCCATCTCCATGGCCTGCCGGCCGAGCTCGGGCATCATCCCCATCTGCTCGGCAAGCTTGATGAACTGGAACGGCGGCACGGCACCCTCTCGCGGATGCGTCCAGCGCAACAGGGCCTCCGCGCCGGTGATGCGGCCTTCGCGGTCGAACTGAGGCTGGTAGTGCAGGAAGAACTCGCGGTTCTCCAGGGAGGCACGCAGAGCAGCCTGAGCGCGCATGCGCTCGCTGAGGCTGCTCTGCATGGCTGGATCGAAGCTGCGCACGGTGTTCTTGCCGCTGCGCTTGGATTCGTACATCGACAGGTCGGCGCGCTGCATCAGCTCTTCCGCCGTGTAGGGGCGGTCGCCGAACATCACCAGGCCGATGCTCGCGGTGGTGGTCTGCTGTCGGCCGCCGATGCGGTATGGGGCGCCGAGCCGGGTGAGGATCTTCGCAGCGACCTGATCCGCTGCGGCGACGGCCTCCCTTTTGCCTTGTGGAAGGTGCTCGAGCAGGATCACGAACTCGTCGCCGCCGAAGCGCGCCACGGTATCCGTTTCGCGCACGATGGCACGCAGCCGCGTAGCGGTTTCGCGCAGGAGCAGATCCCCTGCCTGGTGGCCGTAAACGTCGTTGATGTTCTTGAAGTCGTCCAGGTCGATGAACATCAGCGCGCCATGTGCGCCGCCGCGACTGCCATCGCCGAGCGCGTGCTCCAGCCTTTCCGTCAGCAGCCGGCGGTTGGGCAGGCTGGTGAGGGGATCGTAGAAGGCGAGATTGCGAATCTCCGCTTCGCTGGCGCGCGCCTGGGTGACGTCCTGCACCAGCGCGACCACCGCACGCTGTCCGTCCAGGGCGTGGTCGAGCGCCTGGATGGAGGCGCGAAAATCGCGTGCGCCGGCTGCGGTGGACAGGGTGTACTCCAGGGTCTGGCGCTCTCCGGTATCGAGCGCGCGCGCAATCGCCGCGAGACCGGCAGCGCCTTGCGCCTCGGGCAGGACTTCATCGAAGCGCTTGCCGATCACGCTCGCCACCGGGATGTGCAGCAGTTCGTGCCTGCTCGTGATGACCTCCAGGAACCGCCCGTCCTCGTCGATCAGGAACAGCAGATCGGGCAGCGCCGCGGTGATTGCGCGCAGGCGGGCCTCGCTCTTCTGCAGTGCGAGCTGCGTGGCGCGGCGCCGTTCGATGTCGAGCAGCAGCATGCCCACCAGGGCGGTGCCGGCGCCCATCACGAGCAGATAGGGCAGGCCCAGCGCTTCGAACACGCTCGCCATGCTCTGTCCGGGAACCTGGGAGATCATCAGCAGGGTGATGAAGTGCAGGACGACCCCGAACGCGAACAGGCCAAGCGGCGCCTTGCTGGCCCCCAGGCTGCGCAGCGTACCGCGGTAGAACAGCCCGCTGGCCACGGCGATCACGATCACCGTAACGCCGATTGCCGCGCCGCCCCCGCCGAGCGCGATGCGATAACCCGCGGCGATGAGGCCTGCGAGCGCGCCGGTCAACGGTCCGCCGAACAGGCTGGCGAGGCTGAGCACCACCGAGCGCGGGTCGACGATCACGCCCGGTCCGAGGGTCACCGGCATCATCATGCCGGCCACACAGATCAGCCCGAAGATCAGCCCCGCGCCGAGCCGGGCCTGGAGACTGCCCGACGCCCAGAAACGCTGGTTGACGCCGAGCAGCATGCACAGGGCGAGAAGGAGGGCAGTGGTCCGGATCAGGTCGAGGAGCATTATGGGGGAGGCGCCGAGCCTCTTCGGTCAGGTTCGGGCGCGATGCTACGCCACCCGGAGAAGGGGGCAACCCGAAAATTTCACGCTTTCGGCAGCGTCAGCTTTCCGGCCGGTAGGGCTTGCCCAGCGACACCGGAGAGTTGAGCCGGATCGTGCCGGCGTTGCGCGAGATCGCCACCAGCACGACGATGGTCGCCCAGTAGGGCAGGGAGGACAGCAGCTGCGAGGGGAAGTCGATCTGCAGCCCGGAGCCCTGGATGAAGAGCTGCGTGATCATGACGCCGCCGAACAGGTAGGCACCGATCATCACCCGCAGCGGCCGCCAGGTGGCGAACACCACCAGCGCCAGCGCGATCCAGCCGCGCCCGGCGACCATGCCCTCGGCCCACATCGGCGTGTAGAACACCGACAGGAAGGCGCCGCCGATACCGGCCATGGCGCCGCCGAACAGTACCGCCAGATAGCGGATGCGGATCACCGGATAGCCGATCGCGTGCGCCGACGCGGGTGATTCGCCCACCGCGCGCAGCACCAGCCCGGCGCGGCTGCGGTGCAGGAACCACAGCAGCGTCCAGAACAGGGCCCAGGAGAAATACACCAGCGCCTGCTGGTTGTAGAGCGCCTCGCCGATGAGCGGGATGTCGGCGATGAAGGGAATGCGGATCGGCGGCACCGCCTGCAGCGCGACCGCTTCATAGGGTTTGCCGACGAAAGCCGCGAGGCCCACGCCGAAGATTGCCAGCGCGAGGCCCGAGGCGACCTGGTTGGCCATCAAGGTCAGGGTCAGCACGCCGAACAGCAGCGCCATCGCAATGCCTGCGCCCATGCCGGCCAGCACGCCTAGCCAGGGGTTGGCGCTGTGGTGGGTGACGGCGAAGGCGGCGACCGCGCCCATGGCCATCATGCCCTCGGCGCCCAGGTTCAGCACACCGGCCTTCTCATTCACGAGCAGGCCCAGCGCGACGATGATCAGCGGGGTTCCCGCCACCACGGTGGCGAACAGGATCGATGTGAACAGGCTCGCATCCATTTCCGTTGCCTCCTCAGTCGCTCTGGGGCGCGCGGCGGCGTAGCCGCAGGCGGTAGTGGATGAACACGTCCGAGCCCAGCAGGAAGAACAGCAGCATGCCCTGGAACACCATCGAGATCGAGCTCGGCAGGTTGAGGTACTGCTGCGCCTGTTCGCCGCCGATGTAGAGCAGGGCCATCAGCAGGCTGGCGAGCAGGATGCCGAAGGCGTTGAGCCGGCCGACGAAGGCGACGATGATCGCTGCGAAGCCGTAGCCGCTGCCCACCTTGTCGGTAAGCTGGCCCATCGGCCCGGCAACCTCGCCCATGCCCGCGAGCCCCGCTGCCGCCCCGCCCAGCAGCAGGCCGACCCACACCATACGCTGCGCCGAGAAGCCCGCGTAGCGCGCCGCATCGGGCGCCTCGCCGGCCACGCGCATGCGAAAACCGGCGAAGCTGCGGTTCATGAAGGCGTAGCCGGCCACCAGTACCGCCAGCGCGAGCACGAAGCCGAAGTGCAGGCGGGTGCCCTCGAGCATCATCGGCATCAGCGCCGCGTCGCTGAACATGCGGGTCTGCGGGAAGTTGAAACCGTCGGGGTCCTTCCACGGCCCGAACACCAGCCAGGATACGAAGAGTTGTGCCACATACACCAGCATCAGCGACACCAGGATCTCGTTGGCGTTGAAGCGTGTGCGCAGCAGCGCCGGAATCGCGGCCCAGGCCGCGCCGCCGAGCGCGCCCGCCAGTACCATTGCCGGCAGCAGCAGGGCGCTTTCGGTGCCATCGAAAGACAGTGCCACCCCGGTTGCGGCCACCGCGCCGAGCATGAACTGGCCTTCGGCACCGATGTTCCAGACATTGGCGCGAAAGCCGATCGCCAGGCCGATCGCGCACAGCATCAGCGGCGTGGCCTTGAGCAGCAGCTCGGAGACGCCGTACAGATCCTTCACGGGATTGAGGAAAAAGATGCGGAAGCCTTCGGCCGGGTCCTTGCCGAGCGCGGTGAAGATCACCATGCCGCCGGCGAGAGTCAGTGCCACTGCGAGCAGTGGTGAGGCCCAGGACATCAGGCGTGAAGGTTCGGCGCGGGCTTCGAGTTCAAGCATCGGCGGGCTCCGTCGGCATGCCGGCGGGGGGTTGGTGTTCGAGGTCGGCTGCGGGCCACATGCCGCTCATCCACACGCCGATGTCTTCGAGCGTGGTGGTGGCCGCGGGGCGGGTGGGTGACAGCCGGCCCTGGGCGATGACGGCGATGCGGTCGCAGATCTCGAACAGCTCGTCGAGTTCCTCGGAGATGACCAGCACCGCACAGCCGCGGTCGCGCAGGTCGATCAGCGACTGGCGGATGAAGGTGGCGGCTCCCACGTCCACGCCCCAGGTGGGCTGGGCGCACACGAGCAGCCTGGGCGCCTGCAGGATCTCGCGCCCGACGATGAACTTCTGCAGGTTGCCGCCCGACAGCGACTTGGCTGCCGCGTCGGGGCCGCCGCACTTGACGTTGAAGGCCGCGATGCACTGCCGGGCGAAGTCGCGCGCGCGCGCGAAGCGCACGAAGCCGCCGGCCAGCATGCCTTGCCCTCGAGCGGCGGTGAGCAGTGCATTGTCGGCGAGCGACATGCCGGGCACGGCGCCGCGGCCCAGGCGCTCCTCCGGCACGAAGCACAGGCCCAGCCTGCGCCGCTCGGCGGGCTTCAGACGGCCGGCTTCGACGCCGCAGATCTGCACGGGAAACTTCTCCGCCAGCACCTCCTCGCCCGAGATCGCGCGCAGCAGTTCCTGCTGGCCGTTGCCCGACACGCCGGCGATGCCGACGATCTCGCCGGCGCGCACGTCGAGGTGGATGTCCTCGAGGTCGGTGCCGAACGGGTCCTCGCTGGCGTGCGACAGGCCGGCCAGGCGCAGGCGCAACTCGCCGTCGGTGCGTGCCGCGCCATGCACGCAGTGCGGGAGGTCCTTGCCGATCATCATGCGCGCCATCGACTGCGGCGTTTCCTGCGCCGGGATGCACTCGCCTGTGACCTTGCCGCCGCGCAGCACGGTGGCGGTGTGGCAGAGCTCCTGAATCTCGTCGAGCTTGTGGCTGATGTAGAGGATGGAACAGCCTTCCGCCGAGAGCTGGCGCAGGGTTGCGAACAGCTTTCGCACCGCCTGCGGGGTGAGCACCGAGGTGGGCTCGTCCATGATCAGCAGGCGGGGGTTCTGCAACAGGCAGCGGATGATTTCGACGCGCTGGCGCTCGCCCACCGAGAGTGCATGTACACGACGGCGTGGATCCACCGGCAGGCCATAGCGCTCGGAAACCTCCGTGATGCGCTGCGCCAGTTCGTCCAGCGCCGGGTTGCCGGGCAGGGCCAGCGCCACATTCTCGACCACGGTCAGGGTCTCGAACAGCGAGAAATGCTGGAACACCATGCCGATGCCAAGACTGCGCGCATGCGCCGGGTTCTCGACATGCACCTCCATCCCCTCCCAGAACAGGTGGCCTGCGCTCGGGCGGGTGACGCCGTAGATGATCTTCATCAGTGTCGACTTGCCCGCACCGTTTTCACCCAGCACCGCGCGGATCTCGCCCGGTTGCACCGCGAGGTCGACCCCCTCGTTGGCCACCACCCCCGGATAGACCTTGCCGATGCCGCGCAACTGCAGTCGCGGTGCATCGGAAGGGAGGTGCGGCAGGGAAGACGGGGTGGGCTGGTTGGGCACGGGTTGGTGGCGGGGGAGGTTGTGAGCGCGCTCAGTCGCCTGCCGCCGGTGCGACGGGTTCTGCGGGCGCTGCAGTGCCGGGCTCGGCCGTGGCGGGGGCGAGTTCGGCTTCGTCGATCGACAGCGCCTGGGCGCGGCGCAGGTCTTCCGGGTTCAGCTTCAGGGCGACGCTGTCGCGTTCGTGCACGCCCTCCATGTTCATGGCGGCAGCGGCGCGATTGAACCAGACATAGGCTTCGACCGCATCGGGTTCCACGCCGATGCCGCTGCGGTACAGGCGGCCGAACTCGACCATGCCCTCGGGATCGCCTGCGCGCGCCGCCTCGCCGAGCCAACGCGCGGCGAGCTCGAAGTTCTGCGGCGTGCCGATGCCGCTGCGGTAGCGCTTGCCGAGCAGCACCATCGCGCCGGTGTGACCGGCACCTGCCGCACGCTTGAGCCAGTTGCCGGCTTCCTCGCCCTTTCTGGCGTCACTGCCGGCCTCGGCGAGCAGGGCGCGGCCGAGGCGGAACTGCGCCTCGACGTCGCCGTCCTCGGCCGCGGCGCGGGTGGAGGTCGAGGTCGTTGCTGTGTCGACCGCGGGCGGGGCGTCCTCGTCGAATGCGATGATCACGGTGGCCGCGAGGATGGCTGCGACCGCGGCGGCAGCGCCCACAGCAGCCCACATCGGCCAGCGTCGTCCGCTCCCCTGCGGGTGCACGGGCGCGAGGAAGCGGTCACCGCAGGCCGGGCAGCGGAATGGGTGCATGCCCGGATGGGCGGCGCGCTCCTCGTGCGAGCGCCAGCGGGATTTGCGGCACGCAGCCGCGGTGCAGGACGGGCAGCAGACGGAGGTGCTCATGCCGGCGGTCCGGTCAGCTCTTCCAGACGATCATGATCACCACGACCGCGATCACGAGCAGCAGCGTCGAGCCGCCAATGGTGGCGACGAGCGCATTCTCCACCAGCAGGCTGCGGCGTGCCGGCGCGTGGAAGCGGTGCACGCAGGACATGCAGCGCCAGGCGCGCTCGCCCTTGTGGGCGCGCTTCTCGTCTTCGGATTGCCAGGGAGATTCGCGACAATCGGTGCCGTCGCAGCGTGGGCAGGTGGGCATGGGGGCTCAGACAGGTGCGGGCCGCTTGAGCGGCCCGCACCTGCACGATCTCGTTCGGACAGCCGCGATTATAGGCTATGAAGCCCCGGTGTCCGCCTCTGCCGCACGCGTGCTCAACCGCAGGTGCCGACCGCGCCGCAGGCGGTGCAGAAGTCGCAGCCGTCCTTGCGGATCACCGTGTGGTTGCCGCACTCGCTGCACAGCGCGCCCTGCATCAGCTTGGGCTCGCTTTCGTCGCGCGGCGACTCGAGGATGCCCATCTCGCGCGTCGGGTAGCCGCGCTCGTCGAGCACGCCGAGCATGGCGTAGCGGTGGATGATGAGCTGTGCCAGGTAGGCGACCGTGCTGGGCCAGTTCTGCTGGCGGCGGGTACCGGGCACGAAGGCCATGAAGTCGCCCAGCGGCTCGGGGTAGTCGAGCAGTTTGCGCAGCTTCATGCCGATCCAGGCCGGGTCCATGACACGCATGTCGAGCGACAGGATGCGGGTCAGGCCGTCCAGGGCGCGCGGGTAGTTGCCCGACAGCCACACCGAGTACGGGCGGGTGACGCCGTCCGGCAGGGTGATCTCCTTCAGGCCGAGGACGAAGTCTTCACCCGTGGCCGGGTTGTAGATGTCCACCGTCCACGACAGCGTGCCGTCGGTGCCGGTCTTGGGCTCCTCGAGGCTGAACAGGGTGTCGAGCACGCCGTTGCTCTCGTCTTCCTTGTCGAATACGCCGAGCTTTTCGCAGCGGTAGTTCACCGCCTGGGCGAAGGCCGACACCACGCCGGGCACCAGCTTCTTCTCGCCGTGCGGCGGGAAGGGCATCTCGAACGAACGCTCGCCGACGGTGCGGGCCAGCGTGTCGAGCTTGAGCTTGAGCCAGCCGCGGTCGTTGGCGCGCATGTCCATCGAGAGGGTCTTGGCCACCGCACCCAGGCCGCGCGGCTGGTCGGCACCGTTCACCCACACTTCGAACGGGAAGCTGCCGCCGTTGTTGCCCACCTGGCCGACGAACAGCGCGAAGCCGCCGGTCGGGGTGTTGAGCATGTAGGTCCAGGCCAGGTTGCCGTCGGGCAGGTCGGGACGGCCGGGCCAGCGCAGGCTGGAGAGCACCGGGGCGGGCAGGTTCTTGATCGACAGGCGCTTGTTGGCGTCGGCGATCTCGACGTCGTGCGGCTGCTTCTGCTCGGCGGTCGGGGTGACCGACAGCACCGAACCGAGCACGTTGTTGGGGCGATAGGTGGCGAGACCCTTCAAGCCGGCCTTCCACGCGGTGAGGTAGAGGTCCTCGAACTCGGCGTAGGGGTAGTCCTCGGGCACGTTCACCGTCTTGGAGATGGACGTATCGATGTAGGGCGCGACCGCGGCGACCATGTCCTTGTGCGCCTGCGCGGAGATCTCCAGCGCGGTGACGAAGGATTCCGGCAGCTTGTCGACGTTGCCGCCGAGGTGCTTGTACAGGCGCCAGGCGTAGTCCTCGACCGCATACTCCTTGAAGGTGCCGTCGGCCATGCGCTTGCGGCGGGTGTAGGTGTAGGAGAAGGGCGGCTCGATGCCGTTCGAGGCGTTGTCGGCGAAGGCCAGGCTGATGGTGCCGGTGGGCGCGATCGACAGCAGGTGCGAGTTGCGGATGCCGTTCTTGCGGATCCTGTCCTTCACGTCAGCCGGCAGGCGCGAGGCGAAGTTGCCGCCCGACAGGTACAGGTCGGCGTTGAACAGCGGGAAGGCGCCGCGCTCCTTGGCCAGGTCGGACGAGGCGAGGTAGGCACGATTACGCATGAATTCGGAGATCTTGCGCGCTTCCTCGCGTGCCTCGGTCGTGTCGTAGCGCTTGCCGAGCATGATCAGCGCGTCACCCAGGCCGGTGAAACCGAGACCCACGCGGCGCTTGGACTGCGCTTCGGCATGCTGCTGCTCGAGCGGCCAGTGGGTGGCTTCGAGCACGTTGTCGAGCATGCGGATAGAGACGTCGACCACCTTGCCGAAGCCGGCGTAATCGAACTCGGCCTTGTCGCTGAACGGGTTCTTGACGAAGGGCGTCAGGTTGATCGAGCCCAGGCAGCAGCAACCGTAGGGCGGCAGCGGCTGTTCGGCGCAGGGGTTGGTGGCCTCGATGGTCTCGCAGTAGTACAGGTTGTTGTCCTGGTTCATGCGGTCGAGGAACAGTATGCCCGGCTCGGCGTGGTCGTAGGTCGAGCGCATGATCTGGTCCCACAGATCGCGCGCGCGCACCTTGCGGTACACCCACAGGCCGTCGTCGCGCTGGTAGGCGCCGGCCTGCTTCAGTTCTTCGGTGGGCTCGGCCTTGTGCGCGAGCTCGACGTCGCCATTGGCCTCGACGGCCTGCATGAAGGGGTCGGTCACGCCAACCGAGATGTTGAAGTTGGTGAGGTCGCCTTCGTCCTTGGCGTGGATGAATTCCTCGATGTCCGGATGGTCGCAGCGCAGCACGCCCATCTGCGCACCGCGGCGCGCACCCGCCGACTCGACCGTCTCGCACGAGCGGTCGAACACGCGCATGTAGGACACGGGGCCGGAGGCGTTCGACGCCGTGCCCTTCACCAGCGCGCCCTTCGGGCGGATCGACGAGAAGTCGTAGCCGACGCCGCCGCCGCGGCGCATGGTCTCGGCGGCCTGGGCCAGCGCGGTGTAGATGCCGGGGCGGCCATCGACGGCCTCGGTCACCGAGTCGCCCACCGGCTGCACGAAGCAGTTGATCAGCGTGGCGGCCAGCGTGGTGCCCGCGGCGCTGTTGATGCGGCCGGCGGGCACGAAACCCTTTTCCTGCGCTTCGAGGAACTTTGCCTCCCAGTGGACGCGCTTGTCCTCGGACTCGATCGTGGCGAGCGCGCGCGCGACGCGGCGGCGCACTTCGGCGACGGTCTGTTCGTCACCCTTGGCGTATTTCTCGACGAGGACCTCGCCCGAGATCTCCTGCATCGGCAGGTTGGCTGCGGTGGGCTTGGCGCCTTGCGGTGTGGAGGTGCTGGTGGTCTCGCTCATGGTCTTCTTCTTCGTCCTTGGTAGGCGTGGAAACGGACGAAAGAATAGCGCGTAAGCGTGAGTAGTGCAAAAAAATAAAAACGTTCATAAACAATGAGTTATACGTTTTACTTGTGTTTTCAATGTTTTGCACGCACTAGATCTAGTAGCTCTTGAAGAGGGGCTATTTGCTCGAAAACCCAGTATTCATGCGGGTTTCGGAGGCAGCGCGCGGCACGAAAAGCAAGGGGTATGCAGGGGGTAGTTCGGGTTGGAGCGTGACGTGTTCGATGCTGAAGCGCTCGCGCAGCAAGGTCTGCAGGGCCGCAAGTGCCTCGGGCCAATGTACGGCGGCGTCGAGCACGACGTGCGCGGAGAGCGCGGTGCGGTGCGAGTCCAGGCTCCAGATGTGCAGGTCGTGCACCGAGCGCACCCGCGGCACGGCTGCCATCGCCTGCCCGACCTCGGGCAGCGACAGCCGCTCGGGAACGCCTTCGAGCAGCGTGTTGAGCACCTGGCGCAGCAGGGACAGCGTGGAAAACAGGATCAGACCGCAGATCAGCATGGTCAGTAGCGGGTCGATCGGGGTCCAGCCGGTGTAGAGGATCACGATGCCCGAAGCGAGCGCGGCGACGGAGCCGAGCAGATCGCCTACGACATGGAGCAGCGCGCCGCGGGTGTTCAAGTCGCCTTCGCCGCGGGTGAGCAGCCAGGCCACGACGAGGTTCAGCACCAGCCCGCCGATCGCCACCAGGATCACTGCCTCGCCCGCCACCGCGCGCGGTGTCAGCAGGCGCTCGACCGCATGCCATACCAGGCCGCCAACCACAGCGAGCATGAAGAACGCGTTGACCAGCGCAGCGAGCGCCTCCACCCGGCGCAGGCCGTAGGAATGGCGCACGCTCGGCGCGCGCAGGGCGACGCGCGCGGCGAGCGCGGCCAGCCCGAGCGACATCGCGTCGGTGAGCATGTGCCCCGCGTCGCCCAACAGCGCGAGCGAGCCCGACCACCATCCCGCGACGGCCTCGACCGCTGCAAAGCCCAGCGTGAGTGCGAGTGCCAGTGGCAGGAAGCGGCTTGCCGAGTGGTCGTGGTGGTGGTGGCCTTGCGGTCCATGGCTGTGACCGTCATGAACGCCGCCATGCTGATGGTGGGCGGGGTGCTCTTCGGGCTCTTGGTCGGGACCGTGCCCGGGGTGGGTAGGCATCGTTGCGCGCTCTCGAGGGAAAACCTGGCCGATTATGCCCCTCCCGCGGCTACGCCGGCATTGCGGGCGGCGGTCGGCACAATAGGTAAAACCATCTAGCCCCCTGCCTCATCTCCCCAATTTCTGTAGGGGTATCGAAAGCCTAGAGTGGCACCCACGCCAATGGCTCGTGGAGTACTGCAATGAACAAGGCTTTCCCGTCCCCCAATCCCGCTGCCTGTGCCGGCCCGGCACCGGTCTCGGTCTCGCGCCGCAACTTCCTGCGCGGCGTGCCCGTCGTCACGGCCGCCGCGGCGATGGCGCCGGCGCCAGCGATCGCCGCCACCGGCAAGCAGCAGTGGGCGATGTTGATCGACGTGCGCAAGTGCATCGGCTGCCAGGCCTGCACGGTGTCCTGCATCCAGGAAAACGCGGTGCCCGAGGGCAGCTTCCGCACCGTGGTGTCGACCTACAGCGTCAAGCTCACCGACAGCGCCCAGCCCGCCGGCACCTACGTGCTGCCGCGCCTGTGCAACCACTGCGACAACCCGCCGTGCATCCCGGTGTGCCCGGTGAGCGCCACCTACAAGCGCGAGGACGGCATCGTCGCGGTCGATGGCGACCGCTGCGTGGGCTGCGCCTACTGCGTGCAGGCCTGCCCCTACGACGCGCGCTTCATCAACCACGAGACCAACAAGGCCGACAAGTGCACCTTCTGCGCCCACCGCGTGGATGCCGGCCTGTTGCCCGCCTGCGTCGAGACCTGCGTCGGCGGCGCGCGCATCTTCGGTGACATCAACGACCCCGAGAGCGAACTCGCCCGCCGCCTGAAGGAGGCGCAGCCGCAGCTCAAGGTGCTCAAGCCCGAGCTCGAGACCGCGCCGCGGGTGTTCTACATCGGCCTCGACGAGCGCTTCACCGGCAAGGTCGAGGGCCAAGGCACGCTGTGGAAGCCCCGCAACCTGCCGCACGCCTGAACCGCACGCGAGGAGATCCATCATGAACCCGAACATCGTCGAAACCATCAACGTCGCGCGCGAAGTCGCGTGGCTGCCGTGGGCGGTGCAGTACTTCTTCCTCATCGGCCTGTCCTACGGCGCCTACCTGCTGTCGCTGCCGGGCATCGTCTTCCGCCGCCCGGGCTGGGCGGGCATCTCGCGCCTGGCCCTGCTCGGCGCGCTGGTGTGCGGACTGGCCGCGCCGGTGGCGCTGCTGGCCGACCTGCACCAGCCCGGTCGCTTCTGGCATTTCTATGCCTACTTCACACCCACCTCGTGGATGTCGTGGGGCGCCTTCTTCATCCCGGTGTATCTGGGCGGACTGCTCACTTATGCCTGGCTCGCCTTCCGTCCCGATCTGGCGCGCCATGCGCAGGGCGGTGGCAAGCTTGCCGGACTGGCAGGCGTGCTTGCCTACGGCGGTCACGAGAGCCGTGGTGCGCTGAAGGCCGCGGCGCTGCTCGCCTTCGTCGGCGCGGCGCTGGTGGCGCTCTACACCGGGGCCGAGGTCGCGGTGGTGCAGGCCCGTCCGCTGTGGAACACGCCGCTGCTGCCGCTGCAGTTCTTCATCACCGCCTTTGCCGGCGCGGTCGGCCTGGCCTTGCTGTTCAACCGTTTCAGCGTGCGTGACGCGGCCGCCAACCGCCGCATGGCCGGCGTGCTGGCCGCGACGCAGGTTGTGGCGCTGGCCGTGGGTGCGCTGTGGCTGGCGCTCGGCGTCTCCGGCATCTCGCCAGTCCATGCCCAGGCCCTGGCCGAAGTCGGCCCCTCGGCCAACTGGCAGCTCTCCGCCGCGTGGGCAGTGGCTGCCACCGTGCTCACCCTGGTGCTGGCGTGGAAGTGGCCCGGCTCCGGCCTGCTGATCGGCCTGCTGGCGCTGCACTCGGCGTGGATGATGCGCTGGTCCATCTTCATCGGCGGCCAGGAAGTGCCCAAGACCGGCGCCGGCTACTACACCTATTCGCTGCCGCTCGGCCCCGAGGGCCTGATGGGCATCGTCGGCACCGCCGGGCTGTGGGTCTTCCTCTTCATCCTCATCACCACCTTGCTGCCGCTCGACCGCCTCGCGGCCGGCAACACCGACAAGGCTGCCGCCTGAGCGCGGGCGACCAAGGAGAAACATCATGAAAATCGAACGTCGTGAAATCGTCGCCGCCGGTGGCCTTGCCGCCTTTGCCGCCGGCTTCTCGCAGACCCTGGGCCGCATGGTGGCCAACTTCACCGGCCCCGAAGAGAAGAAGATCGCCGAAGGCCGCCACATCCACGGCCGCTCGGCCGAACCGGAATACAGCGTCGATCCGGTGAGCGGCGAATTCACCCCCAACCCCAACCAGCAGGTGAGCTACACCGCCTGCCTGGGCTGCACCACGCAATGCGGCGTGCGCGTGCGGGTGGACAAGGCCAGCGGCCAGGTCATCCGCGTGGTCGGCAACCCCTACAGTCCGCTGTCGACCGAGCCCCACCTGCCGATGAAGGCTTCGGTGAAGGAGAGCCTGATCGCCCTGTCGCGCTTCCAGGACCAGGGCCTGGCCGGGCGCTCGACCGCCTGCGGGCGCGGCAATGCGGCGATGGACCAGATGAACTCGCCCTTCCGTGTGCTGACGCCGCTGAAGCGCGTCGGTCCGCGCAACGCAGGCCAGTGGCAGCCGATCTCCTTCGAGCAATTGGTGAAGGAGGTGGTCGAGGGCGGCGACCTGTTCGGCGAGGGCCACGTCGACGGCCTGGCCGCGCTGCGCGACCTCGAGGCCCCGATCGACCCCGCGGCGCCCGAGCTGGGCAAGCGGGTGAATCAGGTGGGCGTGCTCACCAGCGTCAACGACGGCCGCGAAAACTTCAGCCGCCGCTTCTGGAACCAGTCCTTCGGCACGCTTAATCACGTCGGCCACGGCTCGTACTGTGGCGGTGCCTACCGCTCTGGCTCGGGCGCGCTGTTCGGCGATCTCAAGAAGATGCCGCACGCCAAGCCCGATCTGTCGAACGCCGAGTTCGTGCTCTTCATCGGTACCGCGCCGGGCAACGCCGGCAACCCGTTCAAGATCTTCGGTTCCAAGCTCGCCAAGGGCCGCGCCGCGGGGCGGCTGGACTACGTGGTGGTCGATCCGGTGCTGAACAATTCGAACAACCTTGCCGCCGCTGATCATGGGCGCTGGGTGCCGATCCGCCCGGGTACCGACGGCGCGCTGGTGATGGGCATGATGCGCTGGATGTTCGACAACGATAAGGTCAATGCCGCCTACCTCGCGTGGCCCAACCTCAAGGCCGCGCAAACCGCCGGCGAGCCGTCCTTCACCAACGCCGGCTGGCTGGTGATCGCCGAGGAAGGGCATCCGCGCCAGGGCCGCTTCGTGCGTGGCTCGGATATCGGCATGGAGGTTGCCGCCGAGGACAGGTACAAGGACGCCGACCCCTATGTGATCGCCACCGCCAGCGGCGAACTGGTCGCGGCTGAGACCGCAATGGTGCCGGCCGTGCTCGAAGCCACGCGGGTGATCGAGCTCGGCGGCAAGCCGGTGACGGTGAAGACGCCCTTCGAGCTGCTGCGCGAATCTGCGCGCCGCTTCGCGCTGGCGGAGTATTCCGCCGCCTGCGGTATTCCGGAAGCAGTCATCGCCGGGCTGGCCGAGGAGTTCACCCGCCACGGCCGCAAGGCGAGCGCGGTGGCGCATGGCGGCATGATGGCCGGCAACGGCTTCAGTAACGCCTATGCGGTGGTCACGCTCAACGCGCTGATCGGCAACCTCAACTGGAAGGGTGGCTTCATCGTCAATGGCGGTGGTTTCAAGGACAACGGCGCCGGCCCGCGCTACGACCTCGCCGGTTTCCCCGGCCAGGTCAAGCCCGCTGGCACGCCGATCGGGCGCAACGTGCCCTACGAGCGCTCGAGCGAGTTCAAGCGCCGCCAGGCCGAGGGCAAGCCCTATCCGGCCACCGACGCCTGGTTCCCCAACGCGCCGGGCCTCGGCACCGAGTGGTTCACCGGCGCGCTGCGCGGCTACCCCTACACGCTCAAGGCGCTGGTGCTGTGGAGCTGCAACCCGCTCTACGGCATCCCCGGCATCCGCCCGCTTATCGAGGACGGGCTGAAGGACCCGACGAAGCTGCCGCTCATCATCGCGGTCGACCCGCTGATCAACGAGAGCAACGCCTTCGCCGACTACATCGTGCCCGACTCGATCATGTACGAGAGCTGGGGCTTCCCGGCGCCGTGGGCGGGCATCCCGACCAAGGCCACGACCGCGCGCTGGCCGGTGGTGGAGCCCAAGGCCGCGACCACCGCCGATGGCCAGCGCATCGGCATGGAGACCTTCTACATCGCGCTCGCCAAGGCCATGGGCCTGCCCGGCTTCGGCGCCGACGCGATCGCCGACATGGACGGCAAGCGCTACCCGCTCGATCGCGGCGAAGACTGGTACCTGCGCGGCGCGGCCAACATCGCCTTCGCCGGCAAGGCGCCGGTGGGCGACGCCACCGACGAGGACATGGCACTCACCGGCGTGGAGCGCATCCGCCCGATCATGGAGGCCACGTTGAAGCCCGAGGAGTGGCGCAAGGCGGCGATGATCTACACCCGCGGCGGGCGCTACCAGGGCGCCGGCGAGGCGCAGGATGCCGAGCACCCCGAGTGGCAGACCAACCGCTTCAACAAGCCGCTGTGGGTGTGGAACGAGCTCATCGGCACCGCGCGCAACACCATGACCGGCCAGCGCAGCAGCGGCTGCGCGACCTGGATGCCGCCGTCCTTCTTCGACGGCACGCCGATGCGCGAGATCCACACCGAAGCCGATTGGCCGCTGCAGGTGGTGAGCTACAAGTCTGCGCTGCAGAACTCCTACAGCATCGCCACCCGCATCACCGGCCTGCATCCGGACAATCCGGTGATCGTGCATCCGGCCGACGCCGGAAAGCTCGGTCTTGCCACCGGCGACAGCGCGCGCATCCGCACCCCGGGCGGCGCGGCCGAGTGCACCGTGATCGTGCATGAGGGCGTGATGCAGGGCGTGATGGCGATCGAGCACGGCTACGGCCACCGCGAGCTGGGCGCGCGTGCGCACCGCCTCGGCGATCAGATGCAGCCCGATCGCCCGGACTTGCGCGCCGGCATCAACCTCAACGACCTCGGACTCACCGACCCGACCCGTGGCGACAAGGTCATCTGGGTCGATTCGGTGTCCGGGACCGCAGTGCGCCAGGGCCTGCCGGCGCGGCTCGAGCGGGTGTGAGCGCCTTCAGTCCAGCGCCGCCGGGTTCGCGCGCAGCATCAGGCGCGCGAGCTCGGCGGCGCTGCCGACCCCGGTCTTCTCCATGACGTGATGACGGTGCACATGCACTGTCTTTTCGCTGATGTCTAGTTCACGTCCGACCAGCTTGTTGGGCAAGCCCAGCGCGACCAATCGCGCCACTTCCATTTCACGCGGTGAAAGGCGTTCGAGCAGGGACTTCGCCTCTTCTGCGCGTGCCATCTGCTCGCGCGCCTCGCAGCCGAGCTTGACCGCGCGCCCGACGGCGTCGATCAGCGCCTGATCCTTGAACGGTTTCTCCAGGAAGTCGCAGGCGCCGTTCTTCATTGCCTGCACCGCCAGCTCGACGTCGCCATGGCCGGTGATGAAGACGATCGGTGCCTGCCAGCCGCGCTGGCGCAGCTGCTGCTGCAGTTCCAGCCCGCTCATCATCGGCATGCGGATGTCGAGCACCAGGCAGGCGGTGGCGCCGGGCTCGGGCGTGGCGGCGAGAAAGTCCTCTGCCGACGCATGGCTGGCTACGGTCCAGCCCATGGACTCGAGCAGGAACACCAGCGAGCGGCGAAAAGCGGCGTCGTCGTCGATGACGTGGATCAGGAGGTCTTCGGGTACGGTCATGGTCGGATCTTATGCGCTGGGGGCCTCGATGGACGCAGCTCCAGGCGCGGACGGGGAGAGCGGAAGGCTGAGGATGAAGGTCGCGCCGACGGCGCCCAGGGCCGTGTCCGCGGATGCGTTGGCAGGGTCGTGCGGGGGGGCGTCGGGCGCGGTGTCTGTCGCGGTGTCGCTGGTCGCCACCGCGAGCCGCCCGCCGTGCGCTTCGGCGATGCTGCGGCAGATCGACAGGCCCAGTCCCAGACCGTCGGCCTTGGTGGTGAAGAAGGATTCGAACAGCTGCGCGCGCGCAGTCTCGTCCAGCCCGCTGCCGTAGTCGCGCACCCGGATGTGCAGGCTGCCCGCAGCCGTCTCGAGCCGGATGTCGATGCGCTGGCGCTCGGCCGGCAGCCCGCGGCTGGCGTCCCAGGCGTTCTTGAGCAGGTTCAGCAGCACCTGCTGGATCTGCAGGCGATCCACCTCGATGTGCAGGCCGGGTGGCAGGGCGTCGTCGACCGCGACCGGCGGCGCGTGCGCGAGCATGCCACGGAACAGGGTCACGGCCTCGTCGACCAGCTCGCGCGGGGCCACCTCCTCGCGGCTTGCGGTGCGCTTGCGTGCGAAGGTGCGGATGCGGCCGAGGATGCCGGCGGCGCGCTCGGCCTGGCCGGCGATCTCGCCCGCGGCCTCGCGCACCGCGGCTTCGGTCAGGCGCTGGTTGTCGGCGCGGCGCACCAGGCTGTTGGCGTAGTTGGCGATCGCGGCCAGCGGCTGGTTGAGTTCGTGCGCGAGCGTGCCCGAGAGCTCGCCCAACACCGAGAGGCGCGACAGGTGTTCGGCCTGCTCCTGTGCGCCGCGCATGCGCGCTTCCATCGCCTCGCGTGCAGCGAGTGCATCGCGCAGTGCGGCGGTACGTGTCTGGACGAGATATTCGACCCGCACCGTGTACAGAATCCAGCCCAGGATCAGCAGCGCGAAACCGCCCACCCAGGGCCAGTAGCGTTCGGCCAGCACCATCAGCGTGGGCGCGCGAAGGTAGGCGTAGGGGCCGATCTCGAGGCGGCGAAAGAGCGCGTGTACCGACTGGTAATCGGCCGGTACCGACCAGGCGAGGCCGTCTCGCTCGGCGCGCATGCCCAGCAGCGCAATGGCGACCGTGCGCGACAGCTCGGGCGGGGTATGGCGCAGCGCGGCGAGCGGCCAGTCTGGGTAGAGCGGCGTCGAGGTCGCACACGGGAAGCCCGCTTCGTCGCGCGGTGAGAGCACGCGGAAGCGCGCTGCCCAGTCGGGGTGCTGCTCCAGCAGGCAGCTGCGCAGTACGCCTGCATCCGCCAGGCCGGCGTCGATCGCGTCGACCACGCCGCCCATCGGGAAGCCGACTTCATGCAGTGCGGCCAGATCCACTTCGGGTTCGATGCCGAGCGCATCGAGCTCGCCCCATACCAGCTGATATCCACCGAAGCCGCCGCGTCCGACGATTGCGAGCCGGCGCCCGCGCAGATCCTCCAGGCCTTGCAGCGTGCTGGCTTGGGGCACGATCACCGCCGAGCCGAGCGCGCGCTGCGGCGGGCGCTCGCCGCCGACGTCCAGGGTGAGGATGCGGCTTGCCCCGAGCGAGGCCTCTAGTTCGACGTAGTGGCCCGGGTTCGTGATGACGAAGTCGAGCTCGCCCCGCTGCGCGGCTTCGCGCAGTCCCGCGTGGTCGAGCTGGTGCAACTCGGGCGTGAAGCCCGGCAAGGTCGCTTGCAGCCGGCGCAGGACCGGCGTCCATTCTTCCACTGCCGCGTCCGCCCCCAGGAAGGCCAGGACGCCGACGCGCACCGGTTTGCCCGGGGAGGTGGCGCTGGAAAGTGCGCTTGCAGCAAGCGCCAGCGCGGCGAGGAAGAAACGGATCAGTGGCGGCATCCGCACAAAATTCGCCCTTTATGGCGTGCGCGTCAAGCTCGGGCGCAAGGGCTCGGATGCTGCTGCGCCGGGAGGTGTGCGCCCGTCTTGGTGTTTTGGGCGCGGGCCTCCGGGCCTGGGCTTAGCGCTGCAACAGCTCGGAGAACCCCTCGACCGCGCTCACCACCTCCATCGCGCCCTTGCGGATGCCGGCGATGACGTCGCCGGCCTCGCCGGCCAGGCCGGCGCTCGAGGTGGCGCTCGCGTGCATCTCGTTGACACGGCTGATCGCCTGCCGGGTTCCATCCTGCACCATGGTGATCATGCCGGTGATCTCGGTGGTCGCGCTCGAGGTGCGCTCGGCGAGCTTGCGCACTTCGTCGGCGACCACGGCGAAGCCCCGCCCGTGCTCGCCGGCGCGGGCAGCCTCGATTGCGGCGTTCAGCGCGAGCAGGTTGGTCTGGTCGGCGATCTCGCGGATGGTGTTGACGATGGAGGTGATCTGGGCGGTCTCCTCTCCGAGCTCGCCGATGGTCCGCGCTGCCCCCTCGGCGCTGGTGGCGATGGTGCTCATCTGTGCGGTGGCGCGGGTGATGACGTTTGCGCCGCTGTCGGCGAGGTGGGCACTCTCGCGAGCGATTCGCAGCGCCTCGGTGGCCTTGTTCACTTCCTCCTCCAGCGCTTCGATGCGGGCGGTGATGTCGGAAGCGAGCTTGATGACCTTGCAGGGTTTGCCGTCGGCGCCGACCACCGGGTTGTAGTTCGCCTCGAGCCATACGTTCCGGCCGCCGTGGGCGATGCGCTGGAAGCGGCCGGCGGCGTAGTGCCCCTGGCGCAAACGTTCCCAGAAGCGGGCGTAGTCGGGCGAGTCCACGTGCTCGGCGGTGCAGAAGATGCGGTGATGGCGGCCGACGACCTCCTTGCGCGCGTAGCCCATCACGCGCATGAAGTTCTCGTTGGCGCCGAGGATGTTGCCTTCCAGGTCGAACTCGATCATGGCCATCGAGCGCTCGATGGCGTCGAGGATGGCGCGTCGTTCGGCGCCTTCCTGCACCCGGGTGGTGACGTCGGTGGCGAGCTTGACGACGCTCACGACCTCGCGCTGCGGCCCGAGCACAGGGTTGTAGGTGGCTTCCAGCCAGACCGGGTTGCCTGCGGCGTCCTGGCGCAGGAAGCGGCCGGACACCGGCTCGCCGTTGCGCAGCCTTCGCCAGTGCTCGGCATACTCCGGTGCGGACGCCACGGCCTGGCTGCAGAACAGGCGGTGGTGCTGGCCGATGACCTGCTCGCGGCGATACTTCATCGCGGCGAGGAAGGGGTCGTTGACTGCGGTCACGATTCCACCGGGCGAGAACTCGATGCGCGCAGTCGAGCGGTCGATTGCGTCGATGAGCGCCTGCTGGTGCACGATCCGAGCAGCCTGCTCGTCGACGGTCTTCTTCAGTTTGCTATTGAACATTCGGGGTGCCGTGGAAGGGTCTGCGTCGGGAGGGGGGGGCGAGCATGAATGTACGTCGATATTCTTATCGGCCTGTTGAAGGGTATCTTTAACGCGGCATGAAAGCGTGGGGGAGTGAGCGGTGGCGATGAGGCTGTTGAGCTGGAACATACAGTGGGGCAGGGGGGCCGATGGGCGGGTGGACCTCGCGCGCACCGCAGCGGCGATCCGCGCGGCGGGCGCCTTCGACGTGATCTGCCTGCAGGAGGTGGCGAGCAATTTTCCGGGGCTGGCGGGCGGTGCGCGCGAGGATGCGCCGGCGCTGCTTGCCGCGGCCTTTCCCGAGTACGAGCCGGTGTACGGGGCGGGGATCGATCTGCCGGATGGCGAGGGGGGGCGTGCACGCTTCGGCAATCTGCTGCTGTCACGCCTGCCCGTGGGACAGATCTTCCGGCATCTGCTGCCCTCACCGGCTGATCCGGAGTACCCGGCCATGCAGCGGGTTTGCGTGGAGGCGGTGGTGCAGGCGCCCTGGGGGCCACTACGCGTGCTGACCACGCACCTCGAGTATTACTCGACCACGCAACGGCGTGCGCAGGTCGAAGCCTTGCGCGCCCTGCAGGCCGAAGCCGCTGACCTGGCCGCGCGCCCGCCCGCGGTGAAGGAATCGAATCCCTCGTTCGCGGCACCGCCCCGGCCGGCGGCCGCCGTGCTGTGCGGGGACTTCAACTGCGAGCCGGGTTCGGTGGAGCATCGGGCACTTCAGGCGCCGCTGGCGAGCCCGGAATGGGGCGGCACGCGTGCAAGCTGGCTGGATGCCTGGCCGCTCGTCCATGGCCGGACGCTCCATGCGCCCACGGTGGGCCTGCATGGCGCGGAATGGCCCGATCGTGCCTACTGTTGCGACTTCTTCTTCGTCACCACGGACCTCGCTGCTCGCGTGCGTGCGCTCGCGGTGGTGGCCGGGACGGCGGCTTCGGACCACCAGCCGGTGATGCTGACGCTGGACGATCAGCCCGCCAGCAGGGCCTGAACCACGGCGGCGGGATCCTCTTCGAGCATGCCGTGCCCGCATCCCGGCAGCACCACCAGGTGCGCGTCGCCGGTCGCTTGCAGGGCCTCGAGGAGGGGCGCGACTGCCTTCGCCGGCGTCATGCGATCGACTTCTCCGCACACCAGCAGGCTGCGGCCGACGCGCCGTCGCGCCGCAGCAAGGCCGTCCTGCCAGGCGTCGCACGCCCCGAGGTCGGAGGCGAGCACGGCCGCACCGTTGCGCTGCAGGCGCGCCAGGTTTGCGGTTTCCAGCGCTTGGCGCCGGGCGTCGCCGATCCGTTCGGCGGGGGCGAAGGAGAACTTGTTGATCAGCGCGTGGGCTTGCGGCGGGTCATTGCGTGCCGCATCGAGCACGAAGGGCGCGACCGGCATTGGCGCCAGGCTACCGATCAAAATCAGGTGGCCGACCCGGCCCGGGGCGGCGTCGGCCGCTGCGAGTGCGACCAGCGAGCCCATGCTGTGCCCGCCCAGGTCGAAAACATTCAGTCCGAGCGCATCGGCAAAGGCGAGCACCCAGTCAGCCATGGCGTCGATGCTCGGGCACGCATCGCCCCCGGAGTCGCCGTGGGCAGGCAGGTCGGGGGTGATCACGCGTCTGCCCGCCTGGGCCAGGCGCTCGGCGACGTCCTGCCAGATGCCGCGATCGTGGCCCGCGCCGTGGAGAAGCAGGAGCGGGTGGGCTGCGTTCGGGCCGAACGCGTCGTAGGCGACCGGGTGGTCGCGCACGGTGAGGGTGTGCATGCGTGGAGTCTCCGGGGGAATTCAGGTGGCGAGCAGGCGCGCCAGCGCTTCGGATTCGAGCGGGCGGTTGAAATAGTAGCCCTGCAGGAGGTCGCATCCAGCGTCTTTCAGGAACCGGGCCTGTTCTGCCGTTTCGACACCCTCCGCGACGGTCTGCAAGCGCAGGCTGCGTGCCAGTGCGATGATGCCACGGACGATCGCGGCGCTGTCCTCGTCCTGTGCGGCGTCGTGCACGAAGCTGCGGTCGATCTTCAGCTGATCGAGCGGGAAGCGGCGCAGGTAGGCCAGCGAGGAGTGGCCGGTGCCGAAGTCGTCCACCGAGATGCCCACCCCGAGCGCCTTGAGCCCCGAGAGGATCTGAGCGGCCTGGACGGCATTGCACATGACCATGCTCTCCGTGATCTCCAGCTTCAGCAGGCGTGCGGAGAGGCCTGTTTCGGCGAGACAGTCGTGGATGTGCTCGGTGAGTCCGGCGTCGTTGAACTGGCGGGCAGAGAGGTTGACCGCGACCTGCATCTCCCGTCCCATGTCGATCCAGCGGCGCGCCTCACGGCAGGCGGCGAGCATGACCCAGCGGCCGACTGCGAGGATGAGTCCGGTCTCCTCCGCGAGCGGGATGAAGTTTCCAGGGGGGATCAACCCGCCGTCCGCAGCACGCATGCGAACCAGCGCTTCGGCCGCGAACAAGCTGCCCGATTGCGCCTCGTACAGCGGCTGGAAATGCAGGACGAGCTCGTCCTGCGCGATCGCGCGCCGGAGTCGAGCCTCCATCTCGAGTTTGGTGACCGCTTCCGCGTTCATGTCCGAGGTGTAGAAGCGGAAGGTGTTGCGTCCGGCGTCCTTGGCGCGATACATCGCCGCATCGGCGTCGCGAAGCAGCGCGTCGAAGTCGTCATCATCCTGCGGGAAGACGCTGGCACCGATGCTGGCCGAGATCTCGATCTCGCGGCCGTGCGCGATGATCGGCGTGCGCACCGCACGCAGGATCCGTGCTGCCACCAGGGCTGCCGTCTGGGGGCTGGCGAGGTCGGCGAGCATGACGACGAATTCGTCGCCGCCCAGGCGGGCGACGGTGTCGTGGGCGTCCACGCAGCCACGGATGCGGCGGGCGATCTCCTTCAGCATCTGGTCGCCTGCGTCATGACCGAGACCGTCGTTGATGCGCTTGAAATTGTCGAGGTCGATCAGCAGCAGGGCCAGCGCCCGCCCGTCCTGGCGCGCGAAGGCGATCGCCTGGTTGCTGCGGTCGCGCAGCAGGTTGCGGCTGGCGAGGCCGGTCACGGGGTCTTCGTTGTTTCGGCGCTCGAGCGCTTCCTCGTAGGCAATGCGCTCGGTGATGTCGTTGATGACGCCAACGCAGTGCGTCGCCCGGCCAGCCGCATCGTACACCGGGGCAACGCTGAGCTCGTTCCAGAACAGGCTGCCGTCCTTGCGGTAGTTGCGCAGCACGACGTCGACCTCGCGCCCCGACTTGATCGCCATGCGGAGCTCTGTAAGGCCGCGTTGTCCGGTGTCGCTGGCCGCGAGGAAGCGTGGGTTGCGCCCGAGCGCTTCGGAAGCGCTGTACCCGGTGATGCGCTCGAAGGCGCGGTTCACATGAATGAGCGGGTTGTCCGGCTGGCGCGGGTCGGTGATCATGATGCCGTTGGCCGAGGCCTCGACTGCCCTGCCCAGCAGATGGGCGGTTTCTTCTGCGCGTTGGCTGCGTGCATCGCGTTCGAAGTTCTCCAGCGCGAAGGCAATGTCCGATGCCATCTCGGTGACGAGTTCGGTCATGGCGTCGTCGAAGAACCCGGCTTCTCGGGCGAACAGGGTGAAGCAGCCGTTCACCGACCCGTCCAGCTGCAACGGGACGGCGACCGCGGCCTCGACCCCTGCCTGCGCAAACGCTTCATGCAGGTGCACCAGTGCAGCGTCAGCCTGAAGGAGGTTGCAGAGATAGGTGCGTCCGGAGGCGGTTGCGATCTCCGCAGGAGTGCGCGGGGGCGGCTGCGTGGTCAGTGGCGCGAGGTGCTCGAGCCAGGGCAGGGGTGCGCCATGGTTCGCGGCCACGCGGAGTTCTTCGCTGCCGGGGGAGAGGAGGCCGATCCATGCTGCCGCCAGTCCGCCCCGTTCGACGGCGATCCGGCAGGTCGCCTGCAGCAGGTCGGCAGCATCGGCAGCGTGGACGATGGTGTGGTTGGTCGCGCTGAGCGCCGCATACAGGCGGTTCAGGCGTTCGAGACGGCACTCGGCCTGCTGCAGCTCGGCCACCCGGGCCTCGAGCTGTGCGCTGCGCTGTTCGAGCTTGCCGATCAGAATCTGGTTGTATTCCTTGAGCACGACGCTTTCATCGGTACGCGGCTTGGCTGCAGGCTGTTTGTCGGCTGCCGTGGCAGCGAGGACGTTCTCCACCGCGTGCATGAAGACGTCGGGTTCTGCAGGCTTGACGATGAAGGCGTCGGCGCCCAGGTCGAGTGCGAGCCGCTCATCGCGCGGTTCGGTGTAGGTTGCCGTGTAGACGACGAAGGGGATTGGTGCGAGGCTGGGGTCCGCTTTCCACTCGCGGAGCAGGGTATAGCCGTCCATGGCCGGCATCAGCAGATCACTGATGACCAGATTGGGTCGGTGTGTCCGGGCCGAGGCCAGCGCTGCAATGCCGTTGTCGGCCTCTTCCACTGTGAAGCCGTGCCCCTGAAGCAGTGCGCGCAACAGGTACCGGTTGTCGGTGCGGTCGTCGACGATCAGGATCTTCCTCATGCGTCGGTCTCCGCGTGGTAACGCTCCACCTCTTCGGCGAAGTGTTCGGGGTCGATGGGTTTCTCGATGTAGCCCGTGCAGCCTGCGGCGAGGCATTGCTCGCGGTCGCCGGGCATGGCGTAGGAAGTCACCGCGATGATCGGAACTTCTGCGAGGCTGGGGTTTGCGCGTAGCCTGCGCGCGACTTCATAGCCATCCATTCCCGGCAACTGGATGTCGAGCAGGATCACGGCCGGCGCGACGTCGGCAGCGACACGCAGGCCGTCGGGGCCGTCCTCGGCCTCGATCACCTCCCATCCGCGAGCGCGGAGGAGGAAACAGGCGAGGTAGCGGTTGTGAGGGTTGTCCTCGATCAGCAGAATGCGCCGGTTCATGACTCTCTCCCGTGTGATACCGCGGCCGTGTCGAGCGGTAACGTGAGGGTGAATCGGCTGCCGTGGCCCCATTCGCTTTCGACGGTGATGTCTCCGCCCATGAGCGTTGCCAGCCGCTTGCAGATTGCCAGCCCCAGGCCCGTGCCCTCGTGCTGGCGCGAGAGCGCGCTGTCGATCTGACGGAAGGGCTGGAAGAGCAGTGGCATATCCTCGGCGCGGATTCCCATCCCCGTGTCGCGTACGGTCAGTTTCGCTACGGTGGGACCAGCGCCGGCCACGATGTGCTCGTCCCCGGCCGAAGGCGCCGGATACTCGAGCTGGAGGGTGGCGCGACCGTGCTCGGTGAACTTGATCGCGTTGGTCAGCAGATTGAGCAGGATCTGTTCGACGCGTCGCGCGTCTCCGGTCATGACGCAGGGGACGGGCGGCTTGTCGAGTTCGAGCGTGAGGCCCTTGCGTTCCGCAAGAGGACGAACGATGCCGGCCACCTTCTCGGCCGAAGCGGCAAGATCGAAGGGCGCGTGGGCGATACGCAATTCACCCGCCTCGATCTTCGAGATGTCGAGGACGTCGTTGATCAGCGCCAGCAGGTGGCGGGCGCTGTCCCGGACCATTCCGAGCTGGTGAGCCTGTTCGTTGCTCAGGGGGCCGGCGAGCCCCTGCAGCAGGATGCCGGTGAAGCCGATGATGGAGTTGAGCGGGGTGCGCAGCTCGTGGCTCATGGTGGCGAGGAAGGCCGATTTCAGGCGGTCGGCGGACTCGGCGGCGTGCTTGGCGGTGAGCAGTTCGCGGTTGGTGTCGGCGAGCTCGGCGGTGCGCTCGGCGACGCGCTGCTCGAGCCCGTGGGCGAGGCGCGTGATCTCCTCGTTGCGTTGCGTGATCTCGCGCGTCTTCACGCGGACTTGCCGCCGCAGCATCCACACCCACAGGGCGCTTGCGATGAGCAGCCCGATCACCAGCATGGCTGCTTTGGCAATCCAGGCCGGAAGGGCAGTCTTCGGGCTTTCCGCCTGTACGGTCCAGCGGGCGTGGGAGCGGAAGAATACCGAGCTCGGGTCGGCTTTCATCGCAAGCAGGTGGCGGTCGATTGTGGCCAGCAGGGAGCGGTCACCGCCCCTCTTCATTGCGTAGAACAGGCGGGAGGGACTGAAGATGATTGCCGTGTCGACCAGACCGAAGTGCGCGGCATGACGAATGCCGAAGAAGCGGTTCGTCACCGCCGCATCCGATTCCCCCGCGGCGACCGCGGCGAAGGCCTCTGCATAGCTGGGAAAGGCACGCAGCGTTGCGCTCAGGCTGAACGTGGCCAGCAACTGCTGCAGTTGATCCTGTTGCACCGATCCTTCCAGCACGGCGATGCGTCTCTGCGCGAGGTCCGGCAGCGCGCGGACGCCTGCATCCGGCAGGGTGTAGATCTGATTCCAGCTCGACAGCACTGGCTCATCATGAAACAGGAATCGCATCTCACGCTCGGTGTCGCGCGCAACGTCCGGCATCAGGTCGATCTCGCCCGCTTCGAGCCGGGCCAGGCCTTCTCCCCATGAACCGGGAACGTACTCGATCTGCCAGCCTTCACGCGCGGCGATGGCCTCGAGGATGTCGATGAAGATCCCTTCGCCCCGCCCCTCGGCGGTGATGCCAATCTTGGGACTGTTCTGGTAGAGACCCACGCGCACCGTCTGGCCTGCGTGCGCACTGCCGGTAAGGGTGGCCACACAGGCGATGAGCACCAGCAGCACCGTGTGGACGAAACCTGCTTGCCCGCGGTACGGATCGGGTGTGCTGATTCGCTGGACCGCGGGCGGAATGGCCATTGTCCTGGTCTCGGAGACATGGAACTGCTCGCCGGCACCGACAGCCCGGGAGCAGCTTACGCGTTGAGAATGGTACCCATTTTGAGCGCTGAGTTTGTGTGCGAATCGTCACGGACGATGTTTGATGGGGGCTTGCCCTGGCGTCCAAGCGCCTGTCTCAATGCGCGACGATCGTGCCATCGGAACCCGGCAGGGGGAAGCATGCATCAAGCGTATTCGTCGGGGTCGAGCATGTGCTCGATCGCAGCGATGCGGTCTTTCAGTGCGAGCTTGCGTTTCTTGAAGCGCCGCAGCATGAGCTCGTCTTCGGGCGGCTGCTGCGCGAAGCGGGCGATTGCGTCGTCGAGGTCGCGGTGCTCGAGGCGAAGCTCCTCGAGTCGCGTGCGAAGGCTGGTGACCTCGTCGAATTGCTGGTTTGTCATGAATGCGCTCCCCCGATGTTTCGCGCGGCATGCTGAAGGGCGCACCCGCACCGTATTTTTTCCCAATGGTATGCGGCCCGGCCTGGGCTGACAATGCGTCGGGGATGGTTGCTGCGGGGCGGCGGGCGGCAGGTGGGTTGGCGCTAGTGCGATCCAGTCCGTACCATCCGCACTTTGGTGATCGAAGCGGGCTGAAGATGAACAAGGCCTTTGTGAAGGAGCCCGACGGGGACGAGGACGAAGAGGCGCTCGCACCGGGCTTGCGCCTGCCCGCCGGCAGCAAGAACTACATGACTCGCCGCGGCTATGACGCGCTGCGTGCCGAACTCGATCAGCTCGTGCGTTTCGAGCGCCCCAAGCTGGTCGAGACCGTGGCCTGGGCCGCGGGCAACGGCGACCGCTCGGAGAACGGGGATTACATCTACGGCAAGAAGCGGCTGCGCGAGATCGACCGCCGCATCCGCTTCCTGATCAAGCGCATCGAAAACGCCGAGGTGGTCGATCCCGAGCGCCAGCAAGGCCTGGAGCAGGTGTTCTTCGGCGCTACGGTGTGCTTCTGCGACCTCGAAACCGGAGAGGAGCAGACTTTGCAGATCGTGGGGGTGGATGAGGCCGACGCCTCGCAGGGGCGTATCAGCTGGATCTCGCCGCTTGCGCGTGCCGTGCTGAAGTCCAGGGCGGGGGAGGTCGTGCGCTTCCAGAGTCCGGCCGGGCCGCGTGAGCTCGAGATCGTGGACATCGCCTACGTCTGAAATGCGAGCGGGATGTCCGCCTGTGCGTTTTATGGAGGTTTTCGCGACGACCGTGAAGTAAATGGCTCAAGTCAGGACGATTTTCACCGATACCGGGCACAGGGGAGGTCGCCGTGCTCTGGGGTTTGGGTCGGCGTCGTTACAAGACAGGGACAGGGATCATGAGCCTTAAATCAATGTCGATCGTGCAGCGTATTTCGCTCATGGTCGTGGTCGCGATGGCCGGCCTGGCGCTGCTCACCGCGGTGGCCGTGCGCGATGAGTACCGGCAGATGGCCGAGGGGTACGAGCGCAACATCAAGAACCAGGTGGACGTGGCGCATGGCCTGATCGCGCACTTCCACGCCCTGGAGCGCAACGGGGCGATGAGCCGCGCGAGCGCACAGGAAGCGGCCAAGGCCGCACTGCGCGCGTTGCGCTATCAGGGTAACGAGTATTTCTGGGTGAATGACAGCGGGCCGGTGATCGTGATGCACCCGATCCGCCCCGAGCTCGAGGGCAAGAACCTGTCGGAGAACCGCGATCCACAGGGCAAATACCTGTTCCGCGAGTTCGTGCGCGTCGCACACGCCGATGGCGCGGGCTTCGTCGATTACCTGTGGCCACGTCCGGGGTCCGACATGCCGCAGCCGAAGCTGTCCTACGTAAAGATGTTCGCTGAGTGGGACTGGATCGTGGGAACCGGCGTGTATGTGGACGACATCGACGCCTCGATGCGCGATGCGGTGATGAGGCTCGGCGCATTCGTGCTCGCCGTGGTCGTGATTCTGGGCTTGATCTCCTGGTGGGTGGTCCGCGGCGTGGTCTCCGCGCTCGGTGGAGAGCCGGTCTATGCGAACGAGATCATGCGCCGCGCGGCGGATGGGCATCTGGATGTCGAGGTCCGGAACCGGGCGGGGGGCGAAAGCCTGCTCGGCACGCTATCGAACATGCTCGGCCAGCTGCGCTCCATGGTCGGCGAGATCGGTCAGAGCTCGGGGCAGCTGACCCGAACTGCGCAGGATATCTCTCAGGCCTCGCGGGTGGTTTCCAGGGCATCGGCCGCGCAGACCGATGCAACCGCGTCCATCGCGGCGGCCGTCGAGCAGATGACGGTGAGCGTGGAGCACATCTCCGATGGTGCCCGCCATGCCGAGGAGAACTCCGCGGCCACGTCCGAGCTTGCACAGGAGGGCGCGGGGCGGGCGGAACGCGTCGTGACGGAGATGCGCTCGATCGCTGCCAAGGTGGGCGCTGCGGCCGAAAGGATCCAGCACCTGGTTGCACGTGCCGATGAGGTGGGCTCGATCGCGAACGTGATCAAGGAGATCGCGGGGCAGACCAACCTGCTCGCGCTCAATGCGGCGATCGAGGCCGCACGGGCCGGTGAGCAGGGACGTGGCTTTGCGGTGGTCGCGGATGAGGTGCGCGGTCTGGCTGAGCGCACGGCCTCTGCCACGGTGCAGATCGAGAAGGTGATCGAGGGCATCCAGACGGAGACCCGTGGCACGGTGGCAGCGATGGCCGAGGTTTCGGCGCAGGTGGAAGGCGGGGTTGCGCTGGTCGATGAGACCACCGAGTCGCTGCACCAGATCCGCTCGGGCGCCGGCGAGGCGCTGGAGAAGATCCGTGGTGTGGCGTTTGCCACCCGGGAGCAGAGCTCCGCGGCGACGGAGATCGCCCAGCAGGTCGAGAAGATCACCTCGATGGCGGAGAACACCTCCACCGAGATGGTCGAGATGGCGCAGCTCGCCGAACGCATGGAGCAGCTCGCCGGCGACCTCAACCAGCTCGTCGGTCGCTTCCGCTGTTGAGGACCGGCTCGCATGCGCGGGCCGGTACTTGAAAGCGCGGGCACACGCCCCCATCTGCGGCTCCGTCCTGATCAAACAGACGGAGCCGCAGTCACATGTCCGAAGTGCAGAACCCGAACAATGCATCGTCCCAGACCCTGAACTTCCAGGCCGAGGTGAAGCAACTGCTTCACCTGATGATTCACTCGCTGTACTCCAACCGCGAGATCTTCCTGCGCGAGCTCGTGTCCAACGCCTCCGACGCCTGCGACAAGCTGCGCTTCGAGGCGCTCGACAACGGCGCGCTCTATGAAGACGACGCTGAGCTGAAGATCCGCATCGGCTTTGACGCCGACGCCAAGACCATCACCATCGCCGACAACGGCATCGGCATGAGCCGCGACGAGGCCATCGCCCACCTGGGCACCATCGCCAAGTCCGGTACGCGCGAGTTCTTCGGCCAGCTCACGGGCGACCAGAAGAAGGATGCCAACCTCATCGGCCAGTTCGGCGTCGGCTTTTACTCCGCCTTCCTCGTCGCCGATCGCGTCACCGTGCTCACCCGCCGCGCCGGTCAGGCTGCCGGCGAGGGCGTGAAGTGGGAGTGCTCGATGGCCGGCGACGAAGCTGGCGCCTACACTGTGGCGCAGGTCGACAAGGCCAGCCGCGGCACCGAGATCACCCTGCATCTGCGCGAAGGCCAGGAAGACCTGCTGTCATCGTGGAAGCTCAAGAGCCTGATCCGCAAGTACTCCGATCACATCGTGCAGCCGATCGTGATGAAGAAGGAGGAATGGAGCGAGGAGCAGAAGGCGCAGGTGTTGACCGACGAGGACGAGACGGTCAACCAGGCCAACGCGCTGTGGACACGCGCCAAGAACGACATCAAGGACGACGAGTACACGGGCTTTTACAAGCACGTTGCGCACGACTTCGAGGACCCGCTGGCGTGGACCCACTCGCGCGTCGAAGGCCGCCACGAATACACTAACCTGCTCTACATCCCGAAGAACGCGCCCTTCGACCTGTGGGACCGCAGCGCCAAGCATGGCATCAAGCTGTATGTGAAGCGCGTGTTCATCATGGACGACGCCGAGAAGCTGATGCCGACCTACCTGCGCTTCGTGCGCGGCGTGGTCGATTCGGCCGACCTGCCGCTCAACGTGTCGCGCGAGATCCTGCAGGAGTCCAAGGACATCGACACCATCCGCGCCGGCTGCACGAAGAAGGTGCTGACCCTGCTCGAGAGCCTGGCCAACAGCGAGGACGAAGCCGAGCGCGCCAAGTACGCCACCTTCTGGAAGGCATTCGGCAAGGTGCTCAAGGAAGGTGTGGGCGAGGACTTCGCCAACAAGGAGAAGATCGCTGGCCTGCTGCGCTTCGCCTCGACCCAGCTCGACACGCCCGATGAGGTCGTCTCGCTCGCCGACTACATCGGCCGCATGAAGGAAGGCCAGGACAAGATCTACTTCGTCACCGCCGAGACCTTCAACGCGGCCAAGAACAGCCCGCATCTCGAGGTCTTCCGCAAGAAGGGCATCGAAGTGCTGCTGCTGTCCGACCGTGTCGATGAGTGGGTGACCGGCAACCTCACCGAGTTCGACGGCAAGCCGCTGGTCTCTGTCGCCAAGGGCGGCCTGGACCTGGGTGCGCTGGAGGACGAGGCCGAGAAGAAGGAAGCTGAGAAGGCCGCCGACGAGTACAAGGAACTGCTCGACAAGATGAAGGCGAGCCTGGGCGAACGCGTCAAGGATGTGAAAGTGACCCTGCGCCTGACCGATTCGCCTGCCTGCCTGGTGGCCGACGAGCACGACCTGGGCATGAATCTGGCGCGCATCCTCAAGGCCGCGGGCCAGAGTGCACCGGACTCGAAGCCTATCCTCGAGGTCAATCCCAACCATCCGGCGGTGCTGCGCCTGAAGTACGAGGACAAGCACTTCGACGACTGGGCGGCGGTGCTGTTCGATCAGGCGTTGCTGGCCGAGGGCGGTACGCTCGATGACCCGGCGACGTTTGTGAAGCGCATCAACCAGCTGATGATGGCGATGAGCGGCAACTGAGTCGGCCTCTCCAGCGCGAGGGGAAAAAAAGGGCGGCGCGCCGGAAGGTGGCCGCCCTTGTGCATTCAGGTGGTGGCGTCGGGCCGGCCGCCGGGCGCTGGCGCATCGGGCGCAAGGGGGGCATCGGGTATTGCTGCCACCGCGCTCGGCGCGTCGGGGACAGGCGTCTCCTCGGCAGGCAGTGCAGTTTCTGTCACAGTGCTCGGCTCGGGCGCCGTGCCTGACTCGATGGAAACCGGCTCCGGCGTCGACTTGGCGGCTGCGGCTGCGGCTGCGCCATCCTGCCCGGTGGCTGCCGCGGCGCTGCTCTGCGCGGCTTGTCCTGCAGCGGCGGCTTCCACCTGCCGGTGCGCCTTGCGCAGCCATGCGTGCGAGAGCGCGTGATACAGCGGCACGGGCGCGACCGAACGTGAAACGCTGTGTGCGACCACTGCGGTCGCCATCAGCGGCAGCAGCATCTGGTGATTCGCGGTCATCTCCATGACGATCACGAAGGACGTAATCGGGGCCTGCGTCATCGCGGCGAGGAAGGCCACCATACCCAGCACCAGGATCGCCGGGTCGGGCTCGCCGGGCAGCAGCAGCGCGACGTCCGATCCCAGACCGGCGCCCACTGCGAGTGCAGGGGCGAAGATGCCGCCCGGAATGCGGGAAACGAAGACCAGCCAGATCACCGCCATCTTCATCAGCGTGAAGGCGACCGGCAGGGCCGCGCTGCCTTCGAGGGCGGCCTTGGATTCGGCGTAGCCGGTACCGTAGGTCAGTCCGCCACTTGCCAGGCCGATCAAGGCCGTCAGCAGGCCGCACATGCCGGCGAAGGCCACCGGGCGGGTGCGTGCGATGAGCCCCAGACGTCCGGGCAGCCCGCGCGCGCTTGCGATCAGCACGCGCGTGAAGATGCCGCCCAGCAGCCCGCCTGCGACGCCGCAGGCCAGCACGGGCCAGATGCCGTCCGGCCAGCCGATGGCCGCCAGTGTGCGGCCGAAGTAGGTGTAGTTGCCGAGCACTGCGAGCGACATCAGACCGGCGAAGATGACTGCGGTAAGAGTGGTGCTGTTGGCGCGGAAAGCGTGGTAGCGGCACATCTCCTCGATCGCGAACATGATGCCGCCGAGCGGGGTGTTGAATGCAGCCGCGATGCCGGCGCCGCTGCCCGCGACGATCAGGTCGCGGCTCGACGCGATGCGCCGCCGCCGCTTGCGGCTCGACAGCAGAAGCATCACCGAGGCGCCGATCTGCACCGAAGGCCCCTCGCGGCCGACGGATGCGCCGCTGAGCAGGCCGCCCAAGGTCAGGAAGACCTTGGCGATCGCGATGCGCAGCGAAAGCAGCTTGCGCCGCACCCGTCCGTCGTCGGATGCCGATGCGGCGATTGCCTGCGGGATGCCGCTGCCCTCGGTCCCGGGGAACAGGCGGAAGGAGATCCAGGCGAGCGCGGCGAAGCCGCCGGGGGCGATCAGCAGCGTGAGCCACGGGTGCTCGCCGATGATCGATGCGTGCGTGGCGATTGCGAGTTCGGCCCCGATCGCGAACGCGATCGCGATCAGCCCGGCGAACAGTGCCGCGCCGACGAGCAACAGGCGGACCCGCCAGCGCCGCAGTGAGAGCCAGGGAAGGAAGTAGCGTCTTCCGCCGCGCAGCAGGCGGGCGGGCGCCCAGCGGCCAGGCTTGCGCGGGGTTGTACGACTGCTTGTTTCGGGTGTGGGTTCGATCGTCATCGGGTGCCTGGCGGCGGTTCAGCGCTTCCGGGGTTCGGGGTGTGCCGGGCGCGGAAACGTTTGTTTTTTTGCAATGTTGCACATGCGCAAGGTGAACGATACCGCTACCATAGCTGCCGCTGCACGCTGTGATGTTTTTTTGACAATGAAGCTTTGAACAAATATAGTTTCCACGAGATTCAAATGGCGGAATCGCAACAGAAAGTGAAGAAGCCGGCGCTGCCGGCAACCCCGTTGTCCGTGCTGCAACGTTTCAGGATCCTGATCCGCACGGCGCAGCGGCACTCGCAGTGGATAGAGCGGCAGAGTGGCGTTACAGGTGCACAGCTTTGGGCTTTGCAGGAACTCCGCGAGTCCGATGGCTTGCGCGTG
Organism: Thauera sp. AutoDN2; assembly: GCF_051280715.1. Classification (NCBI taxonomy): domain Bacteria; kingdom Pseudomonadati; phylum Pseudomonadota; class Betaproteobacteria; order Rhodocyclales; family Zoogloeaceae; genus Thauera; species Thauera sp. AutoDN2. The sequence goes on along the minus strand of NZ_JBNCAR010000001.1, from coordinate 15,012 downwards.
GGTGAGTTGGCGAATCGTATGGCGCTGCACCAATCGACGACCTCGAACATGGTCGATCGGCTGGAAACCGCGGGTCTGCTGCGCAAGCAGCGCACGAGCGCGGATCAGCGTGTGGTGCGGCTCTATCTGACCGAGGAAGGCAACGCCTTGCTCACCAGAGCGCCTTCTCCCGCACGGGGCGTACTACCCGAAGCCTTGCGCCTGATGGACGAGGAAGGGCTGGTCAGCCTGCAGAGCGAACTGGACAAGCTTCTCCGCCAGATCAAGAACCTCGACGACGGCTTCGGCATGCAGCCGCTGCCCTTTACCGAATGACACTCGGCCGGCCCCGTGGGCGGGCCGGGCGAACGTGTTCCCTTGGTGTTCTTGCACTGATGCGGACAGCAGTTGGAGCGACCCGATGGGTCGCTCTCTTTTTGCCTGTATTGCGCGTGGTCAGTGCTTCTTCGACAGGTTCTGCATTGCACGCCCGATGCCATCCAGCGTGAGCGGATACATGCGCGCGCCCATGATCTGCTGGATGAGCTCGATGGACTTGCGGTAGGGCCACAGACGCTCGGGCTCGGGGTTCAGCCAGGCCGCGGCCGGGTAGGCGTCGAGCAGGCGGCGCAGCCAGGTGGCGCCGGCCTCGCTGTTCATGTGCTCGACCGAGCCGTGCGGATGCAGGATCTCATACGGGCTCATGGTCGCGTCGCCAACGAAGATCAGCTTGTAGTCCGACCCGTACTTGTGGATCACGTCGAGCAGTGCGGTGCGTTCGGAATGGCGCCGATGGTTGTCGCGCCACACGCCCTCATACACGCAGTTGTGGAAATAGAAGTACTCGAGATGCTTGAACTCCAGCCGGCAGGCGGAAAACAGCTCTTCGCACACCTTGATGTGGTCGTCCATCGAGCCGCCCACATCCAGGAACAGCAGCACCTTCACCGCATTGTGACGCTCTGGGCGCATCATCAGGTCGAGCCAGCCGGCATTGCGCGCGGTTGCGGCGATGGTGCCGTCCAGGTCCAGTTCCTCGGTGGCACCCTCGCGGGCGAAGCGGCGTAGTCGCCGCAGTGCGACCTTGATGTTCCGCGTACCCAGTTCCACCGAATCGTCGAGGTTGCGGAACTCGCGCTTGTCCCACACCTTCACCGCCGTGCGGTTGCCGGCAGACTCGCCGCCGACGCGAATGCCTTCGGGGTGGGTGCCGCTGTTGCCGAAAGGCGAGCTGCCGCCGGTGCCGATCCACTTGTTGCCGCCCTGGTGGCGCCCCTTCTGCTCTTCGAGGCGCTTGCGGAACGTTTCCATCAGCTTGTCCCAGCCGAGCTTTTCCAGCTTTTCGCGTTCCTCAGGCGAGAGGTGCTTCTTCGCCATGGCGCGCAGCCATTCCTCGGGCAGCTCCGCTTCCAGACCCGGCGCCTGGCTGGCCCCCTTGAAGTACTCGCCGAAAGCCTGGTCGAAGCGGTCGTACAGGGACTCGTCCTTGACCAGACAGGTGCGGGCGTAGAAGTAGAAGTCCTCGAGCGAGGGGCCGCAGACCCGCGCGTGCAAGCCCTCGAGCATGGCGAGGAACTCGCGCGTCGAGACTGGCAGCTTGCGTGTCTTCAAGTGCAGGAAGAAGTCGATCAGCATGGTGGTTCGTTCCGCGGGTACCGGGTCGGCAGCGGCTGGTCCGCCGATGGGGGACCGCTCAGCGATTGTGGCGCGCCATGAACACCAGGCGTTCGAACAGGTGCATGTCCTGTTCGTTCTTGAGCAGCGCACCATGCAGCGGCGGAATCGCTGTCCGGCCGTCGCTGCTGCGCAGCGCCTCGGGCGGGATGTCCTCGGCCACCAGCAGCTTGAGCCAGTCGATGAGCTCCGAGGTGCTGGGCTTCTTCTTCAGTCCGGGGACGTCGCGCAGCCCGAAGAAAACCTCCAGCGCCTCGGCGAGCAGCGCCTTCTTCAGGCCCGGGAAATGCACGTCCACGATGCGCTGCATCGTGTCGCGGTCGGGGAAGCGGATGTAGTGGAAGAAGCAGCGGCGCAGGAAGGCGTCGGGCAGTTCCTTCTCGTTGTTCGAGGTGATGAAGACGATGGGTCGGTGGCGCGCCTGGATGGTCTGGCGCGTCTCGTACACATGAAACTCCATGCGGTCGATTTCGCGCAGCAGGTCGTTGGGGAACTCGATGTCGGCCTTGTCGATCTCGTCGATGAGTACCACGGTTGGCTGCTCGGCCTCGAAGGCCTGCCACAGCACGCCCTTGACGATGTAGTTGCCAATGTCCTTGACGCGGTCGTCGCCGAGCTGCGAGTCGCGCAGGCGCGAGACTGCATCGTATTCGTACAGACCCTGCTGCGCCTTGGTGGTGGACTTGATGTGCCACTGCAGCAGTGGCAGGCCCAGGGCGGCGGCCACCTGCTCCGCGAGCATGGTCTTGCCGGTGCCGGGCTCGCCCTTGATCAGCAGGGGTCGTTGCAGGCGGATTGCCGCGTTGACCGCGAGCATCAGGTCGGGGGTGGCGACGTAGTCTTGTGAGCCTTCGAAGCGCAGATCGGACATGCAGGTTTCCTCGAAACGGTTAGCGTCGATTATAGAGGGCGGATGCCTCCGGTCGGACACCAGGGGCCGTGTTTCCGGGGGGGGCGGGTCGTGCGGTCCCGCCCCCGGCACGATCGTGCGCACGTGGGGCCGGTCGAGGTGCTAGCATCGCGCGCCATGAACGTCGAACAGATTCGCCAGCGCCTGCGCGCGCTTGGCGCCCGTCCCAGCCACGAAGGCCGGCTGCTGCGCGCCTGGCTGCAGGGTCGCGCGCTGGATGGCGGTCCGCACACCGAATCCAATCGCCTGCCCAAGGCCCTGCAGATGGCGCTGCCCGAACTCGAGGCGGGGCTGCTCGCGCTTGCCCGCGTGCGCTCCGAGCACCCGGGCGAGGAGGGTACGCGCTTGCTGGTCGAGCTTGCCGACGGCCAGACCGTGGAGAGCGTGTTGCTGCCGCGTGAGGGGCTGTGCGTGTCCACCCAGCTCGGCTGCGCGGTGGGCTGCGTGTTCTGCATGACGGGCAAGGACGGCCTGCTGCGCCAGCTCGGCAGCGCCGAAATCGTCGCGCAGGTGGCGCTGGCACGCCGGCGCCGCCGGGTGCACAAGGTGGTGTTCATGGGCATGGGTGAGCCGGCGCACAACCTTGACGCAGTGGTCGAGGCGATCGAGCTGCTCGGTACCGAGGGTGCGGTGCCGCACAAGAACCTGGTGCTGTCCACCGTAGGCGACCTACGCGTGTTCGAGCGCCTGCCGCAGATGGCGGTGAAGCCCGCGCTCGCGCTGTCGCTGCACACCACGAAGGCGGACTTGCGGGCCGAACTGCTGCCCCGTGCGCCGCGCATCGACCCCGCCACGCTGGTCGAGTGCGGCGAGGCCTGGGCGCGCGCCAGCGGCTATCCGATCCAGTACCAATGGACGCTGATCGAAGGCGTCAATGACGGCGCGGATGAGATCGAGGGCATCGTGCGCCTGCTCGCCGGAAAGTACGCGGTGATGAACATGATCCCGTTCAATGCCGTGGATGGGCTGGCCTACCGACGACCGAGTGCCGATCGCGCGGCCGAGATCGCGCGCACGCTGCATCGCCGCGGCATCCTCACCAAGCTGCGCCAGTCGGCCGGGCAGGACGTGGATGCGGGCTGCGGACAGCTACGCGCGCGCGAGATCAAGCTGGGTTTCGTCCAGCGCGAGGCAAGACGCGCGCCGACGGTGCGGCCCTCCGGGGCCGCCTCGTAGCTGCGCCCGTCGTGCCCTCTGCGCAGTCCAGCGGCGGCCGGGCGGGGCCGCGTCGTGAAGGGCCTCGGGCCGCGTGTACCGGGGAGCCGGCGCTCAGTGGCTGGAAAAGACCGCCGTCCTGCCTTGCGCGTCGAAGCTGACCACGTCGTAGCGGGCGGCCGGGTAGGGGCCTTCCATTCCAGGGGAGCCGAGCGGCATGCCGGGTGCCGATAGGCCGGTGATGGCCGGCCTTTCGTCGAGCATGCGGCGCACGTCGGCGGCGGGGACGTGGCCCTCGACGACATAGCCGCCGACCCGGGCGGTGTGGCAGGAGCCCAGCGCCTGCGGCACGCCGGCCTCCTCCTTGACGAGGCTCATCTGCGGGCTCGCGACTTCCTTCACCGTGAAACCTTGCGCACGCATGTGCTCGGCCCATTTGCCGCAGCAGCCGCAGTTGGGGTCCTTGTACATGACGACCTCCTCATCGGCGGCGAGGGCCGGAGAGAGGGTGGCGAGGCCGAGAAGTGCGGCAGCGAAGAAGCTGCGCAGTGGGGTGCGCGGCAGGGGGCGCCTGTCGTAATGGCTGGTGCTCATGAGGTGGGCTCCTGTGTGCTTCGTTGTGGGTTCGGGGACTGCGCCGAGGATGAGGCCTCGGCAGGAAGAAAAATGCTGAAGGTCGTGGTGCCCGCTGCGGAGCGTGCGCGGATGTGTCCGCCGTGGGCGTGCACGATCGAGCGTGTGATCGCCAGGCCGAGCCCCGCACCTTCGCCATGGCTGCGGCGGTTGGCGCTGGCGCGATGGAAACGGTCGAAGATGCGCTCGAGCTGTTCGGGCGGGATCGGCTCGCCGTCGTTCTCGATCTCGATCTCGGCGACCGTCGGCGCGGCGCAGCCGGGTTCCTGAGCGGCGCTGTCGGCGCCGGCTGCGGCCTGCGTGCCGCGGCGGTGGGTTGTGCGCAGGCGAATCCGCACGCTACCGCCCGCGGGGGTGTGGCGCAGCGCGTTCGACACCAGGTTGGACAGTGCGCGGCGCAGCATCAGGCGGTCGCCGCGCACTTTGGCGGTGCCCCGTACGGTGAGGCTGACCTGCTGCGCCTCGGCCAGCGCCTCGTAGAACTCGGCCAGGGCGTGCGCTTCGGCCTCCAGCGCGACGGCCTCGTCGCCGCGCGGCAGGCGCCCGTCCTCGGCGCGCGCTAGAAACAGCATGTCGCCCACCATGCGCGCGATGCGTTCGAACTCTTCCATGTTCGATGCCAGCACGTCGCGGTACTCTTCGTTGCTGCGGGTCTGCGCAAGCGCCACCTGGGTGTGGGTCATCAGGTTGGAGATCGGTGTGCGCAGCTCGTGCGCGATGTCGGCGGAGAACTCCGACAGGCGGCGGAACGAGCCCTCCAGTCGTGCCAGCATGCCGTTGAAGGCTTCCACCAGCTCGCGCACCTCGGCAGGCGCGTCGTCCTCGGCGAGGCGCTCGCCCAGGCGCTCGGCCGAGAGCTGGCCGGCGGTGGCGGTGACCCGGCGCAGTGGCGCCAGGCCGCGATGTGCGGCGAGCCAGCCGAGCAGCGCGGCGGCGATCGCCGCGGCCGAGATGCCCAGCCACAGGCCGCGGCGCAAGGTGTCGAGAAAGTGGATGTGGTGAGAAACGTCGAGGGCAACCAGGGCAAGCACGGCGCCGCCTTCCGCCGCCCCTTCAGGCAGCGTGATGCGCGCCGCCCGGCCGATGACCTCATGGCCGTCCTGCGACCAGGGTGTGCTCGCCGCGGGCAACTCGCCGCCCTCGCGCTGGGCGCGGGTGAAGAAGTGGGGCTGGATCGCATGCAGCACGCGGCCGTCGCCATCGCGCAGCAGCACCGCCACCGTGTCCTGGCCGGCGAAGGCGTCGTCCAGTTGCAGCAGTCGTTCGTCCAGCGGGTGCGCCGGGTCCGCGCCCTGCAGCAGGTTGCCGACCAGGGTCAGCTTGCCGGCGAGCTCGTGATCGTCGAGTTCGTGGAAGTGGTGCTCCACCGCGCGCCCGATCACCACCCCGACCACGATCAGCAGGCTCGCGGTCATCGCCGCGAACAGCAGCGCGAGGCGGGCGGTCAGCGACAGGCTGCGCGGCAAGCTCATGCGCCCTCCGGCCGCATCGTGCGCGCATGCTCCGGCGGCGCCTCGAGCACGTATCCCATGCCGCGTACGGTGCGGATCAGCTTCGGCTCGAAGGCATCGTCCACCTTGGCGCGCAGCCGCCGCACCGCAACCTCGATCACGTTGGTGTCGCTGTCGAAGTTCATGTCCCACACCTGCGAGGCGATCAATGCGCGTGGCAGCACTTCGCCCTGGCGGCGAAGCAGCAACTCGAGCAGGGCGAATTCCTTGGCGGTGAGCTCGATGCGCTGGCCGGCGCGGCTCACGCGGCGGCGCAGCAGATCGAGTTCGAGGTCGGCGGCGCGCAACTGCTCGGGCTCCTTGGTGCGTGAGCGGCGCAGCAGGGTGCGCACGCGGGCGAGCAGTTCGGAGAATGCGAAGGGCTTGACCAGGTAGTCGTCGGCACCGAGCTCCAGCCCGCGCACCCGGTCCTCGACCTGATCGCGTGCGGTGAGGAACAGCACCGGCACGTCCTGGCCGCTGCGGCGCAGCACCTGCAGCACGCCCCAGCCGTCCAGGGTCGGCAGCATCACGTCGAGCACGATGAGGTCGTAACTGCCCGTGAGTGCCAGATGCAGGCCATCTGCGCCGTCGCGCGCGAGGTCGACCACGAACCCGGCCTCGATCAGGCCCTGGCGCAGGTAGTCGCCGGTCTTCGGTTCATCTTCGACGATCAGGATCTTCATGGCCGTGATTCTGCCTCGCTGCGGTCGCGGCGGACGAAACTGACAGGAATGTAATGCGCGCGTAAGCAGGCGGTCGACCGCCGCTCTCCATACTCGGTTCGTATTGGCGGAATCGATGGCCCTGAATCCACCGTCCGAACCCCACCGAAGAGAACAGGAGAAGGCACATGCATCACGACATCCCTCCGGCCGGCGCAGCGCGCCATGCGCGGGCTTTCAACGCAGGTGCGCGATCTGCACCTTCCCGTGACGCAGCGGTTCAGCATGCGGCCGCGCATCGACCGGTGGCTGCGCTGTGGGTGATGCTCACCTGCGGGGTTGCGCTCGCCGCATCGCTTGCCACGACGCGCGCCGGGGCGGCACAGGGGCACGATGCCCATCACGGCCACGGAACCCCGGCGATCGTGGAGGCCGAGGACGGGGCGAAGCTCGCGCCCTCCGAGGGGGAGGTCAAGCGCCTCGACGTTGCGCGCAAGCGCGTGACCATCGCGCATGGCCCGCTGGAGAACCTCGGCATGCCGCCGATGACCATGGCCTTCGAGGTGGATGAGTCGGCCCAGCTCAAGGCCCTGAAGGTCGGTGATCGTGTCCGCTTCATCGCCGGCAAGGACGGGCGCCGTTATACGGCGAGCGAGATCCGCGTACAGGACTGACGGGGTCTCGGGATGGACACTTCTTTCGCGGCCTGGACGGAGCGGCGATGCGGGGCGGGGATCCTGCCGGTTTCAGGCATGACCGCGTGCGCCACGCGGCGGCCAACACGTGCCGCGTGGCGCCGGGTTTGTGTCGCGGCGTTGTTGTCGCTGGGGGTGTCCCTGGGCGCGTCCCCGCTCGCCGCTGCGCAGGATTCGCCCGGTGCGAGCGCGGAAGGGCTGGTTGCGCTCGCCCGCACGACGAACCCGGCGTTCGCGGCCGAGCGCCACCAGACCCAGGCCGTGCGCGAGCGCGTCGGCGCCGCCGGTGCGCTGCCCGATCCGCGCTTCCAGGTGGAACTGATGGATGTCACCAATACCATGCGCGGCGGCAACACCGCGCTGCTGCCCGGCGAGGTCGGCGAGACCCGCTATCGCGTGGTGCAGCCCTTGCCCGGCTGGGGCAAGCGCGCCCTGGAGCGCGATGCTGCGCGGACGGCGGCCGCACGGGCGGAGGCGGGGCAGGATGCCGCCTGGCGCACACTCGAAGCGCAGGTGCGTGCCGTCTGGCTGCGGTACTGGCAGGCTGATCGCGAGGCCAGGCTGAACGGCGCTCAGCAGCGCCTGCTGAAAAGCGTGGAAGAGAGCGCGCTGGCGCGCTACCGCAATGGCATCGGCAGCCAGCAGGCGGTGCTGCAGGCGCAGCGTGCCCACGCTGCCGAACGCCTTGCCGCGCTCTCCATCGCGCAGCGCAGGGAGGGCGCAGCGGCAGCCCTCAACGCCCTGCTCGGGCGGACGCCGGATGCGCCGCTTGCCCTCCCGGACGACCCGCCGCCCCTGCCTGCGAAGCTCGACTTTCCAAGTCTCGTCGAACGCGTGCGGCAGGCGCATCCCGAGGCAAGGGCCGAGGCCGTGGGCGTCGAAGCCGCGCGCATCGAGCGCGAACGCACCCGCCGCGAGCGCCAGCCCGACTACGCCGTGGGCCTCACCTACAACCGCCCGCGCGGAGGGCAGGAGAGCTGGGATCTGATGTTCGAGGTGATGATCCCGCTGCAGCAAGGTGTTCGCGACGCGCGTGAGCGTGAGACTGCGGCCCTGAGTCTGGCCGCCGACGCGCGCCGGTTGGCGACCGAAACCCGCCTTGCGGGCGAACTCGGCACAGCGTGGTCTGCCTGGCAATCCGCCACGGACCGTCTGCGCCTGGTGCGCACCAGCCTGCTGCCACAGGCCCGCGCCGGGCGTGACGCTGCCCGTGCGGCGCTCGCTGCCGGTGCGCCGTCTTCGACCGATGTTTTCGAAGCCGTGCTGATGACCGAGCGCCAGGTGCTCGACACCGAGTTCGCGTTGCTGCAGGCCGAAGCCGAGGCGCGCCTGGCGCTGGTCGAGATCGGCCGACTCTCCGGAGAAATCGAGTGATTCCAGACCATATGGCCGTGGACGCAGACGCTGCAGTCGGCCCGCAGCGCTGTTCCGACTCGGGCCTTGCCCGTGAGATGCGATTCGCGTCGAAGTGCCCTGGCGCCGCGAGTCGTGACATGTGCGAAACGTGCGGCATCCGTCGGCAGACGGGCGGTTTCAGCGTCGTCGCCATGCTGGCGCTGCTACTTTCACTGTCGGGCGTTGCTGTGCTGGCCTACTGGGCGGGGAGCAGCGGCTTGGCCGACGGCGTACCGCCGTCTGCGCTCGAACCGGATGCGTCCGCTGTGGGTGTCCAGGCAGGTTCGGAGTCGGCTGCAGCGCCAGTTGCCGGGCAGCCCGGTGAGCGCCAGATCCTGTACTACCGCAACCCCATGGGCCTGCCCGACACCTCGCCGGTGCCGAAGAAGGATTCGATGGGCATGGATTACATCCCGGTCTATGCCGACGAAGCGCAGGATGACGCCGGCGTGGTGCGGGTGAGCCCGGCGCGCATGCAGACCCTGGGCGTGCGCACCGCCGAGGTCATGCGCGGCGCGCTCGACGGCGTGCTGCGCGCCGCGGGCCGCATCGAGATCGACGAGCGCGCGCAGGTGGTGGTGGCGCCGCGTTTCGAGGGCTGGATCGAGCGCCTGCATGTCAACGCCGTAGGCGACGTCGTGCGCCGCGGTCAGCCGATGGCCACCGCGTGGAGCCCGGCGCTGCAGACGGCCGGCGAGGAGGTGCGCATCGCCGAACGCCTGCTGCAGGACAGCGCCGCTAACACCGAGGCCCGCGCCGCCGCGTCGCGGCTGGCCGACGCTGCCCGCGCACGGCTCGCCAACCTGCAGGTCGCCGGCCAGACCGGTGCGCGCCAGACCGTGCACGCGCCTGCCGACGGCATCGTGCTCGAACGCCTCGCCACCCAGGGCGCACGTTTCATGGCGGGTGAGGCGCTGTTCCGCATCGCCAATCTGTCGCGGGTGTGGGTGATCGCCGAGGTGTATGAGCGCGACCTCGCCCGTGTGCAGCCGGGCGATGCGGTAGAGGTGAAGGTGGACGCCGTCCCCGGGCGCAGCTTTGCCGGCCGGGTGGGTTACGTGTATCCGACCCTGAATGCCGGGACGCGCAGCACGCCGGTACGCGTCGAGCTCGACAACCCGGAGGGCCTGCTGCGCCCGGGCATGTTCGCCCAGCTCGATTTCGCCCCCGGCGCCAGCCGCGAGGGCCTGCTGCTGCCGGCATCGGCGGTGATCGACGATGGCGAGCGCCGCGTCGTGCTGCGCGCGCTCGGCGAAGGGCACTTCGAGCCGGTGGCGGTGCGCCTGGGCGAGCGCGGACGCACGTTCGTCGAGGTGCTCGACGGCGTGGCGGCGGGCGACCGCGTGGTGGTGTCGGCCAACTTCCTGATCGACTCCGAGAGCCAGCTCCGTGCCGCGCTCGCCGGGTTGAGTGATGCGCCGCAGGATTACCCCGCATACGAGGTCGAAGGCGTGTTCGAGGAGGCCTTCGCGGACGGGATCAGCCTGTCGCACGAGCCGATCCCCACGCTCGGCTGGCCGGAAATGACCATGGATTTCGGCCTCGCCGACCCGGCGCTGGTCGAGGGCCTGGAAGCGGGCGCACCGATCCGCTTCCGCTTCGAGGACCGCGGGCCGGGTGAGTACGTGGTGACGCGCATCGAGCGCCTTGCGCACCCGCCCGGATCGGGCGCAGGCGCTGCAGCGCCGGCCGAGACCAACGCCAACGCAGGCGCTGACACCAACGCCGGCGGACACGACCATGCCGGGCACTGAGCGCGCAGACGACGCCCTGGTCGGGTCGCGGGCAGGGCAGGCGGGCGGTGCTGCGCCCGACGCCGGCTGGCTCGATCGCCTCATCGACTGGTCGGCGCGCAACGCCTTCCTGGTGCTGCTGGCCACCGCCTTCCTGATCGGCGGCGGCCTCTACGCGATCAAGCACACCCCGCTCGACGCGCTGCCCGACCTGTCCGACGTGCAGGTGATCGTCTACACCGACTACCCCGGCCAGGCGCCGCAGGTGGTCGAGGACCAGGTCACCTATCCGCTCACGACCGCGATGCTGGCGGTGCCCAAGGCGCGGGTGGTGCGCGGCTTCTCGATGTTCGGCGCGTCCTACGTGTACGTGATCTTCGAGGACGGCACCGACCTCTACTGGGCGCGCTCGCGCGTGCTCGAATACCTCAGCACCGCCGCTGCGCGCCTGCCGGCCGGCGTGGCGCCGCAGATCGGGCCCGACGCCACCGGCGTGGGTTGGGTGTACCAGTACGCCATCACCGGCAAGGACCTGTCGCTCGCCGACACGCGCAGCATCCAGGACTGGTACGTGCGCTACCCGCTGACCCAGGCCGAGGGCGTGGCCGAAGTGGCGAGCGTGGGCGGCTTCGTGCGCGAGTACCAGGTCACCGTCGACCCCTACCGGCTGGCCGGCTACGGCATCGCGCTCGACGAGGTCGGGCGGGCGATCCGCGAGTCCAACCGCGACGTCGGCGGCCGCGTCATCGAGCTTGCCGAGCGCGAGTACATGGTGCGCGGCCGCGGCTACCTGCGCAGCGTGGCCGACATCGAGGACATCGTGCTCAAGCTGGATGCCAGCGGCACCGGCACCCCGGTGCGGGTGGCTGACATCGGCCGTGTCGAGCTCGTGCCGGCCGAACGCCGCGGCATCGCCGAGCTCAACGGCGAGGGCGAGGTGGCCTCGGGCATCGTCATGGCGCGCTTCGGCGAGAACGCGCTCGAGGTGATCGCCAACGTCAAGGCGCGCATCGCCGAGATTGCCCCCGGCTTGCCGGAGGGCGCGGAGATCGTGCCGGTCTATGACCGCTCGACGCTGATCGAGCGCGCGATCGAGAACCTCAAATGGACGCTCTTCGAGGAAAGCCTGATCGTCGCCGCGGTGTGCATCGTCTTCCTGCTCCATGTGCGCAGCGCGCTGGTGGCGATCGTGACCCTGCCGCTGGGCATCCTGGTGGCCTTCATCGGCATGCAGATACTGGGCATCGGCTCGAACATCATGAGCCTGGGCGGCATCGCGATCGCGATCGGGGCGATGGTGGACGCCGCGATCGTGATGATCGAGAACGCCCACAAGCGGCTCGAGACCCTGCGTGCGGACGCCAGCGCGGCCGAGCGCGCCGCAGTGCTGATCCACGCCTGTCGCGAGGTCGGGCCGGCGCTGTTCTTCTCGCTGCTGATCATCACCGTGTCCTTCCTGCCGGTGTTCACGCTCGAAGGGCAGGAGGGCCGGCTGTTCTCGCCGCTGGCGTGGACCAAGACGCTCGCCATGGCGGGCGCCGCCTTCCTGTCGGTGACGCTGGTGCCGGTGCTGATGCTGTTCTTCGTACGCGGCCGGATCGTCCCCGAGCATCGCAACCCGCTCAACCGCGTGCTGATCTGGCTCTACCGCCCGGTGATCGCGCTGGTGATGCGCTTCAAGCTCACCACCGTGCTGCTCGCGCTGGTGGCGATGGGGGTGACGCTGATTCCGGCGCGCCAGATCGGCAGCGAGTTCATGCCCACGCTCAACGAGGGCGCGATCTTCTACATGCCGGCGGGGCTGCCCGGCATGTCGGTGACCGAGGCCGGGCGCCTGCTCGCCACCACCAACCGCATCCTCAAGACCTTCCCCGAGGTGGAGTCGGTGTATGGCAAGGCGGGCCGCGCCAACACCGCCACCGACCCCGCGCCGCTGGAGATGTTCGAAACCGTCATCAACCTCAAGCCCCATGACCAGTGGCGTCCCGGGATGACGGTGGACGCGCTGATCGCCGAGATGGACGCCGCGGTGAAGTTTCCCGGCCTGGCCAACTCGTGGACCATGCCGATCAAGGCGCGCATCGACATGCTCAGCACCGGCATCCGCACGCCGGTGGGGGTGAAGGTGTTCGGCCAGGACCTCGACACCCTGGAGCAACTGGCGAAGGCGGTCGAGGCCGCGGTGCGCGACGTGCCGGGCGCCTCCAGCGCCTACGCCGAGCGCGTGGCCGGCGGCTACTACGTCGATATCGAGCCGCGCCGCGAGCAGCTTGCGCGCCACGGCCTCACCATCGATGCCCTGCAGATGACGGTTGCCACCGCGCTCGGTGGCGAGGCGGTGACCACCACCGTCGAGGGCCTGGAGCGCTACAACGTCAGCGTGCGCTACCCGCGTGCGCTGCGCGAGAACCCCGAGCGCATCGCCGCCCAGGTGCTGGTGCCGACCCGGCTCGGCCCGGTGCCCCTTGGCCAGCTCGCCGAGGTGAAGCTGACCCGCGGCGCCCCGGCGATCCGCACCGAGAACGCCGCGCTCGTCGCCTACGTGTATGTCGATACGCGCGAAGCCGACATCGGCCGCTTCGTCGAGCGCGCCCAGCGTGCGGTGGCCGAGCAGGTGCGCTTCCCGCCCGGTTACTACGCGGTGTGGAGCGGGCAGTTCGAGTACATGGAGCGCGCCAAGGAAAAGCTCGCCATCGTCGTGCCACTGACGCTGGCGCTGATCTTCCTGCTGCTCTACCTCAACTTCCGCCGCCTCACCGAGACCTTCATCGTCATGCTGTCGGTGCCCTTTGCGCTCATCGGCGGGGTGTGGCTGATGTGGTGGATGGGGTTCCAGATGAGCGTGGCGGTGGCGGTGGGCTTCATCGCGCTTGCCGGCGTGGCTGCCGAGACCGGCGTGATCATGCTGATCTACCTGGACCAGGCCTGGGCGCGCATCCGCGCCGAGCGTGCCGCGCAGGGCGAGACGCCGGGCGTGGCGGACCTCTACGCCGCGGTGATGGAGGGCGCCGTCGAGCGTGTGCGGCCCAAGATGATGACCGTGATCACTGTCATTCTCGGCCTGCTGCCTGTGCTCTACGGCACCGGCACGGGCAGCGAGGTCATGAGCCGCATCGCGGCGCCGATGGTCGGTGGCATGGTGTCCTCGACCGTGCTGACCCTGGTGGTGATCCCGGTGCTGTATGCGCTGGCGAAGCAGTGGGGGTTGGAGCGGGGAGGCGCCACGCGCGTGGATCGTTGATCGAGGGCGCTGCCAGGGCAGGTTTTGGTCGAGTTTATGTGATCAATGGCATCAGAAAATACTGATTGTTGCACTGATCGGGATAAACCTTTGTCGAAAACCGCCTTTTTCCCGTCGCCATGAGTGACTAGAGTTCATGCATGGATAGCGCGGGGATGAGACCCCGCGGATCGATCGAGGAACCCTGCTCATGAACACGCACTACACCACCACCGCGAAGACGCTGCACTGGCTGCTGGCCGTGCTGATCTTCGGCATGCTCGGGCTGGGCTTTTACATGACCGGGCTGGATCTCTCCCCGGCCAAGCTGCAGTTGTATTCGTGGCACAAGTGGGCGGGTGTCAGCGTGTTCCTGCTCGTCTTGTTGCGCGTGGCCTGGCGTGTAAGCCACCGCCCGCCGCCACTTCCCTTGCACATGGGGCCGCTCGAACGCTTCGCCGCGCATGCGGGCCACTTCCTGTTGTACGTGTTGATGTTCGCGATCCCGCTGACCGGCTGGCTGATGAGCTCGGCCAAGGGCTTCCAGACCGTCTGGTTCGGGGTGCTACCGCTGCCCGATCTGCTGTCCAGGGACAAGGCGCTCGGCGATCTGCTGCAGTCGGTGCATGCAAGCCTGAACCTGTTGTTGATCGCGACGCTGCTTGCGCATGTCGGTGCTTCGCTCAAGCACCACTTCATCGACAAGGACGACGTGCTGACCAGAATGTTGCGCCAGCGCGCGGACTGAGCTGGACGGCTGTCCCCTCCAAACGATCATCAAAGGACTGACATCATGAAACGCATCGCACTTGCCCTGTTTTCGACCCTCGCCATCGCCACCTCGGGGGCTCATGCGGTGGAATACAACCAGGTGCAGGCCGACAAGAGCCAGATCGGCTTCGGCTACCAGCAGATGGGCGTGTCGATGGAGGGCGCTTTCAGACAGTTCTCCAGCCAGTTGCGCTTCGATCCTGCGGCGCCGGAGGCATCGAGCGCCTTGATCGAAGTCGCGCTCGCCAGCATCGACACCGGCAGCGAAGAAGGCGATGAGGAGGCCGCACGCAAGACCTGGTTCAACACCCAGGACTTTCCGTCCGCCCGTTTCGAATCCACCGCAGTCAGGGCGCTCGGCGCGGACCAGTACGAGGTTGCGGGCAAGCTGACGATCAAGGGGACGACCCGGGACGTGGTCGTTCCCGCACGCTTCACGCCTCAGGGCGAGACCGGCGTGTTCGAAGGCAGCCTCACTATCCAGCGCGGTGACTTCTCGATCGGCGAGGGCGCCTGGAGGGCCTTCGACGTGGTCGCCAACGAGGTCGTGATCCGGTTCCGCATCGTTGCGGCGACCCAGTGAACCGCGTGTCCATTGTGAGCTGCCCCACGGATTTCGTCTTCCAACGTAGTCGTCGTACGATCGACGCAAAGACAGGAAGAACGACATGAAGCGCATCCCGAAACAGGAA